>NZ_JAGPXK010000035.1:0-48623 GCF_018070675.1 Nocardiopsis sp. B62 | reverse complement strand
CCACACCCCTCAACCCTCAACCCCCAACCCCCAACCCCTCACACACCCCTCAGCTCGAACCCGACCTCCGCCTTCACCAACCCGTTCACCTGAACCTCCACCAGGTGTTTCCCCGGGTAGTAGGTTCTCGTTGTGATCGGGCGCACGGGATGCTTCTTCTCCAGGCGACGCCGCTCCCCGGCGCCCAGCTCCAGGGTCGTCCACTTGAACACCTTGGGACTGCGCCCTCCGTTGGCCCGAACGTGGTGCACCACGTAGTCCACGATCACCGTGTGGGGCCGGTCGTCCCTGTTCACGAGATCCACCCGCACGAGCAGTGCCCCACCCAGTTCGAGCACCTCCGGGCTCAGGCTCAACCCCTCCACCTCCACCAGCTCACCGCCAGTGGCGCCGAGCAGGGCCAGAGCCCTCTGGTCACCCTTCTTCACCAGGGTGCGCAGCGCGTGCCGGACGATCCACGCCGTCTCAGGGGTCGGGCTCTCCCGGGTCCATCGCTCGGCCACGTCCAGGACCAGCTCCGGGTGTTCCCTCGACATGTCGTTCAGGTTGTTGGCGACGGAGGTGCGCACGAACTTCGACGGGTCCGACCTCAGCGCCTCCAGGACCTCCAGCACCGGCCCCGGGTCCTCGACGAACCTCGTCAGTCTGCGAGCCCACGGCAACCGGGGACGAATCCCCTCACTGGCGAACCGGCGCACGTTGGGGTCGGGGTCGAGCGCGCAGCCGCGCATCAACTCCATGGTCGCCTCGTAGTGCCGCAGCACGAACGGCCGCACGGCGAACTCACCCGTGTGGCGCTTGGTGATCTCGATCAGAGCGGGCAGGGAGACGTCCGGGTGTTCCAGCCCGTACTCCTCCACGAACCGGGCCACCGCCATCAGATAGAAGCCCTCGTTGAACATGCCCTCGCCCTCACCCAGGGCCTCGGCCTCCAGAGAGGAGACCAGCACGCCGAGGGCACTCGGGTAGTCCTCGGGCAGACGGTCGCGCAGGCCCTTCGCCATCACCAGGACCCGTTCCTTGAGCTCCAGTGGCCTGACGAGCCCCGCGACCTCCACCGCGTACCCGTCGACGTCGAAGCCCGGGTGCACCTTGCGAATCGACTCGCCCAGGGCCCGCGCGCTCGCACCGTCGAAATGGTTCTTGAGGCTGTACTCCCCGGCCATGGCACGTCCCTCGCCCGCACCCCGATCCGGTCGTCGCCCGTCCAACCGGAGCTCGGGGAGAGGCGAAACCGGTGTCGGAACGGTCAAGCTATACCGTGGTGCGACCGAAGTCGAGAATTCGCCATTCCGGTCCAAACACGCACGACAGTCGTGGTCGTCCGTCGGCATGACCCTCCCCGAGAGCCCCCGGTCACCGACCCTCCCCGAGAGCCCCCGGTCACCGACCCTCCCCGAGAGCCCCCGGTCACCGACCCTCCCCGAGAGCCCCCGGTCACCGACCCACCTCGAGAGCCCCCGGTCACCGACCCACCTCGAGAGCCCCCGGTCACCGACCCACCCCGGAGTCCCTGGTCACCGACCCACCCCCAGACCCCCCGGTCACCCACCCACCCCCGAGACAGGGTCGACTGATCAGGGGACCAGCAGCGGGCTCGGAGCCTCCAGGACCTCCGCCGGAACCCGCACCCCCAGCTCGAACAGCCTGCGCAGGTGCGCCTGGTGGCTGAACCGCTCACGCAGCACCTCGTGACCGATCCGCACCTGCCGGGCGTACCGTTCCTCGTCGCCCATCAGCGCCTCGATCTCCGCCCGGACCCCCTCCGGCTCCGTGTAGAGAGCGGCGTCCCCGAACACCGGGGCGAAGGAGGGCGGGAGCAGCGTCGGCAGACCGACCGCGATCGCCTCCAACGGCGCCCGACCGAACGGCTCCAGGTGCCCCTGACCCGTGAAGTACACGTACGCGTCCAGTTCGTTCAGGAACTCGCGGGCGCTCACGGAGTCGAACGGGTGCGTGGTCCAGTGCGGGGGCAGTTCGCCCAACGTGTGTTCGGCGAACCTCGTGCCGCCCAGCACGTGCGTCTCCCAGCCGGGCAGCGCCGGGTAGGCGGCGGCCAGTGCCGCCGGGTCCTCCGGCCACTTGTCCCGGTCGTCCCGTGAATGGCGGCCGAGCAGCACCCGACCGTCCGGGTTCCGGCGCCCTCCCCGCCGCCACGCGTCGACGTCGATGACGTTGGTCCAGTCCTCGTCCGCCAGCGGAACCCCCGCCATCTCCGAGGAGTGGTGCAGCACCATCGCTTCGCGCACTCGCGGGCTGATCGGGTGCCAGCTGTGCTCGCCGAGCATGCTCGTGAACCCCTTCACGCAGCGCGCGACGTTCCACGCCTCGTTCGGGGCCTCACCCTCCCGCCCGGACTCCTCCATCCCGTACCGGCGGTTCGGGGTCTGGTTGAGGACCACGATCCGTCGCGCCGCCTCCACCGTCGGCAGGACGTCCATCGGTCGCTGCCCGATCAGCGGGAAACGGACCACCAACAGGTCGCAGGTGACGCGTTCGTCCGGGGCGACGAAGCGGACCCGGTCGTTGTCGACGGCGGCCAGGATCTTGGGGTTGACGCCACGGGACTGGTCGGCGCGCAGCACCGGGTGGTGGATCAGGCCGGTGGTCAGCCCCGCGTCACGCTGCGCGGTGATCTCCTGGAGATTGCTGCCGGTGCTGCCGCCGGGCAGACGGAAGTCCGACATCAGCACCACGTCGAAGTGCCGGGCCGCACGCGGCGCCCGGATGCGCGCCGTCAGCAGCGAGGGAACGCCGGACGATCCCCGGGCCGCACGCGGGGCGGAGAGATCGGCCAGGTGAGCGTGGTCGCGGGCGCTCTCGGGTTGGCCCGTCGCGCGATGCCAGTTGGACAGCGTCTTGTGGGCCTCGGCGCGTACGGCCGGGCTGGCCTCGGAGTCCGCACCCAGGCCGCGCAGCCGCGCCAGCCCCAGGGAGCTGTAGCCGTTCCAGAGCAGGTCCTGCGCGGTGGCCAGGTTCCGCTCGGCCGGAGTCGTTCGCGCCGCGTCCGGTTCCGTTCCCTCACCCGAGTGTCCGGCCGGGTGCGCACCCGAACGTCCGATCGAATCCTCACCCGAGCGTCCGTCCGGACTCCCGACCGACCCCAACGCCTGGTCGCGGGTCGCGGCCAGCCTGGCCTGCTGTCGCTCGTACCGGGCCCAGCCCTCCACGGTCCGGTCCGCACAGGCGTCGGCGGCCTCCTGGATGGTCTGGCGCACCCGCACGTCCCGGTCTCGGGCCAGGCTGACGTCGTCGTGGCGGTCGCGTGCCATCTCGTCGAGCTGCACGCGCACCTCCTCCATCTTCTCGGCGAGGGTTCTGCGTTCTCGGTCCACGGCGAAGACCACGCCCAGCGCGAGGACGGCGAGCCCCGCGAAGACCAGGGCCAGGGCCAGCCTGGGTGGGCTGAAGGCGACGGCCGCGGTGACCGCCACGACGGCGACCGACACGACCTGCGTGCGGGAAATCGAACTGAGACTCATGACGCGACCACGTTCCGCATAGGGGATAACTTCCTCCCGCGCGGATCCGGTGGGGGACGACCGGTGGCGGCGGGTGCCACCAAGGGTCACCCAGAGGTGCGTCGTGGCGAAGGAACCCCAGTTCGGGGGAGCGTCGGTGACAGAGCAGCGCGAAGCGGCCGATACCGGATCTGCCTGGGCCGCTGATCACCGACCCACCGGCCCCACCGGCTCACCGGCCCACCGGCCTCCGGGCTCCACTACCAACCACCGGCCACAGGACTCACCACCGGCCCACCTGCCCCACCGACCCACTGACCCACGGAGTCACCTCCGACCCACCGACCCACCGGTCAAAGGAGCCACCCCCGACCACCGACCATCGAGCCGCCAACTCACCTGGTGGGAGTTCCTCCCGGCCGAGTCTCAACCGGTGGGGGCTCAGCCCTGGCGGGGGATCGAAGCGGGTGGGTGGAGTGGTCCAGTCCGCAGGGGAGCCTCCTCCGTCAGCCGCTCAGCCGCTCAGCTGCTCAGACGACCTGGCGGGGGCCTGGAACGTGCAGTTGGAGGGGCTCAGTCCGAAGGGGACCTTCCTCCGTCAGCCGACTCCGGCCGCCCGACAGACCCAGGTCACCTTCACCCACTTCCACCCCCGGGTCCACCACCCCCATCTCGACCTCCACCCCCATGCCCTTCCCCGCCACTCTCCGGCCCGTCCCACCGGTGGTCCTGCGCCCGGTCCTCCGGTTGGCGCTCGTGTCCTGGCCCGTCTCACCGGTGGTCCTGCGTCCGGTCCTCCGGTTGGCGCTCGTGTCCCGGCCCCTCCCACCCACGGTCCTGTTCCCGACCCTCCCACCGGCGTTCCTGCTCGGGATCGCCCGCGTCGGCGGCGGAGATCAACACCTCCAGGTCCGGCCCCAGGTCCTCCGGCGACATCGCCAACAGGTACTCGTTGAGGTGGCGGCGGAAGGCCTCCGCCGAGTGGGAGGGCTCCACGTCCTTGCGCCTGGCCAACGCCACCGTGCGCAGCAGCCTCGGCCGGGCCAGCGGTGTCCCCCTCAACCCCGGGCGGTTACGCAGCACCATGCTCGGCACCACCGCCAGGCCCAGCCCCGCCTCCACGAACCGCAGCACGGCGTCCATCTCACCGCCCTCCACAGCGAGGTCCGGCTCGAAGCCGGACGCACGGCACGCACGCAACGTGGCCTCGCGGACGTCGTAACCACGCCGGAACATCACCAGCGGCCGGTGCTCCAGCTCCGTGATGCGGATCGACGCCCGCCCGTTGGGGGAGGGGCGCGAGGTCGGGCTGGCCACCACCAGGTTCTCCCTCAGGATCGGGGTGGTCGAGAAGTCCGGGTCGCTGCTGTGCAGTGGCAGGATGATCAGGGCCAGGTCCAGTTCCCCCCTCCCCAGATCCCGGATGAGGTCGCGGGAACCGCTCTCCTCCACGTGGAGTTCGATCCCGGGGAAGCGCGTGTGGAAGTCCGAGAGCACGTCGGCCAGCAGCCCCGCGCACAACGACGGGGTCGCCCCCAGCCGCACGCGTCCCCGCCGCACTCCAGCCAGCTCCGCCACCTCCCGGCGGGCCGTCTCCAGGTCGGTGAGGATGCGCTGGGCCAGCGGAAGGAGCGCCTCACCAGCGGGTGTGAGTGTGATGTTTCCCCGAGCACGACTGAATAACGGCGCACCCAACTCGCGCTCAAGGCTCCGGATCTGTTTGCTCAAACTCGGCTGGGCGACGCGAGAAAGCTCTGCTGCGCGGGTGAAATGGCGGGTGCGGGCGACAGCGACGAAGTAGGCCAGCTGTTGGAACTGCATGGTCCATAGCCTACGGCTATCGACACCAGGGTCCCGATGACTTGGACGTCAGACTTAACTCGAATTTAGAGTGGCAGGCTGTGGCGAACAGTACCTTGACCAAGAAGCGGTCTACGGCCTACGGGTCCACGGTGGCGCTCAAGTCAGCAATGGCGGCCTCCGGTGCGATCCTTGTGCTGTATTTGATCGCGCACATGTACGGCAACCTGAAGGTCTTCGCGGGCCAGGAGGCCTTCGACGGCTACGCGCACTCACTACGTGAGATCGGGTACCCGCTCCTTCCCGAGAGCGGTTTCCTCTGGATCTTCCGGATCGTGCTCCTCGCGAGCATCCTGATCCACATCTACTCCGCCGCGGTTCTGACGATCCGCGCGCGCAACGCCCGTGAGCAGCGCTACGTGGTGCAGAAGCGGGTCCAGCGGACCTACTCCTCCTACACCATGCGCTGGGGCGGTGTGCTGATCGCGCTCTTCGTGATCTTCCACATCCTCCACCTCACGGTCAACGTCGTCGCACCCGGCGGCAAGTCCGACAGTCCCTTCGAACGACTGGTGAACGGGTTCCAGCCCGAGTTCTGGTTCGTGACCCTGTTCTACGTCCTGGCCGTCATCGCCGTGGGATTCCACCTGCGGCACGGCATCTGGAGTGGCATGGCCACCCTCGGCGTCAACAAGGCCAGCCGCCAGAGCAAGATCAACGCCGTCGCCGTGGCGATCGCGCTGGTCGTGACGGTCGGCTTCCTGCTTCCGCCCCTGGCGGTCACCTTTGGACTGGTGAAGTAAATGCCTGAGAACGACCTCTACATCGAGGGCGCCCCGATCCGCGACGAGAAGGCGCCCGAGGGTCCGATCAACGAGCGCTGGGACCAGCGCCGTTTCTCGGCCAAGCTGGTCAACCCCGCGAACCGGCGCAAGCTCTCCGTCATCATCGTCGGCACTGGTCTGGCCGGTGCGGCCGCCGCGGCCACGATGGGCGAGGCTGGCTACAACGTCATCTCGTTCTGTTACCAGGACAGCCCCCGCCGCGCGCACTCCATCGCCGCGCAGGGTGGCATCAACGCCGCGAAGAACTACCGCAACGACGGCGACAGCATCCACCGCCTGTTCTACGACACGGTCAAGGGCGGTGACTTCCGCTCCCGTGAGTCGAACGTCTACCGCCTGGCCCAGACCAGTGTCGAGATCATCGACCAGTGCGTGGCCCAGGGCGTGCCGTTCGCCCGTGAGTACGGCGGTCTGCTCGACAACCGTTCCTTCGGTGGCGTGCAGGTGTCCCGCACGTTCTACGCGCGCGGCCAGACGGGACAGCAGCTGCTGATCGGCGCCTACCAGGCGCAGGAGCGGCAGATCGCGGCGGGCACCGTTCAGATGAACACCCGCCACGAGATGCTCGAGGTCATCGTCGCCGACGGCAAGGCGCGCGGCATCATCGCCCGCGACATGGTCACCGGCGAGATCGAGACGCACTTCGCCGACGCCGTGGTCCTGGCCACCGGCGGCTACGGCAACGTGTTCTTCCTGTCGACCAACGCCATGGGCTCCAACGTCACCGCCGCGTGGCGTGCCCACCGCAAGGGCGCGCACTTCGCGAACCCCTGCTACACGCAGATCCACCCGACCTGCATCCCGGTCAGCGGCGACTACCAGTCCAAGCTGACCCTGATGAGCGAGTCGCTGCGTAACGACGGCCGGATCTGGGTTCCCAAGGAGGGCGGCGACGCCCGGGACCCGCGCCAGATCCCCGAGGACGAGCGCGACTACTACCTGGAGCGCATCTACCCGGCGTTCGGCAACCTGGTGCCGCGTGACATCGCGTCCCGCGCCGCCAAGAACGTCTGCGACGAGGGCCGCGGTGTCGGTCCCGGCGGTCTGGGCGTCTACCTGGACTTCGCCGACGCGATCGCGCGCCTGGGCAGGGACGCCGTCGAGGCCAAGTACGGCAACCTGTTCGACATGTACCAGCGCATCACCGGCGAGAACCCGTACGAGGTTCCGATGCGCATCTACCCCGCGGTGCACTACACCATGGGTGGTCTGTGGGTCGACTACGACCTCCAGAGCAGCATCCCGGGCCTGTTCGTGACCGGTGAGGCCAACTTCTCCGACCACGGCGCCAACCGCCTGGGCGCCAGCGCGCTGATGCAGGGTCTGGCGGACGGCTACTTCGTCCTGCCGAACACCATCAACGACTACCTGGCCGCGGGCCCGTTCGAGAAGCTGGACGAGAGCCACCCCGACGCCGTCAAGGCGAAGGAGGAGGTCACCTCCCGCATCGACAAGCTGCTCTCCATCAACGGTTCCCGCACCGTCGACTCCTTCCACAAGGAGCTCGGCCACATCATGTGGGACTACTGCGGCATGGAGCGCAACGAGGAGGGCCTGCGCAAGGCGATCGAGCTCATCCGTGAGCTGCGCGCCGAGTTCTGGCGCGACGTCAAGGTGCTGGGCACGAACGAGGAGCTCAACCAGGCTCTGGAGAAGGCCAACCGCGTGGCCGACTTCCTGGAGCTGGGCGAGCTCATGTGCATCGACGCCCTGCACCGCCGTGAGTCGTGCGGCGGCCACTTCCGCGCCGAGAGCCAGACCGAGGACGGCGAGGCCCTGCGACACGACGACGAGTTCGCCTACGTCGCCGCGTGGGAGTTCGGTGGCGTTGACAGCAAGCCCGTGCTCCACAAGGAAGCCCTGGAGTACGAGTACGTCGAGATGAAGCAGCGGAGCTACAAGTGAACATCACCCTGCGCGTTTGGCGCCAGAAGGGCCGTGACGACGAAGGCCGGATGGTCACGTACAAGCTCACGGACGTCTCGCCGGACATGTCCTTCCTGGAGATGCTCGACGTTCTCAACGAGAAGCTCACTCTCGAGAACGAGGACCCGGTCGCCTTCGACCACGACTGCCGTGAGGGCATCTGTGGTGCCTGTGGCGTCGTGATCGACGGCGAGGCCCACGGCCCGGAGGTCACCACCACCTGCCAGCTGCACATGCGCAGCTTCAACGACGGCGACACCATCACGGTGGAGCCGTGGCGGGCCAAGGCCTTCCCGGTCGTGAAGGACCTGGTCGTGGACCGCGGGTCGTTCGACCGCATCATCCAGGCGGGCGGCTTCATCAGCGCCCCCACGGGTACCGCGCCGGACGCCCACGCCAACCCGATCCCGAAGCCGGACGCCGACCGCGCGTTCGACGCCGCGACCTGCATCGGTTGCGGCGCCTGCGTGGCGGCCTGCCCGAACGCCTCCGGCATGCTGTTCACCGCCGCGAAGGTCACCCACCTCGGCATGCTCCCGCAGGGGCAGCCGGAGCGGGCCTCGCGCGTGGTGAAGATGATCAACCAGCACGACCACGAGGACTTCGGCGGCTGCACCAACATCGGTGAGTGCGCGGCGGTCTGCCCCAAGGGCATCCCGCTGGACACCATCTCGCAGCTCAACCGCGATCTGCTGGGTTCGCTCAGCAAGGGCGTCGGCTAGGACCGAGCGTCAGCCCGGAACGGGCCGCACCTTTCGGGGTGCGGCCCGTTCCGCGTTCACCCGCCTATTCGCTCAGGCGCCGGAGCGGTTCGGCTTCTTCCTCGACGATCCGCTGCGCGATTCCGCGCACCCGAAGGGTGCGCAGGTGCTCCAGGGCCCTCTCCACGTTGGTTTCCAGGGCCTCGGCCGAGTCCAGTACCAGCCGTTCGTCCGTCCACGGACCCAGACCAGCCCGACGCGCGGGGAGCGAGTCCCAGACGGGTTCGGGGAAACCGGGAAGGTCGCGTTGCCTGCCCTCCAGCCTGCGCCGGTGCAGGTCGGGGTCGGAGCAGACCACCTCGATCCAGGCCAGGGGCACACCCCTGCGCTCGGCCAGCCCGCGCCACTGTTCACGGGCCTGTTCAACGTCGTTCACGGCGTCCACGACCACGGTCTGGCCCAGTGCCAGGACATCGGCGGCCATCGCCTCCACGACCACGAAGGCGGCCAGTCCGGTGGGTTCCTCACGACTGATCCCCGCACGCCAAAGCGCGGATTCGACGGGATCGACCGAAAGAACCGGCGCGGCCAGGCGCCGACCGAGCCCCTCGGCCACGGTGCTCTTGCCG
This sequence comes from Nocardiopsis sp. B62, assembly GCF_018070675.1. NCBI lineage: Bacteria > Bacillati > Actinomycetota > Actinomycetes > Streptosporangiales > Nocardiopsidaceae > Nocardiopsis > Nocardiopsis sp. B62. Next base: position 39,261 of record NZ_JAGPXK010000035.1, on the reverse strand, counting down.
GAGCCGGGCAGCCCGGCCATCACGATGAGCATGCCTCCCACCTTTCCGACGGGTACCCACAGACGTTCAGACGGCCGGGCGCAGCATGCAGTAGGTGGAGGGGAACGACGGGTCGTTGATCGCGCGGATCACCCGGAAGTCGTACTTCTCGTAGTAGCCGATGTTGGCCGAGTTCATGGTCTCCAGGTAGACCGGAACCCCGTCGGCGTCAGCCTGGGCCAGGCCCGCGCGCAGCAGTCGTGAACCCACACCGGTCCCGCGCGCCACGGGGGCGGTGCCGAGCACCGACAGGTACCAGTGCGCCTCTTCGGGCGCCGAGGCCCGGAGTTCGCCCAGGTACCGGACGATCTCCGGCAGGCGGGCCAGACCGACCAGCTCGAGCCAGTGCGGCAGGGAGCGCAGCACCACGGGCAGCCGTTCACCGGACGCCTCCGGCGGGGTCCACAGGGCGGCCCCGCGCACCACCGGGGGACGCGCCCGGTCCTCCTTGACCTCGTACACCGTGGTGTGGCCGTCCGGGATGCTTCCGAACCCGGCGATCAGCGCGAAGGCACGGGCGCTCTGGGCCATCCGGCGGTTGTCGTCCGGGAAGACCCAGCGGAAGAAGGGGTCGTTGTGGAAGGCCCGGCTCAGGACCCGGGCCACCCCGGGGACGTCGTTCATGGTGGCGGTGCGGACCGACTCGACCGTGGCGGCCATCGAGGTCATCTGCGCAGTCTCCCTCTTCCGGGGTCGTCACCGCCCATGCTAGATCACGGAAACATCACGGGTGGGCCGTTTTCCGGGAAGGGCCCACAGACGTCCCCGTAGTCAGGAAGCGGGTCGGAGCAGGAAGTAACTGGTGCCGACCCCCTCGTGCGGGACCTCGTGCACGCACCGGAAGCCGAAGTGCTCGTAGAAGGCGACGCTCTTGTCGTTGAGGGTCTGGGTGAAGACCGGCAGCCCCTGGGAGTCGGCCTGGTCCAGCCCGGCCGTGAGCAGTCCGCCGGCCAGCCCCGTGCCCGCCGAACTCGGGTCGACGCCCAGCGCGGCCAGGTACAGGTGGGGCTCCTGGGGAGCGGACATCTTCCACTCGGCGAAGATCCTGACGAAGGCGGCGAGCCGGGCACGGCCGATGAGCGGACCCCAGTGCGGCCAGGTGCGCACGGACACCATGGGGCCCTCGGGGTTGCTGGTGGGAAGGGCCCACAGCGCGGCGGCGCGGGTGACCGGCGCGGCCTCCGGCTCCTCGGTGAGCTCGGTGACCCGGGTGTCGCCCGCCGGGACGTAGCCGAACCCGGTGGTCAGGGCGAAGAACCGACGGACCTTGGCCATCCGCTGCTCGTCGTCGGGGAACAGCCAGCGGAAGAGGGGATCGTCGTGCAGCGAGCGGCTGAGCACCCGGGCCACCCCGGGCACGTCGTCGATGGTGGCGGGTCGGGCGGTGGAGGTGACGATCGGACTCATCCTGGCTACTTCCTGGTAGGGGGCGATCCGCTCATGCTAGATCACGAGAAAATCACGGACGTGGGGTGGTCGCACGGTCGGTCACCCGCTGGTCGAACACGTGCGCCCGCACCCAGGCGTGCATGGCCACGGCGGCGGCCGCGCCGGCGTTGATGGACCGGGTCGACCCGAACTGGGCGATCGAGAGCACCGCCGCGCACACCTCGCGGACCTCCTCGGACAGCCCCGGACCCTCCTGCCCGAACACCAGCACCGCGTTGCGTGGCAGCGGGTGGGTCTCCAGGGGGACCGCGCCGGGCAGGTTGTCCACCCCGACCAGCACGAGGTCGTGCTCGGCCGCCCAGGCCACCAGCGATTCCGTGTCCGGGTGGTGGTGCACGTGCTGGTACCGGTCGGTCACCATCGCCCCTCGGCGGTTCCAGCGCCGCTTGCCGACGATGTGCACGGCAGCGCAGCCGAAGGCGTTGGCGGTGCGCACCACCGAACCGATGTTGAAGTCGTGCGACCAGTTCTCCACCGCCACGTGGAACTCGTGCCGCACCGTGTCGAGGTCGGCCACGATCGCCTCGCGCCGCCAGTAGCGGTACTGGTCCACCACGTTGCGCCGGTCGCCGTTGGCCAGCAGTTCCGGGTCGTAGTGGTCGCCCTCGGGCCAGGGGCCCTCCCACGGGCCCACGCCCACCTCCCGTGCCTCGTCCTCCCCGGAGGAGTGCTCGACGGGGATCACGGTGGTGGCCTCGGTGGCGGGGTGCTCGTTCATCGCCTCCAGCTTACGAACCGCCCACGGCCACCCGAGCCGGTCACGTGGGCGCTCACGGGCTCCTACAGGTGGATGCCGCCGTGGAAGTCGCGGCCCTGGATCACCCTTGCCGACCCGCTCACGTCACCGTGGATCTGGTTGACGACAGAGCCCTCGCCCTCCTGGGCGATCTGGCCGACGTCCGCGCGGAGCTTCGCCAGGAGCCGCCCGATCTCCTGGTCCTCGCGTGCGGCCCGCTCCAGGTGCACGGAGACGGCCTCCACGGCCTTGGAGTCGTCCTGCTCCAACCTGAGGTCGTCCAGAGCCTCCTGAGCCTCCGGCTCGGAGCGGAACCGCTTGGTGACGGCCCTGTAGAGGGACCTGAAGGTCGTGACCACGCTCTCCCCGAGACCTTCACCGAGCTTGGTGGCCGAGGCGGTGGCGAGGGCGGCGACGATGGTGGCGGTGACGGGATCGGTCATGGGGGCTCCTGGAGGGTGCGGAGGCGCGCGTACGCCCCCAGTCTTCCCCCTCAGGCCGCCGTCTGTCGCTTCCTCCGGGACACCAGCAGGGCCACGGCGCGCCAACCGAGCATGGTCGCGGCAAGGAACAGCGAGGTCACCAGCACGAAGGACAGGGGAGCCCCCTCGCCGCTGAGCAGGCGCAACGGCATGGCGCCCACGACGGTCACCGCCCACACCAGGACGCCGGTCGGCCAGATCCGGCCAGGAGAGCGCCATGCCAGGGTGACGACCCACCCGAGGGCCAGGGCGGCCAGGAACGGCCACGCGGTCGCGGCGACTTCGGCCGGACCCAGGCCGGTCGCGTGGTCGGTCTTGCCCACCACGACGAACACGAGCACGCAGAGCAGGTCGGCCAGCAGGGCCAGCAGCGGGGTGTACGAGCGCATACCCCCAGGCTAGACCCGCTTCGGGAACCCCCTCCGCCGGGGTTCCCGCGCCCGCCGGAAACCGAGGGTGACCAAACGAACCACCCCCGCACCGACCGCATCAGACCCCCGGAGACCCATACTGGTCCCGTCCTCCTGGTTCCCTCCTCCGACCGGAAGAACATCCCCCCATGAACCCACCGCCTGGTCCCACCGCCGCCACTGCGCCCCTCGACCGCCACCGCCTGCCGCCCGGGGTCACCCGACCAGCCAAGGGTGACCCCGCCGTGGTCGGGAACCACCGTGTGATCGGTCGGATCTCCCGGAACGCGGCGGGCACGGCCCTGCTCGGCGTGGATGACACTGGTTCAGCCTCCGTGATCCGCGTGTTTCCCTCCCCTCTGGCCGACTCCCCAGAGGCACGCACCCGGCTGGAGGCGGAGTTCGACCGACTGGCCCGAGTGCGCTCCCTCTGCGCGGCCACCCACCGGAGCGCGGACGGCCGGGCCACCGAACCGTGGCTGGCCTCCTCGTACGCCCCCGGGCACACCCTCGCCGCGCACGTGGCCGCGCACGGTCCGCTGACCGGTGGCATGCTCACCGCCCTCGCCGCCGGACTCGCGGAGGCCCTTGCGGCGGGCCACGCGGTCGGGGCGCTCCACCTGGCCCTGGACCCGAGCAGGGTGATCCTGTCCCCGGAGGGTCCCCGGGTGGTGGATCTCGGGATCGCGCGCGCCACCGGCCGACCGATCTCCTCGCCGCGCTGGTCCGCCCCCGAGCAGCGCTCCGCGGATCCCGAGGAAGTGACCGGATACGCCGACGTGTACGCCTGGGGCTCGCTGGTCCGGTTCGCGGCCACCGGTTGGGAGCCCTCCGGAGAGGCCACGGACGAACCGGAGATCGGTTCCGTGCCGTCGCACCTTGCCCCCCTCGTTCGACGCGCCCTGACGGAGACGCCCGAACAACGCCCCACCGCACTGGAGGTCCTCCGGGAACTCACCTCGGGGAAGGACCCGGCGACGGCGGTGTCCGCGCTCCTGGCCGCCGAGTGGACCGGGGTGACCGTCCCCGAACCCCGCAGAGCGGGTCGCGCAGGCAGGCCCGCGCTGCTCGCCGGGAGCGCCGCCGTGCTGGTGATCGCCCTGCTCGGCGGCTGGGCCGTGGTTCGTCCCGGCGAGGAGCCGGAGGGACCAGGCCCCACGGCTGCCGACGGCACTGCGGAGGGCACCGACGAGGTGGAACGGAGCGGACCGACCGTCGCCGTGGACCCCGAGGACGTCGAAGCGGTGGTGGCCGAGGCAGTGGAACTCGCGCTGGGCGCGTCCAGCTTCACGACCTTCGACTACGCCTACGCCAACAGCGGCGGGGACTTCACTCCGTTCCACTACCTCTACTCCGAGGACCCCCGACCGGCGATGACCCGGGCCAACTACCTGGGTCCCGTCGGGGGCGGGCTGCTCGCCCTGGGAGCGGATCTGGACGACTTCGTGCACTTCAGCGACGTCCCGGGCGCGACGACCGACAGTATCGAGCGTGTGTACTACCTTGACCCGGGACCGAACGCGGAGCGGCGGGGCGAGCCCCGGGAGGAGTGGGAGGCTCTGGTCCACTCACTGGAGGGCGTCCTCACGGCGCAGGACCCCGTTGTCTACGAAGGACTCGGCACCGTCGACGACGAGTACGTCCCCGTTGAACTGTCGGGTGAGGATCCCGCCGAGCGCGGAGGACACCACTACACCGGGACGTTCGTCCACACCTTCCAACGCACGACACACAGCGAACCGGTGGAGACGGACTTCGACCTGTGGATCTCCGAGGAGGGGTATCCGCTCCGGTTCCTGCTGGTGGGCCTGCCGGGAGAGGAGTTCGGTACCGACTCGGGCGAGCCCCTGACCCTCACCCACCAGACGGACTTCTTCCGCTTCGACCAGCCGGTGGAGATCACCATCCCCGAGGAGTCCGAGATCCTCCCCGAGCACCCCTAGGCCACTCCTTCGCCCGATCCACCGCGCCCGCAGCTGCCCCGAGGCCGTCCCCTGCGAGCCTTCCCCCGAACACCGGCACCACCAGAACCGGGTCGGCTCGTTCCGGCTGCCCCTTCACCCCGTTCCCGTCCCGTCACTGTCCATCGACACCGGGAGAGAACCTCCGTGGTGACGTCGGGATCACACGGGGCGAACGCATCGCGTGAACGGCCCGTCATCGTGAAAGGAAACGATGAGCACTTCCCCCACCCCCGCTGAGGGCCCCAACCCTCAGCCTCACCCCACCCCCACCGGGGGGCCGGACCACCAGACTGATCCGCCACCCGGTCTCGATCCCCTGACCGAGACCGATCCCCGCCAGATCGGCCCCTGCCGACTGGTGGGCCGGATCGGGGCCGGGGGGATGGGTGTGGTGTACGCGGGGATGGACCACCTCGGCCGCTGCGTGGCGCTCAAGACCGTCCACGCGAAGTACGCGGACCGGCCAGGACACCGGGAGGCGTTCGCCCGCGAGGTCCAGATGCTGCGTCGCGCCAACGGGATCAGCACCGCCCACGTCCATGGCGCCGATCCGTCGGCGCCCGTCCCTTGGCTGGCCTTCGACTACGTTCCCGGCCGGGACCTGCGCCGTCACGTGCGCGAGTTCGGTCCCCTGACCGGAGACATGCTGCGCACGTTCGCCCTGGGAATGGCCGAGGGGCTGGCCAGCCTGCACTCGGCGGGGATCGCGCACCGCGACATCAAGCCGGGCAACGTGATCCTGGCCCCGGACGGGCCCAAGATCGTGGACTTCGGGATCGCGGTGGAGATCGGCACCGACCCGGAACAGGACGCGTCCGCCTCCTACGGCACGCCCGGCTGGTCCGCGCCCGAACGCTACGCCGGAGCCGTGGCCGACCCCGCGGCGGACGTGTTCGCGTGGGGCGGTCTGGTGACCCTGGCCGCCACCGGCCGCAACCCCTTCGGAACCGGGAGCCCGGCGGAGCTGGCCGCCCGCGTCAAGGAGGGAGCCCACGACATCGCGGGGGTCCCCGAGGACCTGATCCCCCTGGTGGAGCGGGCCCTGTCGGTGGCCGCTCCCGAGCGGCCCACCGCGGTCGACCTCCTGGTCGGGCTGCTGCCGCCCGCCACGGCGGAGGAGACTGACCGGGGGTCGAGCCCGGACCGTGCTCGCACGCAGAGGGTGCTGCGCGGAATGCTGGCCAACTACTGGCGCGGTGTGGACGCGGCCGGTCACGACCCGGCCCGCTGGGCGGCCGTGCTGGGAACCGCCTCGGCGGTGGGCCTGGGCGTGGTCGGCGCGGGGACGCTGGGCTCGGGTGTCGGAGGTGCGGCCGGGGCCGGAGGGGCTGGTGCGGGTACCGGTGTCGCTGGTGCGGCGGGTGCTGGCGGTGCCGGGACCGCAGGTGCCGGAGCGGGTGCTGCCGGAGGGATGGCCTCCGCGGGAGCCATGGGTACGGCCGGTGGTGCGGCGGGCGCTGCCGGTGGCGCCGCAGGCAGCGGCGGGATCATCGGCGCCCTGTCCGGGGTCAAGGGAGTTGTGGCCGTTCTGGGAACCCTGACGCTTGTCGGCGGCGCGGTGGTGACCGGAGCCTGGCTCCTCCAGGACGACACCCCGGCCGAGGAGACGGTGTCCGCCGAGGACACCGAGGAGGAGGACGGCACCCCCGCCATCGAGGAGGACCCCTCCGACGGGGCTGCGGTCCTGGCCGACGCCGTCGCGTTGGCGATGGATGCCGACAGTTTCACCACGTTCGACTTTCCCAACGTCAACGACGTGAGCGCCGAGACGACGGTTCGCTACAGGTACACACGGGAGCCCGAAGCCCGGATGACGCACGCCACTCACCTGGGACAGCTCGGGACCGGCATCCTCGCCAGTGGTTCGGGCCTCGACGAGTACGTGTACTTCGCGGACAGCATTGGGCTCACGTTCGACGATCCGACCGAACGCGGGTACTACCAGGAGCCCAGGTCCAACCAGGTCGGCGTCGACCCCCGGGCCGAATGGGAGAGCCTGTTCGACGTGTTCGAGCAGATACGGGAACAGGGTGTGGAGATCGAGTACACCGGCCGGTCCACCACGGACGACCAGTACGCCCCCGACGAGTTGCTGGACGACGAGCTTCTGGAGCAACGGAGTCAGGGAGTCTTCGAGATCGGTCGGGAGGCGCACCTCTACACCGGCACCATGGTCCACGAGTTCCGCTACTTCGCCGACCCCACGACACTGGAGACCGAGTTCCAGGTCTGGGTCTCCGATGAGGGGTACCCGCTCGCCTACTACCTGGAGGCGGGGACGGACGATCCCACGGAGATCCCGGGCGAGACGCTGACGTTCATGCACACGGTGGGCTTCTACCGCTTCAACGAAGCGGTGGAGATCGAGGTCCCGGAAGAGCAGGAGATCGCTCCGGGCACGGGCTGATCCCGACCGCGGCGCACGCGGGTCCCGGCGCCCTCCTCGGCACCGGGACCCGCGACGAACGCCCCGAGGGCCTACGCGCCCTTCAGGTTCTGCTTCAGGAAGTCCACCTGCAACAGCAGCAGGTTCTCCGCCGTCACCGGGTCCGCCGGGCTGTGGGTCACGCCCGCGAGCGGCAGCACCGTGTGGGGTCGGCCCGCGGCCAGCAGCGCCTCGGACATCCGCTGCGTGTGCGCGAACACCACGTTGTCGTCGATCAGCCCGTGGATCAGCATCAGCGGTCGCTCCAGCTTGGCCGCGTCCGCCATCAGGGACGTCCTCTCGTACACCTCCGCCTGCTCGTGCGGGGTTCCCAGATAGCGCTCGGTGTAGTGCGTGTCGTACAGGGCCCAGTCGATCACCGGGGCGCCCGCCACGGCCGCGTGGAACACGTCCGGGCGGCGCAGCACGGCCAGCGCCGCCAGGTATCCGCCGAACGACCACCCGTGGATGCCCACCCGGCTCGTGTCCAGGCACTCGAACCGCTCAGCGGCCTCCGCCAGGGCCGTCACCTGGTCCTCCAGGACCGGCTCGGCGAGATCGTGGTGGACCGCCTGCTCGTAGTCCAGCCCCAACCCCGGGGTGCCGCGACCGTCCGCGATGAGGACGGCGAAGCCCTGCTCCGCGAACCACTGCGAGGCCAGGAACGCGCCGCGCGCGTTGAGCACCCGCTGGGCGTGCGGGCCGCCGTACGGGGCGACCAGCACCGGCAGCGGGTCCTCGCCCTCGCGGTACCAGGACGGCAGGACCAGCGCGGTGGGGATTCCGCGCTCCCCGGCCAACCAGGTGTGCACGCGCACGTCCGGCAGGTCGGGGGTCTCGGCGAGGCTCTCGATCTCACCGTGGGCGCGGCGGGTCTCGCGGCTGGCGTCGCGTACCACCAGGGTCCGCACCCCGGTGAAGTCCATCGAACGGTGCTGCACCACGAGGGTGTCGCCCCGCAGCCTGCCGGAGCGCACTCCGCCGTGCCCGTCGTCGGAACCTCCCGGCAGTTCCAGCGGGGCGCACGTGCCCAGCCGGGTGTCGGCCAGCCACAGCGACACGTCGCCGGGACGCCCGGCGGGGGAACCGGTGAACAGCACGCGGTCGCCGTCCACGTCCACCACGCCGCGCACGTACACGCCCTCGGCGCTGACCGCGCCCTCGCCCACGTACACCCGGCGCTCGCCCCGGGTGCCGTCGCGGCCGATCCACACCAGCTCACCCGACGCGGTGAACGCGGGCACCCCCGGCATGATCTCCACCCACACGTCGTCGCTCTCGGTACGGACGGCCGAGACCAGACCGGTGGCGGGGTCGGAGCTGAACAGGGTGAGGGTGCGCTGGTCGCGGCTCTGCGCGGTGAACACCAGCACGGGGTTGCCGTCCGGCCCGGTGGTCCACCCCACGGTGGGCAGGTACGGCAGCGCCTCACGGTCCCACTCGATCGGCGTGGGCTCGGGGAGCCCGTCGCGCCGGTACGCGGTCGCGGACGGCACGGCGAGCACCGCGAGCCGCACGTCCGGGTTGGCGGTTCCGGCCGCCGGGTACCGCAGCGGCTGCGGCTCCTGACCGGGCTGGTTCGGGTCGCCGACGAACCAGCGGTTCACCTCGGACTCGTCCACCCGGCTGACCGCCAGCGAGTGCCCGTCCGGGGACCACCAGAAGCCGCGCACCCGGCTCATCTCCTCGGCGGAGACCAGGTCGGCCAGACCCCAGGTGACGTGCTCGCCGTCCGGCTCCACGAGGACGCGGTCCCGGTCCGGGTCGCCGTCGTCGGCGATGTCGACCACGCGGACCGCGCCCTGGTGCACGTAGGCCACCCGGTCACCCGCGGGGGCGATCCGGGGGTCGACGGCCGGGCTGGCCACCGGGAGCTCTCGCGGGGCGCCGTCGTCCCCGACGAGGTCGACGTAGAACACCCGTCCGGACAGCGTGAACACCGCGCGGGTGAAGGCGTCGTCCACCGTGTACGACACGATGCCGCCGCCGTGCTCGCGCATCCGCTCGCGGCGGGCCCGCTCCTCCGGGGGGAGGTTCTCGTCGTCGGCGCCGAGGTCCCGGGGGTCGGCGAGCAGCGACACGGTCCCGGTCTCCACTGAGTACGACCACAGGCAGGTCGCCCGGTCGGTACCGTCACGTCCGCGCAGGAAGGTGACGCGTTCCCCGTCCGGAGAGATCTGGAACGCGCGCGGGACCCCGATCGTGAAGCGCTGGGTTCTGGCCTGTTGGCGAGGAAAACTCATACGCCGATTGTGTCCCATGGCACGGCCCGGTCGTTCCCGGACCCGCGCCCGTCGTGCGAGGTCCGCCACCTGTCTGCCCCATGGTGGCGTTTGGGAGGAGAAGCGCGCATCCGCCCGGTATTGTTCGCTGCGTGATGGACAGGCGACTGATGATGGTGCACGCGCACCCGGACGACGAGAGCATCGTCACCGGTGCCACGCTGGCGAAGTACGCGGCCGAGGGGGCCGGGGTCACCCTGGTGACCTGCACCCTGGGCGAGGAGGGCGAGGTCATCCCCGCCGGTCTGGCCCACCTGACCGCGGACCGCGAGGACACCCTGGGCGAGTACCGGATCGGGGAGCTCGACAGGGCCTGCCTGGCCCTGGGCGTGCGCGACCACCGGTTCCTCGGAGGCCCCGGCCACTACCGGGACTCCGGGATGATGGGCGGCCCCACCAACGACCACCCGAAGGCCTTCTGGGGCGCCGACGTCGAGGAGGCGGCCCGCCGTCTGGCCGAGGTCATCCGCGAGGTCCGCCCGCACGTGCTGGTCAGCTACGACGAACACGGCGGCTACGGTCACCCGGACCACGTCCAGGCCCACCGGGTCACCCGCCGAGCCTGCGCCAAGGCCAACGAGCGGGCCATGCCCGGCACTCCGTGGCAGGTCGGCAAGCTGTACGCGATCGCGCAGCCGGTGTCCCGGATCGAGGCGTCCATCGCGCGGCTCAACGAGGAGGCGGGACCGTTCACCCCGCCCAAGCAGGTGTCGGACATCGCCCGGGGCACTCCCGACGCGCTCGTCACCACACGGATCGACGCCTCCGACCACTGGGCGGCCAAGGCCCTGGCCATGCGGGCGCACGCCACACAGATCACGGTGGACGGGGAACGGTTCGCGCTGTCCAACGACATCGCCCAGGAGATCGACGCCGTCGAGCACTTCACCCTGCTGATGGGACCGCCCCCCAGGGCCGGGGCGGACGGCTACGAGACGGACCTGTTCGCCGGACTGTGAGGCGGCGCAGTACCGGGGATCGTGCCACCTTCCCGCCCGGGAGCACCTACCCTCGTCTTCCGTGACCACTCCTGAGACTCCCGAGAACCCCGAGACGTCCCCGGCACCGCGGGGCGGCCCGCCCCCGTTCCTGTCGTCGGCGGTGACCGTGCTCTCGTTCGCGGTCCTGCTCGTCGCGGGCCTGGCCGTGGGGGTGCTCTCCGGCTTCGCGATGGGCTGGGTCTCCCACTTCTGGGACCTCGGCCTCTCCCAGCAGGTCGGGGGCGTGGCCGCGGTGGTCGCCTTCCTGCTGGCGCTGTACGCGCTGTGCCGCCTGGCCGGGTGGGGGAGCCGCCGCCAGTCCGGCGCCGTGGGCTTCGCGGTCGGCTACGTCGCGGTCATGCTGGTCATGCTCGGCTACCTGACCGGCGGGAACATCGTGTTCTCCGCGAAGCTGGTCAACTACGTCTTCCTGTTCGGCTCGATGATCGCCCTGGCCGTCGGGGTGATGCGCAGTTTCGTCCTGCCGCCGCGCCCCACCCCAGTGGTCACCCCTTCGGCGTAGCGCCGTGCGGGCCTACGCCCAGAACTGGAGCAGCAGCTTCCCGTGGAACATCATCCCCGGGATGGTCGGATTGGGCAGGAGCAGGTCGAAGAGCGCGTAGGCCGACTTCTCGAACACGTCCCGCACCACCGGCAGCCACAGGACGGCGAACACCGCGATCGAGCAGAACAGCCCGTTGACCCGGACGAACTCCGTCCAGCGGGCGCCCCTGAAGGCGGCCAGGACGTGGTACCCGTCCAACCCAGGGACCGGCAGCAGGTTCACCACCGCGCTGGTGAGGTTGGCCAGGGACAGGAAGGCGATCGAGGAGATCGCCCAGTTGGTGGTGTCCTGGCCGACCGGGACCAGGAGTGAGACGGTCAGGGCCAGCAGGGCCGACAGCACCAGGCTGGCGAGCGGACCGGCCAGCGCCACCATGACCCGGCGGCCCCGACCCGGCACGCGCTCCCAGTCCACGTAGGTGGGCGGCCCGTTCAGGCCGAACCCGCCCAGCCCCAGGTACACCACCGGCAGCACCAGGCCGCCGAAGGCCTCCCGGTAGGCGAAGGGGTTGAACCGCAGGTAGGCGCTGCCGCGCAGTGAGCGGTCCCCGGCAAGGTAGGCGGCCAGGGCGTGCGCGAACTCGTGGACGGCCAGCGAGACGAACCACCCGAGAAGGATCAGCAGCGGCGGGAGGAGCGGGGTGACCGACGTCCCCTCGTCGGCCCAGTCCAACTCGGCGTGGGTCCAGGACAGCCAGCCCGCGAACCCGGCCAGGCCGAGGACAAGCAGGAACACCGGGCTCGGCAGGAAGTCAGCCCAGCTCTGCGGCCGCTCGGGGGCGGCCTCCTTCACTCCGGTGCCCTCGACGCCCTCGACGCCCTCGACGCCCTTGACGGCCCCCTCCCCGGCGCCCTCACGACCGTGGTCGGAGACCGCGTCGTCCGCACCCTCGTCCGCACCGTCCGAGCGGTCGGCGCCGACCCCGGAGGCGTTCAGGGCGTCGTCGGGCATCTGGTTCCACGGGTCGGCGGCGCGCGTCCGCTCGCCGTGGTCCGCCTCGCTGTCGGGGACGTTCACGGCGTCGGGGTCCGTCGACTGCGGCGGCTCGGGCGTGGGCATGATGCTCCTGCTGGTCGCGGGTGGTTCGCGCTCCAGATTAGGCCCTGGCGCGCACCTCCTCGCAGCGGGTGCCTCACCGATCACTGCCCCGCCCTGACCTCGCCCTGAGGGGCGGCCGCTGACGGCGTCCGACGGGGCGCCGCCTCAGACCACCGCTCGGGGCGCCACCGCCGACCTGTGCAGGGAGGCCACCGCGAACGCCCGACCCGCGGGGGTGAGCTCCCGGCGGCCGTCGCTGTCGTCCCCGGTGACCAGCCCGAGCGCCTCCAGCAGCCAACCAACCGCCATCACCATGGCGCGCACCCGGTCCGAGGCGGCCTCGGCGGCGCGGCGGTGGGCGGCGGCGTGCCGTCCGGCGGCCAGCGGAGGGTCGACCGGGCGCCACCCGGACTCGGTCAGGGTCCGCTCGGCCGCCTCCGCGTCCGAGATGCCTGGCCTGGCGTGCGATCCCAGACCCTGGGGTGAACGGCCCAGAAGCATGCCGAGCAGGGTCTCGGCGGCGGCCTGCTGGATGCCGCCGGTCCGACACAGCGTCTCCGTGGCGGCCTGCCACAACGCCTCGGGGTCCTCGCGCAGCTGCTGGCCGCGCCGGGTGAGTTCGAGCCGGCGCCCGGACCGGCGCACGGCGCGCATCGTGCGCAGCACCTGGTGCAGGGCGATGATCTGGGTGGCGTCGGTCTCGCTGCGCGGCGGTTCGGGGGTGGTGGACCAGCCGAAGTCCTCACACAGCTGCCGCACCACGCCCGGGGAGATGTACCCGATCTGCGTGAGCGCGATCCCCTCCGAGGCCAGGTCCAGCATCCGTTGCAGCGGCGCCATCGCGGCCGTCGAACCGCGAGGGACGTCCGCCCCCGCGATGATCTGGCCCACCAGCGGCCACAGCCGCTGTCGGTGCGGGTGTGCCGACGAGGAGATCCACGCCCGGACCCGCTCCTCGCGGACCCGGTCCAGGTGGCTGAGCCCCCGGTGGTCGGGCTGGGTGAGGAAGGACCGCGCGAACCGCTCCTGGGCGGGCCGCCAGCCGCTCTTGCCGGGGCGGATGTCGCCCAGGGTGATCGCGAGTTCGAGGGCGGCGGCGGTCTCCCGGCGGGCGTGCATCTCCACGTCGCCCACACTGGTGCCCCAGGTGAGTTCGGGCAGGTCGGGCGGCTCCACCCCGGACTCCCACATGAGCCGCTCGTACATGGCCAGCCCCGCCGTGTGGTCGGCGTCGTACAGCGTCAGGAGGGTGGCGGTCTCGGAGGCCCGGCACACGTCCGCGTACCGGTTCAGCTTCAGGAGCTGGAAGAGGTGGCTCAGGGAACGCACCGCGAACAGTCGGTCGTCCGCGGAGTCCTGGAAGCGCATGGGCAGCTCGTACCAGCAGAAACGCTGCACCGTGTGCTGGTTGAGCCGTTGGATCTCCTGGTCGGGGGCGAGCGTGTCCAGAGCCAGTCGTGCCAGGTCGGCTGCCCGCTCGTCCCGCCGGGCCAGCTCGGCGAGTGCGGACGCGACTGCCTCCCGCATGATGGGCGCCACCTCCCCGCGTACCTCGTGCCCGGTCCGTCAGGGGGTGGGACGGCCGGGTTCGGTGCTTCGTTGTCCGCCCGGGGTCACGGTTGGGGGTTCACCGTGCCGGGCTGAGCCTGTCCTACCCCGGAAAGTCCGAAGAATTCCAGCTTGTGGGCGCCTGGGGCCTCGGCCGCGGCCGACGCGGGGGCACCGGGGGAACGACGCGGCTCGCGACGACGTCGGTCTCGGCGACCTCCACCGTCGAGTCGTCCCTCCTGCGCAGCGTGAGCACGCCGTCGGTCCATGACTCCACCACGCCGACGATATCGGTGAAGCCTCCCTCGGCGCGGGTGATTCGCACGGAGACCCTGGAGCCCAGGTCCTCCGGCGTGATCCTGTGTACGAGCCGTCCGCCCAAGTGCAAGGTTTCCAACCCCCCGAGTGTGCGATGGGTGCTCTCCGACGCCATACTAGGAGTACGACATCTGTGCCAATCGCTTTACAGAGCCCGGACCACGGCCGACGCCCGCACGTCGGAACCGGAGCCGGTGTCCTCTGAAGGTCCCCGCCTCCCCGCGGGTTAGCGGGGGTGAGACAAGGAGTACGACGTGACCTACGTCATCGCGCAGCCCTGTGTTGATGTGCTGGACAAGGCGTGCATTGACGAGTGCCCCGTGGACTGCATCTACGAGGGTGACCGCATGCTCTACATCCACCCGGACGAGTGTGTGGACTGCGGCGCGTGCGAGCCGGTCTGCCCGGTGGAGGCCATCTACTACGAGGACGACCTGCCCGAGCAGTGGTCCGAGTTCTACAAGGCCAACGTCGACTTCTTCGACGACCTGGGCTCCCCGGGCGGCGCCTCCAAGGTCGGCAAGATCGACCGCGACCACCCGATCGTCGCCAAGCTGCCGCCGCAGGCCGAGTGAGCCGCGCGCGACCCCTTGGCGCAGAGGTCGCGTGGCCGACGTGACGTGTCGCGGCCCCCCCCCCCCCCGGCGGCCCCCCCCGACGCTGTTGTGTGGGGCCCGACCGAGACCTGAACGGCCCGAGAACCGAATGGAGAGTGCACCGATGGGTGAACGTCGACCGGTGACCGATCGGCTTCCGACCTTCCCGTGGGACCGGCTGACGCCGTACAAGAGAACGGCCGCCGCCCACCCGGACGGGATCGTCGACCTCTCGGTCGGCACTCCCGTGGACCCGGTGCCCGCGAACCTGCGCGCGGCCCTCGCCGACGCCTCCGACTCGCCCGGCTACCCGCTGACCTGGGGCACGCCCGAGCTGCGCGCGTCCATCCAGGGCTGGTTGGAGCGCCGCCACGACGTGCGGGTCGCCGACGGCGCGGTCCTGCCCACGGTCGGCTCCAAGGAACTGGTGGCCTGGCTGCCCACGTTGCTCGGTCTGGGCTCCGGTGACACGGTCGTCCTCCCCGAGCTGGCGTACCCGACCTACGACGCGGGTGTGCGCATCGCCGGGGCCACCCCGGTCGCCTCGGACAGCCTCACCGCCCTCGGCCCGGCCGAGGTCAAGCTGCTGTGGGTCAACTCGCCCGCCAACCCCACCGGTCGCGTTCTCGGCGCCGACCACCTGCGCAAGGTGGTCGAGTGGGCTCGCGAGCGGGGCACGATCGTCGCCTCCGACGAGTGCTACCTGGACCTCGGCTGGGACGCCGAGCCGGTTTCGATCCTGCACCCCGACGTGTGCGGCGGCTCCCACGAGAACCTTCTCGCTGTCCACTCGCTGTCCAAGCGCTCCAACCTCGCGGGGTACCGCGGCGCCTTCGTCGCGGGCGACCCCGACCTGGTCGCCGAACTCCTCTCCGTGCGCAAGCACGCGGGCATGATCGTCCCCGCCCCGGTGCAGGCGGCCATGAGGGCGGCCCTGGACGACGACGCGCACGCCGCCGAGCAGAAGGAGCGCTACCGGGCCCGCCGCACGCGCCTCCGCGCGGCCTTCGAGGGCGCCGGGTGGAGCGTCGAGCACTCGAACGCGGGTCTGTACCTGTGGGCCAGCCACCCCGACCACGACTCGTGGGGCGCGGTCCGGACGCTGGCCGATCGCGGCGTGCTGGTGGCGCCCGGTGCCTTCTACGGGCCGACCGGTGAGCGCCACGTCCGGGTGGCCTTCACCGCCACCGACGAGCGGGTGGAGGCGGCGGCCAAGCGCCTGGCCGAGTGAGCGTCGGCGGTGTGGTCCGGAGGCGACCGCCCCGGACCACACCGCCGCGTCGAGTCCGTGTCGGGTCACGACCGGTACCGCAGGACCACCCGGTGTCTTCGCGGTCGCCGTTCAACGAGAGCGGTTGGGCCTGGAGCGGCTCGGGGACCGTTGTGCCGCGGTTTGGCCCACTGACTTCGGGGAGATTGTTCCGACCGGGGCCGGACCGGCGTACCGCGCGCCGACCCAGGTCCCCGCGCGGTGACCGTTTCCAGCAGACCGGATGGGCCTGGATGGCTCGGGGACCGGTGTACCGCGGGTTGGCCCAGTGCCCTCGCGGCAGTTGTCCGACCGGGCTGGGACCGGCGTACCGTGCGCCGATCGAGTGCCCTCGCGTGGCCGTTTCGAGCAGGCCGGACCGGGCTCGGACCGGGCCCGTGCCTCCCACGGGACCGCTCCGCACCGGCCCTCCTACCTCAGGACGACACGGCCGCCCGTGTCCTGGCTCGCGTCCTCGATCTCCGTCCAGTCCTGCGCACCGTCCATGCCGTCCGAGGCCCGCCACCGCTGGTCCCCGTACGACACCGACGTGATCCCGTACTCCTCGGCGTGCACGACGGCCCACAGGGACATCGCCCACCCCAGGTCACCGGTCTGCCCCTCGCCGCCCTCCGGAACGGGGAGCTCCGCCGGGTCGGTACCGAACACCCGGGCCATCTCGTCCTCGGCCGCGGCGACGTCGGCGTCCCCCGCCCGCATCGAGTCCAGGGTCTCCTCGTCGAACCAGCAGGTCACCGTGGCCCCAAGAGCTCCGGTGAGGGAATCGGCCATGTCCGCGGACAGGTCCTCGTGCTGGTCGTAGGCGAACCCGTGCGCGCTGCGCTGCACCCGCTGGGCGGCCTCGTAGACGGGCAGGTCCTCCCAACCGTTCACCTCCACCAGCTCGTCGTAGAACGACCGGCTGGAGAACACCGGGTCCAGGATCTCCTCCGGGTCGCCCCACTCCTGTGACGGCCGCTGCTGGAACAGGCCCAGTGAGTCCCGGTCCCCGTACTCCACGTTGTAGAACGTGGACTCCTGCCACACCGTCGCGAACGCCACCGTGACCGCCTCCTCGGGCAGGTCACGGCTGAAGGCCACGCCGCCCACGGTCGCCGCGTTCATGGCCTGGGTGATCTCCATGTCGTAGCGTCCCTCGGCGAGTGCCAGACGGCATCCCGGCTCGGGCCGTTCACGCGTGTCCAGCGGCTCGAAGTTGGTCATCACGTAGTAGCCCCCGGCCACGAACAGTCCGCAGACGAAGGTGAGGATGAGGAGGATCTTGGCGAACGCGGAGAACGTCCTGCGTTTACTGGGCACGGGCGAACCAAGGGTCGGCGACGGGTGGAGCCCACCGGTCGCGGACCCGAGGGAAGGGCCGAGGCGGTGTGCTGGGCGCGCCGGGCACCTGTCGGAGGCGGGCCCCGGACGGGCCTCGGCGAAATTGTAGTCGGCACCGGGAACAGTCAACGGGAACTCTCGCGGGACATGTGTTCCGTTCTCGCGGCCCCGGCCCGCTCCTCCCGCGCCGCTTACCCGACCCGTCCGCCCGGGGGCCGTGGGACGAGTGGCCAAGGGCTCATCCCGAGCGGGCGGGGCGCAGACCACCCACCCCGGACGAGCGGCTAACGTGGGTTCACATGACCAGCTCGTACACCAGTCCGCTGCCCGACCAGATCGACGAACTCTGGGAGCGGCGCTCCGAACTGACCCCCGACCACTCCGAGGCGCGCCGCGTCATCACCGGCGCCATCGACCTGATCGACGAGGGCAAGGCCCGCGTGGCCTTCGTCGACCCCGCCACGGACGACGTGGTCGTCGACGAGCGCGCCAAGCGCTCCATCCTCCTCGGCTTCAAGGTCCTGGACATGAAGGAGTCGCACGTCGGCGACTTCTACCACCACGACCGCATGCCGCTGAAGACCCGCTTCGACGGTGTCCGCGTCGTCGCGGGCGCGATCGCCCGCTGGGGTTCCTTCCTCGCCCCCGGCGTCGTGCTCATGCCGTCGTTCACCAACATCGGCGCCTACGTCGGCTCCGGCACCATGGTCGACACCTGGGCCACGGTCGGCTCCTGCGCGCAGATCGGTGAGAACGTCCACCTCTCCGGCGGCGTGGGCGTCGGCGGCGTCCTGGAGCCCCCGCAGGCCTCCCCGGTGATCATCGAGGACGACGCCTTCCTGGGCTCGCGCAGCATGGTCGTCGAGGGCGCCCGCGTGCGCAAGGGCGCCAAGCTCGGAGCGGGCACCATCCTCACCTCCTCCACGCGCGTCTTCGACGCCGAGACGGGCGAGGAACTGGCCCGGGGCGAGGCCCCGGCCTGGTCGGTGTGCGTCACCTCCAGCCGGACCAAGAGCTTCCCCGGCGGCGAGTTCGGCATGCCGGTCCTGCTGGTGCTCAAGCGTCTGGAGGAGGGGCAGGAGCACGACAAGCTCGCCCTGAACGACCTCCTGCGCGAGCACGGCGTCAACGCCTAGGAGCCCGCGCCGGGGCACGCGTCCCCGCGCCCGCGCACCGACGTCCGGGGCGTCCTCCCTTCCGGGGAGGGCGCCCCGCCGTTGTTCTAGGGTGGCCATGCGCGCGACCCACCCACTCACCTCACCGAAACGGGGCGACACCATGCTGGACCTGACCTCGGACGTGGCGGACCTGACCGCCGCCCTCGTGGACATCCGTTCCGAGAGCGGGGACGAGAGGGTCCTCGCCGACGCGGTCGAGAACGCCCTGTCCGCCCTGGCCCACCTCACCGTGACCCGGGACGGCGACGCCGTCGTGGCCCGCACTGACCTGGGCCGGGACCGCCGCGTCGTGGTCGCCGGGCACCTCGACACCGTGCCGATCGTGGACAACGTCCCCTCGCACGTGGACGGCGACCGCCTCTACGGCTGCGGCACCACCGACATGAAGTCCGGTGTGGCCGTCCAGCTCAAGCTGGCCGCGCTGGTCACCGAGCCGGTCCACGACGTCACCTACGTCTTCTACGACAACGAGGAGGTTGACGCCGTCCGCAACGGCCTCCTCCGACTCAGCCGGAACCACCCGGAGTGGCTGGCCGGAGACTTCGCGATCCTCATGGAGCCCACTGACGGGGTCATCGAGGGCGGCTGCCAGGGCACCATGCGCGTCGACGTCGCCGCCTACGGCAAGCGGGCGCACAGCGCGCGTTCCTGGAAGGGCGAGAACGCCATCCACAAGGCGGGCGCGATCCTGGACGTGCTGCGCGCCTACACCCCCCGCCAGCCCGAGGTGGAGGGCCTGACCTTCCACGAGGGCCTGAACGCGGTGTTCGTCGAGGGCGGCGTGGCCGGGAACGTCATCCCGGACGAGTGCGTGGTCCGGGTGAACTACCGGTACGCCCCGGACCGCTCCCCGGCGGACGCCGAGGCCCACCTGCGCGAGGTGTTCGAGGGCTTCGACGTGACGGTCACCGACTCCTCCGCCCCGGCCCGCCCCGGCCTGGACGACCCCTCGGCCGCGGCCTTCGTCACCGCCGTCGGCGAGGGACAGGCGCGTGCCAAGCTGGGCTGGACCGACGTCTCCCGCTTCTCCGAGCTCGGCGTGCCCGCGGTCAACTACGGCCCCGGCGACCCGATGCTCGCCCACACGCGCGACGAGTACGCCAGCGTTCCGCAGATCCGCGAGGCCGAGGAGCGCATGGTCGCCTGGCTCACCGGCCGGCGCTGACCCCTCCGCCCCACAAGCCCCGAAGCCGCCCACCAGGCGCTCCCGCACTGGTGGGCGGCCTCGTGTCCGCTACCGGTCACCGGACCGACACGCGTCGTTCGGGTGTGGGCTGGCCACGGATGGATAGCTTTACGGGCATGACGGAAGAAGAGAACGTGAGGCGTGCCGGACCGCTCACCTACCGCGGCCGCGCGATCCCCGACACCACCACCGACCAGAGGCTCCTCGACAGGCGCGGCCCCGCCGACTGGGTGCACACCGACCCCTGGCGCGTGCTGCGCATCCAGTCGGAGTTCGTGGAGGGCTTCGGCCTGTTGTCCGAACTCCCCTCCGCCGTGAGCGTCTTCGGCTCGGCGCGGATCCAGCCCGGGACCGAGTTCTACGAGCTCGGGGTCGAGGTCGGGGCCAAGCTCGCCCAGGCCGGGTACGCCACGATCACCGGCGGCGGCCCCGGCATGATGGAGGCGGCCAACAAGGGCGCCCAGCGGGCGGGCGGGCTCTCCGTGGGCCTGGGCATCGAGCTCCCCTTCGAGCAGTCGCTCAACCCCTACATCGACATGGGGATGACCTTCCGGTACTTCTTCGTCCGCAAGACGATGTTCGTGAAGTACTCGCAGGCCTTCGTGGTGCTGCCCGGCGGGTTCGGGACGCTCGACGAGCTGTTCGAGGCGATCACCCTCGTCCAGACCAAGAAGATCACCCGGTTCCCCGTGGTGCTGGTCGGCACGGAGTTCTGGGGCGGTCTGCGCGGCTGGGTGGAGGACAGCCTGCTCAAGCACGGACTGATCAGGGACAAGGACATGGAGCTCCTGTACGTGACCGACGACCCGGACGAGGCCGTGCGGATCGTCCAGCACGCGCACCTGTACCTGGAGAACAAGTTCGAACGCGGTGAGGCGGGCCCCGCCAGCTAGACCGCCGCGCCGGGGCGCTCCGGGGGCTCGCCCCGCCTCCCGCTGGGGAGGGGCACCCCCTGGGCGGTGGCCAGCTTGAGGACGGGGCCACAGGTGCGGCCGGTTCCCTCCGACCGCGGACCGGTCTCGGACCGGTGCTCCCGGGGTCCGGTCAGGCGAGACCCCTGCGCACCGCCGCGGGTGGACGCTCGCCGCGCACCGAGGCGACCATGTCCAGGGCCTGCCGGACCCGCTCCGGGTGGTCGGTCACGAACACGCGTGCGCCCGCCCAGGCGTAGACGGTCGCCAGGGCCACCTCCTCGGCCGCCGCGACCGGGACCGCACCCGCGATCCCGGGCGGTGCCGCTGGCAGGTCCGTGCGTGGCTCCTCACCGTCCGGTCGCGTGCAGCGGACCAGCACCGCGTGCCCCTCCGCGACGAGCGACGCGACCCTGGCGGCGGACGGCCGGTGACCGGCGTCCACCGTCCAGGGGGCGCCGCCCGCGCCGCCGGTGGGGGCTGCGGGGACCCCCGTCACCGCGCCGGGTGCGGTCTGCGGGGTCAGGACTCGGAAGGGTGCGTTCGACACCCGCCGAGTCTCCCATGCCCGAGGTTCCCTGGGGGGTACGTCGGTGTGGCACGATCGGTCCCGTGCCTTTCTTCATCTTGATCCTGGTCGCCGCCGCCGCGCTCGCCGTCCTCGTGGGCGTGGTCTTCGTCGTGCTTGGCAAGGGCGGGCAGCTCGCCCGGTTCGAGGCCGACTTCCCCCCGCTGGACCTGCCCGAGGGGCGCCCGGTGGGCTCCCGTGACCTGGCCGGTCTCCTCGTCCCCCTGTCCATGTGGGGGTACCACGTGCGCGCGGTCGACGAACTGCTGGTGCGGCTCACCTCCACGCTCCGCGAGCGTGAGGAGCGGATCGAGGACCTGGAGTGGCGGCTGGCCCGTCTGGACCCGTCCTACGTCCCCCGGGGCACCGGGCCGAGTCCGGGCGCCTACCTGCCGGGCCAGGACGAACTCGACGGGTACACGGACACGGACAGGGACCCGATCGAGAGGGTGACCCTCGTCGCGGCGCCCGCCGAGACGGCCGAGGCCGCGAGCGACCCCCGCGCCAGCGACACACGCGTGACGGACACCCGCGTGGACGAGGCGCCCTCGGACCCCGCGTCGGAGTCCGTCCCGGGTTCCACCCCCGCATCGACCCCCGAAACCTCCCCCGATTCAGTGACCGAAACCGCACCCGAGGCCGACGACGCCTCGGTCGGCGGGCGAGGCGACGACCGAGGCTGAGCCCACCTGGACGCCCGGCGGGGCCCCGGCGCGCCCGGGCCGCCTATGCCGTGCATCACATCCGTCTTGTCGTTCTTGGTCGGATGTGGTGGGTTCGGGTGATCTATTCTCGGTCGCTGTACATGCGTACCCCCTGCTCCGCCGGAGCGGGCGGACCGTCGTGAGGATGGCGAGGATGGACACAGCACCCGAACTCCGGGCGGGCTCCGAGGACGGACCCGGGAACTCCGCGACCCCGGTGCGCCAGATGTCCCTCTGGCCGCCGCCCCGTTCGACCAGGCACACGGGCAGGCGCCGCCGCCAGTTCGCCAGGACGGCCGTGACCCTGGCCGCGCTCCTCCTGATTGGCGGCGGGGGCTTCGTGGCCTGGTCCCACCTTGACGGCGCCCGCGAGGACACCGTCACCACCATGTCCGACCCCGAGGAGTTCGTGGGGGCCTGGTCGGGGCGTATGAGCCAGGTCGACACGGACGGACGGCCCGTCGCCGAGTGGGACGCCGAGGTGAGGATCGAGGAGGGCGCCGAGCGCGGCAGCACCGCCTGGACCACCTTCTCCTGCTCCGGAACCCTGGAGCTGTCGGCACGGGACGGCGACCGGCTCGTGTACGCCTACACCGAGACCTCGGACCCCGACGACCGCTGCGTCGACGAGTCGGAGCTGACCCTCTGGCCCGCCTCCGAGGGCGGCCGCCTCAACGCCGAGTGGTCCTCCGTCACCCGGGAGGGGACGCGGATGCTCTCCACCGGCCTGCTGGACTGACGGGTCCGGGCGGAGTCCGGACGGACCCGCGCCGAGGCCCCGAACGCCCGGCGTGGAGGCGGCTCGGCCGCTCGCGCACCGCGCGGGTTTCGGTCGAGACCGATATAACCTTACTGACCAACGATTCCTCGCCGGTGGGCACTCACGGAGGTGCCCCGGCTGTCGCCTGGCGCACACCCGGGGGTCAACCTCCGAGATAATGGTCGAAGAGTGATTCCCGCCCCCAAGCCACACGGGCGCGAGTCACACGGAACCGGCCGACGGCTCCGGAGCCGGGACACGTCCCTGCGGATCGGCGTCGGTGCTGTGGGTCGGCCCCGGCCACCTGCGAGGAACACCTAGAAAGGGGAATGGCATGGCGGCGATGAAGCCGAGGACCAGCGACGGGCCGATGGAGGTCACCAAGGAGGGTCGCGGCATCATCATGCGGGTCCCGCTTGAGGGCGGCGGCCGTCTGGTCGTGGAGCTCACGCCGGACGAGGCGACGGAGCTCCGGGACGCGCTTCGGGGTGTCGTCGGCTGACCGGACAAGAATCGTCCCCCACCTGGGCCGGAACGCCCTGATGACCCCCGAGGTTCCACAACTCCCACCTGCGTGAACCTCCCCACAGAGTGAACGATTGTGAGCGGCCTGTGCCATTCGCCACGGAGATCCACCCCGTACCGGGGACCCTCGCCGAATCCACCGCGGACCTGCTGGTCCTCCCCGTACTCGCGGGCGAGGAAGGCCCCGAGGCGGTCGAAGGGGTCACCGACGGTGGACTGACACAGGTCCTTCCCTCGCCGCTCGCGGACCTGTTCGCGCACTACGCGTTCACCGGCAAGCCCGGTGAGCTCTCCCAGTTCCCGGTGTCCCGGGACGGGGGCCTGGTTCGCCTGGCCCTTCTCGGAGTCGGATCGGGTGGCCCCGCCGACCTCCGGAAGGCCGGCGCCGCCCTCTCCCGGGCCGCACGGGGCAACGAGCGCGTCGCCCTGGCCTGGCCCGGCGCCGACGGCGAGGCCGCCACGGCCTTCGCCGAGGGTGCCCTGCTCGCCTCCTACACCTTCACGTACAAGACCGCCGAACCCCCGAGGTCCCAGCGCCCCGCGCCGGTGATCGACGTGGTCGGAGACGTCGCCGCCCTCGACGGGCCCCTGGCCCTGGGCACCACCCTGGCCACGGCGACGGCCCTGGCCCGGGACCTGATCAACACCCCCTCGTTGACCAAGGACCCGGAGTGGATGGCCACCCGTGCGCGCGAGACGGCCGACGGGTCCGGGCTCGGGGTGCGGGTGTGGGACGAGAAGGACCTGGGGGACGAGGGGTTCGGCGCCATCCTCGGTGTCGGCCAGGGCTCCTCCCGGCCGCCCCGGCTGGTCCAGCTGTCCTACACGCCGGAGAACCCCACCGAGCACGTGGTGCTGGTCGGCAAGGGCATCACGTTCGACACCGGCGGGCTCTCGCTCAAGCCCAACGACAACATGAAGCTCATGAAGACCGACATGAGCGGCGCGGCGATCGTGCTGGCCGTCCTGTCGGCGCTGGCGTCCGTGGGCGCGGGCGTCCGGGTCACCGGTCTGCTCGCCCTGGCGGAGAACGCCTTCTCGGGTGACGCCACCCGCATCGGCGACGTGCTGACCACCTACACCGGCCGGACCGTCGAGGTGCTCAACTCCGACGCCGAGGGCCGTCTGGTCCTGGCCGACGCCATGGGCTACGCCAGCACCAACCTCGAGCCGGACGTGCTGGTGGACGTCGCCACCCTGACCGGGGCCGCCAAGCTGGCGCTGGGCACCGGTATCGGGGCGCTGTACAGCACCGACGACACGGTCGCCGCGCAGATCGAGGCCGCTGGCAGTGAGTCGGGCGAGCCGCTGTGGCGGATGCCGCTCACCGAGGACTACGTTCCCACCACCGGTTCCCGGGTGGCGGACCTGGCCAACATCGGCACCCGGGGCGGTGACTTCGGCCCGGCCGGGGCCACCGACGCCGCCCTGTTCCTGCGCGAGTTCACCGGCGGTCTGCCCTGGGCCCACCTGGACATCGCCGGTCCGGGCCGGTCCATGCAGGAGAGCGGCCTGCTCACCAAGGGCGGCACGGCCTTCGCCACCCGCACCCTGCTCCGCTGGCTCGCCGCCAGGTAGTGACCCGGCCGGTACGGAACCGGCCACGGGCCCGGGCGGAACACACCCTCCGTCCGGGCCCGACGCGCGTGCGCGCACGACCGATCGCTCGGACCCGGCCCCTCCTGCCACGGTCCGCCCCTAGGGGCGGATGGCGGCGAGCAGTCCCTCGCCGACCGGCACCAGCAGGGGGATGAACGTCTCGTCCTCGCGCATCCGCTGCATCACCTCGCGCACCGCGGTCTCCCCGGGGTCGGGGACCCGCAGCGGGCTGTCCGGCTCGGCGGGGGCCGTCAGCACGTTGTTGAACACCAGCACCCCGCCCGGGCGCAGCAGCCGCAGCGCCTCCTCCAGGTACGCGGGGTAGGAGGCCTGGTCGGCGTCGACCGACACCATGTCGTACCCGCCGTCGGTCAGCCGCGGCAGCACGTCCAGCGCCGTCCCCCGGATCAGTCGGGCCCGGCCCGCGCCGAACCCCGAGCGGGAGAAGGCCGAGCGCGCGTAGTCCTGGTAGGCGGCGTTGACGTCCACGGTCGTCAGGATGCCCTCTCGGGCCATACCCCGCAGCAGCCAGATCCCCGACGTCCCGCAGCCCGTGCCGATCTCCACCACCGAACGGGCGCCGATGGCGGCGGTGAGGAACCGCAGCGCGGCCCCCGTCGCCGCGTCCACGGGTGAGGCCGAGGCCCGCACGCCCGCGTCGTAGGCGTCCGCCAGAGGTCCGTCCCCCATGGCGGACTCCTCGAACCGAGCCTGCTCGGTCCGGACCCACGCGGTCCGGGCGACGCTCTCTTCTGCGCTGATGACGGCCTCCCAAGCACTGCTGAATGTCGTGGCCAGGCGCTCTGACCGGGGGATCGTCACCCACCGTAGAATGGTGGTCGCGGCCAGGTATGTCCCTGGGCAAAAGACTAGCCTGAACCGGCCGGAACTCCGAGTGTGGCGGCGGGAACTTAATCGGCTCCCTCCGGCGTTGAATCGGGATGAACGCACGTTGATCGCCACGAAGTGAACACCCCCTACCTGTCCTCGCGTGGTGGACTCAGCGGGATGAAGGGAGCAGCGGTGCCAGAGACCGGCCCTGCCGTCGAGTTCGAGGCATGGGAACCCCCGAGCTGGGAAGAGGTCGTGCGCGTCCACTCGCCGCGCGTCTACCGGCTGGCCTATCGCCTCACCGGGAACAAGCACGACGCCGAGGACCTCACCCAGGAGGTCTTCATCCGTGTGTTCCGCTCCCTCGCCAACTACACCCCCGGCACCTTCGAGGGGTGGCTGCACCGCATCACCACCAACCTCTTCCTGGACATGGCCCGGCGCAAGGCCCGCATCCGGTTCGAGGGGCTGGCCGACAACGCCGACGAGCGCCTGGAGGGCCGCGAGCCCTCGCCGGCGCAGCGCTACGACGACCGGCACTTCGACGCCGACGTCCAGAGCGCCCTGGACGCCCTGCCCGCCGAGTTCCGCGCCCCCGTCGTGCTCTGTGACATCGAGGGGCTCTCCTACGAGGAGATCGCGGCCACGCTCGACGTCAAGCTGGGCACTGTACGCAGCCGGATCCACCGGGGCCGCGCCCAGCTGCGCCGCGCCCTGGAGCACCGCAGGTCCCTGGCGGCCGCGAACGGGGCCCAGGGGGGCACCGAGGGGTCCGACGGCGCCACTGCCAACGTGATGCACGGGGAGGCGGAATGAGCATGGACCACCTCGGGGAGCGCCTCTCGGCGCTCATCGACGGGGAGCTGGGCGCCGCCGACCACGAGCGCGCCCTCATCCACCTGGCCAAGTGCGAGTCGTGCCGTTTCGAGGCCGACATGATGCGCAGACTCAAGCGCAGGCTCACCGGGCTCGGCGAACCCGAACCCGACATCGACTTCATGGGGCGCCTGTTGTCCCAGCCGGGCCTGGGCCGTCCCGGCGGCCCTGGCACGGGATCACGTGATCGGGGTGATCGTGGCCCCCTGGACCCGCCGCCGACCGGCCCTTTCGGGTCCAGCCCCCCGCTGGGGCACTCCCGTCCCCTGGGTGGCTTTCCCACGGGCGGGCCCCTGATGGCGGGCGCGGGCCGACCGGCCTACCCGAGCGAACCGCTGCACCGGGGCGAGCGATCGCGCACCGCTCCGGAGACCGCGTCGCCCGCCCAGCAGAGGACCCAACCGCGCACCCAGCCGGAGCGGTACGTCCCGCCCAGACCCGAACCCCGGGGCGGCGACCGGTTCTCCGGCCTGCTGCCGCACTTCTCCGGCGGACGCTACGCGGTCGCGGGGCTGGCGGTGGCGACGGCGCTCCTGGGGAGCGCGTTCGTCGCGGGCGGTGAGGGTGAGGACACCCCTGTGGTGGAGCCCCACCTGGCCGACTTCGCGGTCGAGCACGCCGTGACCAGCCGCCAGATACCGGTGGTGGAGCCGCTGCCCGCGGAACAGCCGCCGTTCGAGCCCCTGCCCGTCGCGGCCGAGGGGCAGCCGCCCTCGACCTCGACAGAAACGACCCGGTGAGGTCTGGCGGACCCTCTTCCGGACCGAACTCCGCTCCCGCCTCCGTCGCCGCCGCGCTGATGTGCGCCCTCGTGCTCACCGGTGCGGTGCACCCGGACGCCACCTCGGTCCCGGCCGAGGGTGAGGACGACGGCATGGCGGTGCTGCACCGCGCCTCCGACGCTCACGGCAGGGTGGCCTACACCGGCGTGCGTGAGGTGCGCGGGCCCGAGGGCGAGGACCGGGACGGGGTGGACCTTCACGTGGTCAACCGGCCGAGCTCCGGACTGGCCATGTCCCCGCTGGGGGAGGAGGACGAGGAGTCGGCCTTCGTCGTGCTGGCCTCGTCCGCCCTGGAGTCCCTCGACGAACGCCTGCTGGTCGTGCTCGAGGACACCTACCAGGTGGTGGACGCGGGTCGGGAGCGCCTCGACGGCCGACCGGCCCATCTCGTGGAGGCGCTGCGCGCTGACTCCACCGTGGCCGGTCGGTTCTGGGTGGACACCGAGACCCACCTCCTCCTGGGGCACGCGGTGTACGACCGCTCCGGGGCGGAGGCCTTCAGCAGCCACCTCACCGACCTCAGCCTGGGGGAGGGCGCCTGGCCGGACGAGGCACCCGGGGACTCTCCCTGGGGCGACGCCCTCGACGGCGGGGAACGGCGTGAGCTGCGTGAGGCGGGCTGGACGCTGCCCGAACACCTCACCTGGGACCTCAGGCTGGTCGACACCCGCTCCAAACGCTACGGGGAACGGCGGGTCGTGCACGCCGTCTACTCGGACGGACTCTCCCAGGTCTCGGTCTTCGTCCAGCGTGGCAAGCTGGGAACGGAACATCCCTCCACACTTGGTAACGGATACACCGGAACCGGAACGGGGGGTGGTGGCGTCACAACAGGGCACGACACGATCTTCGGCGGGGACGTGGGCCAGTACCAGAGCGTGTGGCAGGCGAACGGTTTCGTCTACACGGTCCTGGCCGACGCCCCCGCGGACCTGGCCTCCTCGGCGGTGGCCGCGTTGCCAGGCCCCGAGGACTCCGGCTTCTGGGCCAGGGTGCTGCGAGGTCTGTCCCGGCTGGGCCTGTTGTAGGGGCCCGGCCGACCGGCGCGGCGCGTGCCGGGACCGATAGCCGAGCGACAAACGGAGCAGGTCTTGAGCCAGGACAACGACCGTTCGGAACCCGCCGAGGGGTGGGCCCCGCCCCCGCCGAACGGTGGCGTGCCCCAGCGGGGCGCACCGGACGTACCCGCCCCGGGGCAGGGGCCAGCCGAACCACCGCGGCCCCCCACCGGTGCGTGGATCGCCCCGCCGCATCCCCAGGGAGGCCAGCCTCCCCAGCCTGATCGGCCCGTGAACCCGGGCGGCGCCCAGGCTTCGCCCCCCGGCACCGGAGACCCCATGCACCCCCAGCCCTCCCCTGCCGGAGACCGCCCGGGCCAGGGCCCGGCCGCCCAGCAGGGGCAACCGCCGCAGCAGCCCCACACGTCCCACCAGGGGCAGGGGCAGGGGCAGGGGCAGGGGCAGGGGCAGCCCGCGCCGCAGCCCCAGCCCGCGCAGGGGGCCCAGCCTTCGCAGGCCGCCCCCCAGACGCAGGCCACCGGGCAGGGCCATCCGAACCAGGGCCACCCCAACCACGGCCACTTCGCCGTACCGCCCGGGCCCCCGTCCCAGTACGCTCAGCTCGCGGCCGACCCCGCGGCGGCCCCCCGCAGACGCGGCGTCCCGGCCTGGGCCGCGCTGAGCGGGATGCTGGTCGTCGCCCTCATCGCGGGCGGCGCGGGCGGCCTCGCGGGCGGACTGCTCGGTTCAGGGCGACAGGCCGCGCCCGAGTCCGACCAGGGCCCCACCATCAACGAACCACCGCCCGAGGCACCCGACCGCGACCCCGACACCATCGCGGGCGTGGCCCAGCGGGTCAGCCCCAGCGTGGTCTCCCTGCGCAGCGCGGGCGGACGCGTCGGATCGGGTGGTTCCGGTTTCGTCATCGACGGCGACTACGTGGTCACCAACGACCACGTCTCCTCTCCCTTGGAGGAGGACGGGATCGTGATCGAGTACAGCGACGGCAGCAACAGCCTGGCCACCGTGGTCGGATCCGACCCCAGCTCCGACCTGGCCGTGCTGGAGCTGGAGGACCCCAACGACGTCGAGCCGCTGGAGTTCGGCGACTCGGACGTGGCGGTCGTCGGTGACGAGGTCATCGCGATCGGCGCCCCGCTGGGCCTGGACGGGACGGTCACCCAGGGCATCATCAGCGCCAAGGAGCGGCCGGTCAGCTCCGACGAGGGCGAGAGCCAGTTCTTCGCCCTCCAGACCGACGCCGCCATCAACCCCGGCAACTCGGGCGGACCGCTCGTGGACGTCCAGGGGCGGGTCATCGGCGTCAACTCGATGATCGCCACCATGGGCGGCGGGTTCATGGGCGAGCAGACCGGCGGCAGCATCGGCCTCGGCTTCGCCATCCCCTCCACGGAGGCGGAGGAGGTCGTCAACCGGATGATCGACCACGGCGAGACCACCTACGCCGAACTCGGCGTCACCTTCGACCAGGGCAGCTCGGTCATCGGCGCGGTCATCGCCGACGGCTCCGGCTCCGTCGAGAGCGGCGGCGCCGCAGACGAGGCCGGGTTGGAGCCCGGCGACGTGATCGTCACCTTCGACGGCCGCAGGGTCAACTCCCACGGCGAGCTCCAGGCCATGGTGCGCGACCGCGCCCCCGGGGACGAGGTCGAGCTGGAGTACGAGCGCGACGGCGAGCGGGAGACCGTCACCGTCACCCTCGGCCCCAGCGACTGACCGACCGGGCACCGCGCCCGCCCCCGAGTAACACGACGGCCCCCGAATCCCAGCGGATTCGGGGGCCGTGCGCGTGTCTTCCAGCCGACCCGCGAGTGCGGTCGGTCGTCAGCGTCCGGCGGGGGAGATGCCCAGCTGCATCCCGGCCAGCCCGCGCGGCTTGCCGACCAGCTTCTCGGCGATCGAGACGATCACCTTGCTGGCCTCGGCCTCGGGGTGGGTCAGAACCAGCGGCTGGCCCTCGTCGCCGCCCTCACGCAGACGGGTGTCCAGCGGCACCTGACCCATGAGCGGGATCTCGGCACCGAGGGTCTTCGTGAGCGCGTCGGCGACCGTCTGGCCACCGCCCTGGCCGAAGAGGTGGACGGGCTCGCCGCCGCCCTCCGGCAGGTAGTAGGACATGTTCTCGATGACACCGGCGATGCGCTGGTGCGTCTGGGCGGTGATCGCGCCCGCGCGCTCGGCGACCTCGGCGGCGGCCTGCTGCGGCGTGGTGACCACGATCAGCTCGGCGGCCGGGAGGAGCTGGGCGGTGGAGATGGCGATGTCGCCGGTGCCCGGGGGCAGGTCCATCAGCAGGACGTCCAGGTCACCCCAGAAGACGTCGGAGAGGAACTGCTGGAGGGCGCGGTGCAGCATCGGGCCGCGCCACACCACCGGGGTGTTGCCCTCGGTGAACATGCCCACCGAGATGACCTTGATGTCGTGGGCGGTCGGCGGGAGGATCATGTCCTCGACCTTGGTCGGGAAGTCCGACGCACCGAGCATGCGCGGCACCGAGTGGCCGTAGATGTCGGCGTCGACGACGCCCACCTTGTGACCCTGGGCCGCGAGCGCGGCGGCGAGGTTCACGGTGACGGACGACTTGCCGACACCCCCCTTGCCCGAGGCGACCGCGTAGACCTTGGTGAGGGAGTTCGGCTTGGCGAAGGGGATCTCCTTCTCCGCCTGGCCGCCGCGGAGCTTGGTCTGGAGCTCCTTGCGCTGTTCCTCGTTCATGACGTCGAGCTCGACGGTGACCTTCGTGACGCCGGCGACCTTGGTCACCGCTCCCGTCACGTCCTTCTCGATGCGTCCCTTCATCGGGCACCCGGCCACCGTGAGGTAGATACCTACGTGCACGGCGCCGTCGTCGTCGATCCCGACGCTCTTGACCATGCCGAGGTCGGTGATGGGGCGGTGGATCTCCGGGTCTTGCACCGTGGCCAGGGCTTCGTGGACCTGCTCGGTGGTTGGTGTGGAGGACATGTACTCAATCGTAGGTCAGCGGGACGGGGTCTTGGCCTGTGGTGTCGCTCGCGTGACCGTCCGCAGGACCACCCGTTGCAACAGGGGAGAGGCGGTCCGCTATTCCGTTCCCTCGGGGCCTTCGCGGCTTCTGTCCCTCACTGTGACCAGGCGATAACGGCGTGGCCTTAACGCAGGCGATACATGCCCGGATAGTAGTCTCAGCGCACGATGGGAAATGTGCCGCCACCGCCTGGTTCGTCCTGGCCCGCCGCGCCTGAGGGGCCGGAGGGGCAGACTTCTGGTGGGCACACCCAGGAACAGACCTGGGCCTGGCCGCCGGGAGGCGCGCGGCAGACCCCTCCCGGGGGGCATCCCGCCCTGACTCCGGACCCGTCGGTGTGGGCGTGGCCGCCACCGCGTCCGGTGCGGACGAACCTCTTCGCGTGCGCGCAGATCCCGGAGGGTGAGTCCTATCACAGGCTCGCCCGGACCCCGAGGTTCCGTTGGTGGGTGCCTCCGCTGGCGCTCCTGGTCTTCGCCGTCCTCCTGTTCTTCCTGTGGGTCGGCGTGGTGGTCGTGATGACCATCGTGGCGATCCTCGGCGGGAGCGGTCTTGCCCCCGACTCGGTCCGGGTGGGGGAGATCGCCGGGCTGGCCTTCGGGCTGGCGGCGATCGCCCTGTTGGCGCCCGTCACCCTCTTCGTAGCCCGCGTCGTGCAGTGGCGCAGACCCGGCTCCCTGATCTCGGTCACCGGACGCATGCGCTGGGGCTGGCTGGCCCGCTGCGTGCTGGTGGCGGCCGTCCCCGTCACCGCGGGCGCGGCACTGCTCCTGGCACTGATGGGGGATGGCCCCGCGGAAGCGCCGATCACCGTCGACTACGGGACCGCGGAGGTCCTCGCGGCCGCGCTCCTCGTGATCGTGCTGCTGGTGCCGCTCCAGTCCGTGGCCGAGGAGATGACGCTGCGCGGGATGGTCATGCAGCTCGTCGGCTCGCTGGGATCGCCCCACGACGACTCCGCGTTCTCCAGGGTGCTGCGCTCACCGTGGCCCGCCGTGCTGGCGGGCGGCACCCTGTTCGCCGCCCTGTACGCGGCCACCCATCCGGGGGACCTGTGGAACACCGCGGCGCTGGCCGTGCTCGGTCTGGGTATGGCCTGGGTGACCTGGCGCACCGGCGGCCTGGAGGCCGCGATCGGTCTGCACGTGGTGAACAGTCTCGTCCAGTTCAGCCTCTGCGCGGTGGAGGGACGCCTGGCCGACGTGGGCACCGGCATGGTGCTCGGCGGGGGCCTGCCCCTGGGAACCAACACCCCGATGACCCTGGTCCTGGCACTGGTGCAGGTGGGTCTCTACCTGCTCCTGGTCACCGCCATGGCCCGGCGCCACGGAGTCCGCCGCCGCAGCGTCACCACTCAGGTCTGAGCTCGCGCGGCCCCGTCGTCCTCGGCGTCCGGAACCGGATCGGGCGGGAACACCCAGGTCCGGTAGGCGAAGAAGCGGAACAGCGTGCCCAGACCCACGCCCACCACGTTGCCGGAGACGTTCTGCGCCAGGGTGCTGTCCAGACCGAGCACGTACAGCGAGAAGGCCTGGCACCCCACCTGGATGAGCATGCCCACGCCGTTCATCACCAGGAAGAGGAAGGTCTCCCGGCCGAGACCGGTACGGGCCCGGTCGTTGAAGGTCCAGAACCGGTTGCCCACGAAGGCCACCGCGATGGCGCACGAGGTGCCCACCACCTGCCCCGTCATCGAACCCATCCCGCTCGCCCACAGCAGGTTGGTCGCAGCCAGCTGCACGACGTAGGCGACCGCGCCCACGGAACCGAACTTGCCGACCTCGGAGGCCAGCCGGGCCAGCCTCGGACGACGGGAGAGGAACTCGCGCATGGCCTGCGCCCTCCGGGTTGTGGGGGTCACGGCGGCGGGGGAGTGGGCCCTGGGGGCGGCACGCCCGCACGCCCTAGACTCTATCCGGGGCCTTCGGGACACCCCGGCCGCGGGTTCCGAGCCGAACGGCCAGGTTCCGCCGTGCGCGGGGCCGCCCCGCATCCGCGGTTGACGAGCATTGAGTTGAGGAACTGTG
Source organism: Nocardiopsis sp. B62 (assembly GCF_018070675.1). Lineage (NCBI taxonomy): Bacteria > Bacillati > Actinomycetota > Actinomycetes > Streptosporangiales > Nocardiopsidaceae > Nocardiopsis > Nocardiopsis sp. B62. The sequence continues at coordinate 5,866 of NZ_JAGPXK010000035.1, read as the reverse complement.
AGCGAGCGTAACCGCATCGTCCCACGCGTGGGAATGGTGGGCGGAGGCCAACTCTCCCGGATGACCCACCAGGCGGGCATCGGACTGGGAGTGGACTTCTCCGTCCTGGCAGCCGGTCCCAAGGACAGCGCGGCCCTGGTCTGCGGCGACGTCACCCTGGGCGACGACCGAGGTCTCGACGACGTCCTGGCCTTCGCCAAGGCCAACGACGTGGTCACCTTCGACCACGAGCACGTGCCCGAACCCGTCCTGCGGGCCGTGGAGGAGGCGGGCGGGCTGCTCAGGCCGGGCCGCGACGCCCTCCGCTTCGCCCAGGACAAGCTGCGCATGCGCACCCGCATGGCCGAGCTGGACGCGCCCTCCCCGCGCTGGCGGGCGGTGACCACCCTCGAACACGTCACCGGGTTCGCGGGGGACACCGGATGGCCGGTCGTGCTCAAGGCCGCGCGCGGAGGCTACGACGGCAAGGGCGTGTGGGTCGTCGACGGCCCCGAAGAGGCCCGGGAGGTCGTCGACCGCGCGGCCGCCGAGGACGTCCCGCTGCTCGTGGAGGAGAAGGTGGACTTCTCCCGCGAACTCGCCGTCCAGGTGGCCCGTTCCCCGCACGGGCAGGTCGCCGTCTACCCCGTGGTGGAGACCGTCCAGCGCGGCGGGATCTGCCACGAGGTGATCGCTCCCGCGCCGGGCCTGCCCGAGGACAGGGCCCTGCGCGCCCAGAAGCTGGCCATCGAGATCGCGCACGCCCTGGACGTCACCGGGGTGCTCGCGGTGGAGCTGTTCGAGACCGCCGACGACGTGGTCGTCAACGAGCTGGCCATGCGCCCGCACAACTCGGGCCACTGGAGCATCGAGGGCGCCCGCACGTCCCAGTTCGAGCAGCACCTGCGCGCGGTCCTGAACCTGCCCCTGGGCTCACCCCGCACCAACGCCCCCTACACCGTCATGGCCAACCTGCTGGGCGGCGAGGACCCCGAGGTCTACCGCCGCTACCTGCACGTGATGGCCAAGGACCCCGAGGTGAAGGTGCACTTCTACGGCAAGGACGTGCGTCCGGGCCGCAAGATCGGGCACGTCACCGTGATGGGCGACGACTACCAGGACCTGCTGGAGCGCGCCCGCGACGCCGCTTCCTACCTGCGAGGAGACCAGAAGTGACCGACAGCAAGCCCGTGGTGGGCATCGTGATGGGGTCCGACTCCGACTGGCCGGTGATGCGCGACGCCGCCGAGGCGCTCACGGAGTTCGGGGTCCCCTTCGAGGCCGACGTGGTCTCCGCCCACCGCATGCCGCACGAGATGATCTCCTACGGTTCGGAGGCCGTCGGCCGGGGACTGAAGGTGATCATCGCCGGTGCGGGCGGAGCCGCCCACCTGCCGGGGATGCTGGCCTCGGTGACGACCTTGCCCGTGATCGGCGTTCCGGTGCCGCTCAAGTACCTCGACGGGATGGACTCGCTGCTGTCCATCGTGCAGATGCCCGCCGGGGTCCCGGTGGCCACCGTGGCGGTGGGCGCGGCCCGCAACGCCGGGCTGCTGGCCGTGCGCCAGCTCGCCGCGCACGACCCGGAGCTGGCCGAGCGCATGGCCGCGTTCCAGCTGGAGCTCAAGGAGCAGGCGCACGCCAAGGGCGAGCGCCTGCGCCGAGAGGTGGCCGACGGCGGCCGGACCATGGGCTTCGGCAGGTAGGCGGCCCGGGCCCCGGTGATCCCCGGGGCCCGGTCAGTCGTCCGCCAGAAGGGTTTCCAGGCCCTCCATCGCCTGGTCCACGGTGGGCAGCATTCCGGGGTCGACGAGGTACTGGAGCACGTAACCGGTGACCACGTTGTGGATCATCGAGCCCAGCCCCGCGACGGTTCCGGGGTCCACCTGCTCGGAGGGCACGCCCAGGACCAGGGCGGCCAGCTCGCGGCGGCCCTCGCGCATGCCGTCCTGGAGCGCCGTGCGCACGCCCTCGTCGAACTGGGCCTGCGCGTAGGCCTGGACGCTCGCCACCATGAGGTCGCGCTGTTCGGGAAGGGTGTCGAACAGCGCGGTGATCAGGAGCCGGGCCCGCTCCTCGGGGGTGTCGGTGGCGACCGCGCGGACGGCCCTCTCGAAGGCGTCCCCCCACTCACCGGTCGCCTCGATCACGGCCGTGTTCATCAGGTTGTCCTTGGATCCGAAGTGGTATCCGATGGACGCCAGGTGCGCGCCGGAGGCGGCCGCGATGTCCCGGGCGGTGGTCTTGGTGTAGCCCTTGTCGACCAGGCACTTCTTCGCGCCCGCCAGCAGGTCCTCACGTTGGCTCATACCCACAGCCTAACATTTTGACGTACGTACATATTGATCCAGCTTTTGGACGGACGTACGATCAAAATCATGCACACTTCACCACGCGCCACCCGCCGCACCTGGCTCGGACTGACGCTGCTCCTGGTCCCCGCGCTGCTGGTCTCCATGGACCTCTCGGTGCTCTTCGTCGCCGCGCCCGCCATCTCCCGGGACCTCGACCCCACCGGCACCCAGTGGCTGTGGATGATGGACGTCTACGGGTTCGTCCTGGCCGGTCTGCTGCTCACCATGGGCGCCCTCGGCGACCGGATCGGCCGCAGGAGGCTCCTGCTGGGCGGGGCCGCGGCCTTCGGTGCGGCCTCAGTCCTCCTCGCCCTCGCGCCGACCCCGGAACTGTTCATCGTGGGACGCGTCCTGCTCGGGGTCGGCGGCGCCACCCTGGCCCCGTCCACGTTCTCCCTGATCCGTGCGATGTTCACCGACCCCGTCCAGCGCCGCGCCGCGATCGGACTGTGGACCGTCGCCTTCACCGGTGGCGCCGTCGTCGGCCCGATCATCGGCGGGGCCCTGCTGGAGTTCCTCCCGTGGGGGTCGGTCTTCCTGATCAACCTGCCGTTCATGCTCCTGCTGCTCCTGGCCGTGCCCCTCATGCTCCCCGAGTCCCGCAACCCGTCCGGCGCCGCCTTCGACCTGATCGGAGCCGCAACCTCCCTGGTCGCGATCCTCGCCCTGGTCCACGCAGCCAAGCACCTCGTCGGCTACGGCCCTGACACCACCGCCCTGACCGCCCTCGTCGTCGGTACCGCCGCCCTCGTCGCCTTCGTGGTCCGCCAACGAGGTGCCCGGAATCCGCTCGTGGACCTCTCCCTGTTCACCCGGCCCGCCTTCACCGCGTCCGTGACCAGCAACGCCGTGGTGTCCTTCGCTGCCGCCGGACTGGGCCTGCTGACCTTCACGTTCCTCCAGGTCGTGCATGGCTTCAGCCCCCTCACGGCGGCGCTGTACGCCCTGCCCACGATCCTCGGGACCGCTCTGGGGGCCACCCTCACCGGAGGGCTCGCCGACAGGGTCCGCCCTGCCGTACTCATGGCCCTGGGGCTGGCCACCGGGGCGAGCGGCTTCACCGTCGTCGGTCTGAGCGACGGCGTCCTGCCCTTCCTCGCCGGGTACGTGGTGGTCACCCTGGGCATCGGCGTGGTGGCCACCCTGGCGAACACGTTGATCCTGGCCACCGCACCGCCCGAACGCGCCGGAGCCGCAGCCGGTCTCTCCGAGACCAGCACCGAACTGGGCGCAGCCCTGGGAATCGCCACCCTGGGCACCATCGCCACGTCCGTCTACCGCAGCGGTATGCGGGAACTCCCCGAGGCGGGCGAGGCCGCGCAGGAGACCGTCGCGGGGGCCGTGTCGTCCGCCGCGCACCTCCCCGCGGCGGAGGCCCGCATCCTCCTGGAGACCGCCTTCGACGCCTACTCCACGGGTGTCTCCACCGCGGCACTGACCGGCGCCGCCGTCCTGGCGGTGGTCACCCTTCTGGTCCTGGTCGCCCTCAGGAACCTCCCCGCCGGAACCGAGGCGCCCAAGCACGGTGATCCCGCCCGTCCGTGAGCCCGTGGTCCCCGCAGGGTTGTCGGGTAGGTCATGTGGCCGGTTTCGGTCAGCCCGACGCTCGGGCTCTCCTCCGGTTGCCTCACGCCGGTGACCTCCCGTGATCCTTCGCAAGGGCCTGCGAAGCCCGGTACTCGGTTTCCTGGAGTGTCACTGGGTTCCATGAGTATCGGAACCGTGGGTGTTCGCGGTGCGACTCACTCAACGGAGCCAGCAGCAGACGTGCGCGGCCGGATGTGGAGAGGCAGGACCGTGAAGTTCGAGTTCACCCCCGATCAGGACTCATCCCCTGAACCGAACCCCGAGCAGGAGGGCGTCCTTGACGTCCCGCGTCCGACGGTGCGTATCGCGGCGGCCGCTGAGCAGATGCACACCCGTGCCCGCTTCGATTTCCACCGGCTCAACACGGCCCTGAACCGGATGCAGTACACCGTCCAGACCACCCAGGCCCTGGAACCCGACCCGGTCATGGACCTGGAGGCGGATGAGGGTGTGTTCCGCCCCGAAGCTTTTGGAGGGTCCCGTGGGTAGTTGGGATGTGGACGCCCAGCAGGTCGGGACCGTGCTTTCGGCGACCGCTGCTCACATCGGCGAGGAAGGCGGTAACGGTGGTCTGCTCGGGAGTATGGACCGTATCGAGAAGGCGGTCACCGGGTGCGAGTCCACCGCGCACAGTCTGCCCGTGAGTATCGCTTTGGGTGAGTTCTGCGGCCACTACTTCGGAGTGATGGGCCAGATGCTCTCCAAGACCGCCAGCGGTGTGGAGGGCGCGAGCGAGGCCACCACCGCCTACCTCAACGGCGACCTGGACATGGCCGCCCAGGCCCAGAGCACCGCCGGGCAGATCCCCGACCCCCAACCTGAGCAGGCTCCCGGCGCGGGCCGCCCCGTCTGAGCCCTGGCCCTCTACCTGTCTCAGCACCCCTGACCTTTCCTGTCTCAGGCCCCTGCCCCTGGGGTCTGCCGCGACCTTTCCCTGATCCCCCTGGAGTGGTGTTCGGTGCCCCCCGAAGAAGTCAGACCGATCGACTGTGAAGGCAAGATCGATCCCAGCCTGTTCCCGGTCCCCGAGACCGAGACACCCATGCTGGAGTGGCACGCCAGCAGGCTGCGCTCGGCCGGTCAGAAGATGGAGGAGACCGGGGGCGACATCGTCCAGGCCTGGGAAGGTCTGACCAGCTGCTATTCGGCGCCCGAGGCCCAGACCCTGCACGAGGCCCTGGACCCGGTCGCTCCCCAGGGGGTCGAGGTCAACACCGCCACCGAGCGAGCGGCCGGGGCCTTGGAGGACTTCGCGGAGACCGTTCGGGAGATCCAGGGCAAGTGGCGGACCCTGACCGTGGACTCCTACTCCTTTCGCGCTGAGATCGCGGAGGAGGGCGAGGACTGGAACAAGGGCGATGGCCTGTTCGGGACCGGGGACAGCGCCAACGCCGACAGGAACGAAGCGCTGTTGCTGCGGGCGGCCAACCTGGTCGGGGACTTCGAGCAGGCCGAGATCACCTGCGCGAACGCGATCAACGTCGGGCTCGCCGGGCGCACCGACTTCGTGAGCGAGAAGGATCTGGATGGTGCGGCACCCGACCCGGACCAGTTCGTGCACGGGTACGGTGCCGATCTGACCGAGCTCCCGACGTCCTGGGGTGAGGCCGCCGCGGACACCGACTACGGGTGGGTTCGGGACGTGGGCTCGGCGGTCTGGGACTTCGGTGTGGGCGCGGTCGAGGGTGTGGGCGCGGCCGTGGGCGCCCATTCCTCCCAGGGGTGGTTCGCGCAGTCGTGGGGGGACTCGCTCAAGGAGTACCACTGGGGCAACCTGACCTCGGCCGCGTCTTTGGTGGGGTTGTATGACACCGAGACCGGTGAGTTCGGGCGTGCCAGCGCGGACAGTGTCAAGGGTGCGTGGAAGGACCTGGCGCACTCGGTGGTGCCCTGGGAGGAATGGGGCGAGCGGCCCGGGTACGTGATCGGGACCGCGCTGCTCAACA
>NZ_JAGPXK010000034.1:16663-51619 GCF_018070675.1 Nocardiopsis sp. B62 | reverse complement strand
GTCCACATGTGGACACCGGACCGGGGGCCGGGGTGTTCTCCCCTATGTTGCTCCCAGCGACTGTGAGAGCACCTCCTAGAGGGACGAGGGAGTCGGGTTTTGGCTTCGAGGAGAGTTGGACCGGGCCGGACCGTTCCCCCGCTTCGTTCCGGCCGGGGACACCCGTTCTGGCCGGGAACCGCGCTGGTGCTGCTGGCCCTCCCGCTGGCCGCCTGTGAGAACGGTGCCGTGAGCGTGGGCGCGGGCGATCCCCAACGGCTCACCGTGCTGGCGGACGGGGCCGGGGAGGGGCTCGGTGAGTGGCGCGGCGGCGCCGGGGACTTCACCGGTCACCCCCACGAGCCGAAGGGGGTGGAGGTCAGCGTCGCCTACCCGGAGTTCGAGGGCGCCGAGGCCTTCGCCGAGGATCTCGCCGCACGGGTGGACCAGGAGGTCCGGGACTTCCGCGCCGGAACCCGCGATCCCGTGAGCCTGGACATCGGCTGGGAGCTGGTCGCCGCGGGGGACGGCGTCCTCGGGGTCCGGCTGGTCCGCACCGAGGAGGACATGCACGGGCTGCGGGAGGGCTACTCGACGTACTGGTACGACGCCCGCGACCTCTCGGTCTCCTACTCCACCCAACTCCTGCGCGGGCAGGCGGAGCTGGCCGAGCTCAACGCCATCGCGCGCGAGGAGCTCGCCGACGACGAGGACGTGGACCCCGACGCCCTGCACCCGGTGCTGCGGACCTACGACTCGATCGGATTCAACGCGTCGGGTGACCTGGTGGTGGAGTACGACGACGGGCACCTGTCCCCCATCGTCGACGGACACGTCCCCGACAGCTCCCCGGGGCGCAGGTCCGTGGTGGTCGGGCACGAGGTGGCCGGGCCCCTGCTGTCGGGCCTGGGCGAGCGCGCCAGGGAGGCCTCCATGGTGGCGGAACCCGACCTCGACCTGCCCGAGGCCGCGGCCAACGACGACGCCGACGGACCACCACCAGGGGTGGTCACCGCCGGTGACCCCGAGGTGGACTGCCGGGACGGCGAGACCAGGTGCGTGGCCCTGACCTTCGACGACGGCCCGGTGGAGGCCACTCCGCACCTGCTGGACATCCTCGCCGCGGAGGAGGTGACCGCCTCCTTCTTCCTCAACGGCGGCCCGACCCTGACCCGGCCGAGCGTGCTGCGGCGCGCCTACGCGGAGGGGCACGAGATCGCCAGCCACGGCGACGAACACGAGCACATGAACAGGATGGACCCCGAGCACCTGGCCGCGCAGACGGCGGCGGTGAGCGCGATGGTCCGGCGGCAGACCGGGTTCACGGTGGAGCGGTTCCGGCCGCCGTTCGGCGCCACCAACGACGACGTGCACGCGGAGATCGCCGCCCAGGACATGGCGGAGGTCGCGTGGACGGTGGACAGCCGGGACTGGGAGGGTCACGCCCCGGACGAGATCGTGGAGAACGTGGTCGCCGGGGTCGGGCCGGGCGCCGTGGTGCTGCTGCACGACCCCCAGCCCGCCACGCTCGCGGCGGTCCCGGAGATCATCGAGCGGCTGCGCGAGAAGGACTACGTGTTCGTGACCAGTGGTCAGGCCCTCGGCGGCACCGAACCCGGCAACGTCTACCCGCCCGACTGGGACGGCGACTGGTAGGAGCGGTCCCGCGAACGCCAGCGGGCGGCCGGTGGGGGATCCCACCGGCCGCCCGCGTCGTCGGTCAGCTCGCCTCGGGGGTCTGCCTGACCACCGTGAGCGCGGGGGCCGGGGCGTCCGAGCCCACGGCCTCCTGGACGGACCGGTAACCGGCGGCGCGGACCAGACGGACCAGGCCCCGGTGGATGCGGCGGGGCCAGAGCGGACCGCCGTAGATCAGCCCGGTGTACCCCTGGACCAGGGTGGCACCTGCGCGGATGCGGGCCCAGGCGTCCTCGGGGGTCTCGATGCCGCCGACCGCGACCAGGGTGACCCGGTCACCCACACGGGAGCGCAGGCGGCGCAGGACCTCCAGGGAACGCTCCTTGAGCGGGGCGCCCGACAGGCCCCCGGCCCCTGCGGCCTCGACCTCGGTGTCCGGGGTGTCCAGCCCGGCGCGGGAGATCGTGGTGTTGGTGGCGATGATCCCGTCCAGGCCCTCGGCCAGCGCGAGGTCGGCGACGGCGTCGACGTCCTCGTCAGCCAGGTCCGGAGCGATCTTCACCAGCAGCGGCAGCTCGGGGCGGCCCGCCTCGGCCAAGGAGGCCCGGACGGCGTTGACCAGGGGAAGCAGCTGCTCAACGCCCTGGAGATTGCGCAGGCCCGGAGTGTTGGGCGAGCTGACGTTGATGACCATGTAGTCGGCGAAGGGGGCCAGCCGCAGCGCGCTGAGGGCGTAGTCGGCGGGCGCGTCGGCCTCGGGCGTGACCTTGGTCTTGCCGATGTTGATCCCGAGCACGGGCCCGCGGCGCTGGTGGTGCAGGCGCTCGGCCACCAGCGCGGAGCCCTCGTTATTGAAGCCCATGCGGTTGACGATGGCGCGGTCGGCCACCAGACGGAACAGCCGCGGCTTGGGGTTCCCGGGCTGGGGGTGGGCGGTCACGGTGCCCACCTCGACGTAGCCGAAGCCCAGGGCGGCCAGGCCGCGCGGGCTCTCGGCGTTCTTGTCGAAACCGGCGGCCATGCCCAGCGGGCCGGGGAACTCACGGCCGAAGGCGTGCACCGTCAGCTCGGGCTCGCGCGGGCCCAGGACCCTGCCCATGGTCTCGGCCACGCCGGGGACGGCGGTGACGCCGCGCAGGGCGGCGAAGCTCAGCTTGTGCACCGTCTCCGCGTCCATGTGGCGCAGGACCGAGCTGAAGAGGATCTGGTAGAACACGGTCATCCGTTTCCGTCTCCCTCGCGTTCGGCGAGGAAGCGTTCGAGTTCCGCGCCGAGCTCGTCGGCGGTGGGCAGCCCCGTGCCGTCGTCGGACAGCGGGACCGGCCCGCCGCCCTCCTCGGAGCGCGAGGACATGATGTCGTCGTACTGGCGTTCCAGGTTGGCCACCACGCGCTGGACCTCCTCGGAGGCCGCGACCTGCTCGGCGATCTCCACGTCGGTGGAGGCGGCCACCTCCTCCAGCTCCTCGCTGGGCAGGGCGAGACCGGTCGCCCCGGCCACGTACTCCAGGGCGGCGATGGCCGCCCGGGGGTAGGTGGACTGGGCCAGGTAGCTGGGCACGTGGATGGCGTAGCCCACGAAGTCGTGGTCGTTCTCCCCGAGGCGGTACTCCAGCAGCGCGGACGCGCTGGCGGGCACCTCGACCCGGCCGATCCACGGGGTGTGTCCCTCGATCAGCTCGGGGCGGGTGGAGTGCGGGGTGACCGTCACCGGCCGGGTGTGCGGCACCGCCATGGGGATGCCGTGGACACTGATGGAGAGCGAGACGGAGAACCGTTCCACGAGGCTGGACACGGCCGCGGTGAAGGCCTCCCACTCGCCGTCCGGCTCGGGGCCGTACAGGACCAGGAAGGGGTGTCCGTCGGCGTCGTGCATCCGGTACAGCGCCAGCTTGGGCGGCGTGTAGTCGGTCCAGACGTTCTCGACGAAGGTCATCTGTGGTCTGCGGCGGCGGTAGTCCACCAGGCGGTCGACGTCGAAGGTCACGACCTGCTCGGCGGTGAACCGCTCGAACAACGACTCGGACAACTGGCTGCCAGCGTTTCCGGCGTCGACGAAGCCGTCCAGGCAGACGAGCATCACCAGCCCGGTGACATCGTCGAAGCCGGGGTGGAGTTCGTACAGTTCTGCGGGGTCGCGCACCGGGTTCTCGTCTCCAAAACTGGTCGGGATCGCAGGGGCCGCGACTCACCCGTGCCGACCTGGCGGAGGGTTCCGAGGGGACCCGTGACGGGGTCGCTGTGCCCTGCTTTTCCACAATACCGACCCGGGGCGGGTGGGACCGGACCCCGTGGCCCCGGAGGTGACGACGCCCACACGTTCGGCCGTGGTGTGTTCAGGCACGCCGGTGGACGGCCCGGAAGCGCGAGGGCGGGATCGCGTAGAAGTCCACGAAGACCTGGCGGAGGGTCTCGGCGGAACCGAACCCGCAGCGGGCGGCCACCTCGGTGACGGAGAGGGCGGTGGACTCCAGGAGGTCGGCGGCGGCCTCGACCCTGGCGCGGCGGACCAGGTACGCGGGGGTGCGGCCGGTGTGGGCCAGGCAGAGCCGGTGCAGGTGTCGGGCGCTCACCCCGGCCGTGCGGGCGAGCACGCTAGCGGAGAGATCGCCGTCCAGGTGGTCGCGGATGTGGGTGAGCACCCCGCGCACCAGGAGGTTCTCGGGGTCGAGGGTGGTGAGCACGCTCATCTGCGCCTGGTTCCCGGGCCGCTGGAAGTAGGTGACCAGGACCCTGGAGACCAGCCGCGCCAGGGAGGGACCGTGGTCCTCGGCGACGAAGTCCAGGGTGAGGTCCAGCGCGCTGGTCACCCCGGCCGAGGTCGACACCGCGCCGTCGCGGACGAAGATCGGTGCCGGGTCCACGCTGACCCCGGGGTGGAGTTCGGCCAGTTCACGGGCGAAGTGCCAGTGGGTGGTGGCGCGGCGCCCCTCCAAGAGCCCGGCTTCGGCCAGGACGCTCGACCCGGTGCACACCGAGGCCACGCGGCGGCTCTCCCGGGCGAGCCTGCGCACGTGGGCGACCAGGAGGTCGCTCCGTGCCGCGCGCCTGTGCCCCCAGCCGCCGGAGACCACGAGGGTGTCGAGCGGACCCCGGAGGTCCTCCAGCGCCGCCTGGCCCTGGAGGGTGAGCCCGGAGGAACAGCGGACCGGCCCGCCGCCCAGGGTCGCGAGGGTCACCTCGTACGAACGCCCGTCGGAGATGAGGTCGTTGGCGGTGGCGAGGGTGGAGGTGACCGAGGAGATCTCCAGGAGCTCGGCGTCCTCGTAGGCGACGACCACGACCCTGCGTGCGCGCATGTCCGCCACTCCCCCGGTCCGACCGAGTCCGTTCGGACGGGTACCCCAGGATTTCGGACCAACCCCAGCCTACGCCTGGCCCGCACACCCCCACCCGCGAAGGCTGGGGACATGACTTCCACACCTTCCGTACGGCGCCCTTCCGAGCCCTCCGTGGCCCCGGGCCATCGGACCAGTGGTGCCGGGGGCGCCGGGGGCGCCACCTCCGGCAACCCGGGCCCCGGGGCCTCCTCCGAGGGCACCCTCGTCACCGGGGGACGCGGACACCCGGCCCCTCAAGTCCCGGACCGCCCTGGGAGCCCGGGAGACCGCCACGACGCTCCTCGGGCGCTGGTGGCCCCCGCTGACCGCGGCGACCGCGGCCGCGCTCACCGTCGCCGGTGGCGGCGACAACGGTGAGCTGGTGTTCCTCCTGTTCACCCTGCCGGTCATGTACCTGGGAATCGCGGTGCTGGACCGTCCCGGGACCAGCTGGCTGATGGTGGTCTCGGTGACCGCCCTGCACTTCCTTCTGGAGGCCGCGGGCCTGACGCCCTGGCCGGTCGTCCTGGGGCTGGGGGTCCTGCTGGTCGTGCTCGGACTGGTGCGCGGGCCACTGCGACGCCCCGGGGTGTTCGCGCTCCAGACACCGGCACTGGCGCTGTTCGGCGGCGCCGGGCTCCTCACACTGGTCGTGCCCCCCGAGGCGGCGGTCGCGGTGGTCGCGGTCGGCCTGCTCGCGCACGCCGCCTGGGACACCGTGCACTGGTGGACCCGGAAGGTGATCTCCCGGTCACTCGCCGAGTGGTGTATGGTCTGCGACACCGCCGTGGGCGCCGCCATCCTGGTGGTCCTGCTGGTCAGGGCGTTCTGACGGTGGTGACCCGGGGCTCGGTCAGCGCCGGGCCCCGGTCACCACCGGCTCAGCGGCGGCTCCGCCGGCCGAGGGATCAGCGCACGCCGTCAGCGTTGGCGGACCACTCTCAGGGTCCGCAACCGGTTGAGGACGGCGCCGATCTCGTGTTTGCGCGGCAGGGCGTAGTCTCCGCCGAAGTCCGCGCCGAGCAGGGTCACGCCCTCCTTGGCCAGGGCCTCCTCCAGGGAGTCCAGGGCCTCGGCCACGGTCCGTTGGCCGTCCAGGTGTCGGCCCCGGACCAGGGCGCGCAGGGCCAGACCGGCGCCGGTGATCTGTCCGGGGTCCACGAACTGCTCCACCGAGCGCACGTCGATGTCGGCCTCCCCGTAGACCAGCACGTCCATGTCGCGGCGCTTGATCCGGCTCCGTCCCTTCGCGGTGTCGTCGTCCACCGACCCTGGGTCGACCACGCGGGCCCGGGGCAGGGTGAACGCGGCGTCGACACGGTCGTGTGCCAGGGCGCGGGCCTTCTCGGTGACGTCGTGCGGGTGGTAGGCGTCCAGCATGATCACCTGGTCGGCGACGTCGAAGTAGTCGCCGCTCCCGCCCATGACCAGGACCGTGGAGACCCGGTGCTCACGGTGCAGGGGTCGTACCAGGTCCACGAAGGGCACCAGGGGTTCCCGGTCTCCGTGGACCAGGGCCTGCATGCGCTCGTCACGGATCATCAGGTTGGTGGCGGTGGAGTCCTCGTCCACCAGCAGGGTGCGCGACCCGGCCTCCACCGCCTCGCAGATGTTGGCCGCCTGAGAGGTGGAACCCGAGGCGTTCTCGGTGCGGAAGTCGCCGGTGTCGGCACCGGTGGGCAGGTTGCGCACGAAGGGGCTGACGTCCACCCGTTCCACGCCTCGTCCTTCCTCCGCCCGGATCTTGACCGCGTCATCCCTGGTCACGACCTGTTCGCGGCCGTCGCCGGGAACGTGGTCGTACACACCGCGCTCCAGGGCGTGCAGCAGGGTGGACTTGCCGTGGAAACCACCGCCCACGATCAGGGTGATGCCCTCGGGCACCCCCATCCCGGTGACCGTGCCCGCGTGCGGGAGGTCCACGCTGACCCGCAGGCTCTCAGGTGCGGAGAAGGGCACGACGCCCTCCCCCGCCATGGGTTCGTCGCTCACGCCGCTGCGCCGGGGAAGGATCGCCCCGTCCGCGACGAAGGCGACCAGCCCCCGGTCGACCAGCCCCGCCCTGAGGGCGACGGTGTCGGCCACGCTGTCGGCGAAGGCCGTGGCCTCCGCTTCGTCGACCTCGTCCCAGTCGAGGTCGTCGACCAGTGCCGGAAGGGTGCGGCACAGCTCCCGCTCGGCGGTGCGGCCGTCGATCCGGCGGCCGTGTCCGGGCAGGTCCACACCGATCCGGAGGTCGAGGGCGCCGTCCTCGGTGACCTGACACGAGGAGCGGGCGATGACCTCCTGGCCGCCGGTGTCGATCTTCAGCAGCGAACCCCGGAGCAGACGGCGGGCGCGCCGCCCGAGGTAGTCGGCGGTGGCCCGGCGGCGCACCGGGTCGGCGAAGGCGCCCGCGGGGATACCGGCGTCGGGACGCAGCACGCGGATGCGCGAGGGCGGCGCGAAGGGGTCCGCCTGGACCCGCTCCACCGTCAGGGTGAAGTCGCCGAAGTCCCAGTCGCCCTTGAGTGACTTGTAGCGGCCGTAGGAGGCGCCCTGCATCCGCAGGAGTTCCTCGGACAGGCGTGCCTCGTCGCGCACCCCCCGGATGGGTTCGGGTTCGGGCCTGCGGCCCCCGCCTCCGCGGCCACCGCCGCCCCCGCCGTACCTGCGCCCCTGGCCGCCGTTCCCGCGTCGCTCCGTCATCACTTCCCCCGGTGTCGCTACGAACTGGTGCCCCCGCCAGACTAGGACTTCTGTGCCGATCCCGCTCAGGCCCTGTGGACGACCGCGTCCGTGGCCGGGTTGGCGCGGCGCCCGACGCAGCCGCGCGGGGCGCGCTCCGGACCGGATCAGGCCTGCGGCCGGGGCAGCGCGTCCGTGAGGATCGCCTCGAACCCGTCGGCGCTCGGCTTCGTCTCGCCCAGCAGGGAGTGCGGGAGGAGGCCGCCGGACGACCCGAAGTGACGCACGACACCCCGCCCGATGGGGACTTTGCCCGGCACCTCCCCGACAGCTAGGTTTCGGGGAGCCCCCTCTCCCGAGGAGTCCGCACCATGAGCACGGTCCTGTTCGCACCGGAAACCTTCAACCTCGCCGAGACGACACGGGCGATCGAGGTCGCACGTCAACTCCGAGGCCGGCACGAGTGCGTGTTCGCCGGGTACTCCGAGCGGTACGCGGGGCTGATCGAGGACGAGGGGTTCGAGTACCACCCGCTCTCCCCGGAGCTCACCGACGAACAGGCCGACCAGCTGATCCGCTTCGACCAGGGCCGTGGCGTGAGCCACCCCTTCACCACGGAGAGGGTCCGGGCCCGGGTCCAGAGCGAACTGGCCCTGAACAAGCTGCTGCGCCCCTCGGCCACGGTCATCGGCACCACGCTGAGCCAGATGATCTCCGCACGTGCCAGCGGGGTCCCGCTGGTCTACGTCAAACCCTTCGCCTACTCGTGGCCGCACCTGCGCCAGGCCGACTCCCTGCCCCTCCTCCGGGGGAACCGCCGCCTGTCCCGCGCGGTCAACACCGGCGCGGCACTACTCCTCCGCGAGGCCGCCAGGTACACCACCCTCAAGCCCGGGGGCTTCTCCAGGGTCGCCCGCGAGTACGGGGTGCGACTCCCCCGCCGAACCGTGGAGGCCCTGGACGGGGACCTCAACCTGGTCGCCTCGATCTCCGGTTACCTGCGCCCCTACCTGCTCCCGCCCCACTACCGCTGGGTGGGCCCGGTCTACGCGAGGCTGCCTCTGGAGGTTCCCCCGGAGGTGGAGCACCTGGTGAAGACCGCCCGCGGGGCCGACCGCCGGGTCGTCTACTTCGCGATGGGCAGTTCCGGGAACCGGGACATCGTCCTGAGGGTCCTGCGCGAACTGTCCCGGCTGCCCGTCACGGTGATCGCCCCGATCGCCCGCTACCTCGAGCCCGGTGACCAGGAGCGACTCGGACCCCACGTGCACGTGTTCGACCTGCTGCCCGCCCACCGGCTCGGCGACCTCGTGGACGCCTCGGTCATCCACGGCGGCGAGGGCACCGTGCAGACCGCCGTCGCCTCGGGGAAACCGTTCCTCGGTATCGGACTCCAGCTGGAGCAGCGTTGGAACGTCGCCGAGTGCGTCCGCTTCGGCAACGCCGTGGGACTCACCCCCCACCAGGCAGAGGGGGAACAGCTCCGCCGAGCCCTGGAATCCCTGCTCCGCGACCCCCGCCTGCGCACCCGCGCGGAGAAGCTCCAGCGCCGCCTGGCCGACGTCGACGGAGCCCGGAACGCCGCCGACCACATCCACGAACTCGTCTCGTGATCCCTCGCGCCGAACCCGTCCTCGAACTCGGCGAGGGCGCTCTGACCCGTTGGAGACCGATGTCCTCCCAGGGACGACCCGGGCCGACCACGACGGCGCGAAGACCCCGCGCGGATCCTCCAGCAGGAGACGACCCTGGTCCCCGGTGGTCTGCGCGCCGCCGACGCCTCCGGCGCCACGGTGAGTCCCAGCTGCTGTCCGGCGAGCTGCCCACGACGGCCCCGGCGCAGAGCACCAAGGGGCGGATCAACGATGGGCTTCGCGGAGATCGAGGCGTTCTTCTCCCGGATGTTGGACTCGCCCGGCGTCGACGCGCACTGGGACTCCCGGGCCTCTGGGGTCGAGCCGGGTACGGGGTTCTCGGCCCGACCACCAGAGGGCGACGGCCGGGCAGGAGGGGGTCCAGCACCGACCGACGGGGAGGACGCGGCCCGTCCGGAATCAAGGGGCGCTCCGGTCGGGCCGCTGTCCCGACACCTCCACGGAGGGGGGTGGGGGGTGTCGTGGAACTATTCTTACCGGACCCGGGACGGCCGCACGGGGAAATCCGGGAATTCGGCGGGATCGGGTTCCCCATGGGTGGTGTGTATCAGGCGAAAGCCGCCCGGAACGCCCGGTCGTGCGGGTCCAAGGGGTCGTCGGACAGGTCCTCCACGAACACCGCCACGAGGTGTCCGCCCCGCTCTTCGACGTCCGCGAGCAGCCGCCGCCACTCGACCAGGTTGGGGTGCCGCAGCTCCGTGCACGCCTCGGCGGGCGCCAGGGCGTCGACGGCCGCCGTGAGGCGCGCGGGCGTGAGTTCGTGGGTGGCGGTGCCCGAGGTGTGTCCGCACTCGATCGCCAGCACGATGGCGGGCAGGGGGCTCGTGCCGACGTTGGTCAGCCCGAAGACCGTCCGGCCGTCCCGGTGCACGCCGACCCCGTAGGCAGCCGGGCGCCGCCACCCGGCGTGGCCCGCCTCGAGCCGCTCGCGGGCGGCGTTGATCTCTTCCCTGGTGGCCCACTGCTCCATGGGGACTCTCCTCTACAGGTCCAGGTCGCCGGTGGCGACGGTGACGGCGTCGCCGCCGATGTGCACGCGGTCACCGTCCAGGCGCAAGTACAGGTCGCCGCCTCGGCGGGAGGCCTGGTGGGCCAGGAACTCGGTGCGGCCGAGCCGCGACGCCCAGTGGGGGGCGATGACGGTGTGCGCGGACCCGGTGACCGGGTCCTCCGGAACACCCATGGCCGGGGCGAAGCACCGGGACACGGTGTCGTATCCGTCGTCGCCTGGTGCGGTGGCGATCACCATGCGGGCGGGCAGGGCCCGGATGGCGGCGGGGTCGGGGTCGAGAGCTCGGACGGTGGCGGCGTCGGCGAGTTCGACCAGGAGGTCGTTGTTGCCGCCGATCCCGGTCCACCGGGGTTCGGCGCCCAGGGCCGCGGCCAGCCCGTCCGGGGCGTCGGTGGCGGTGGCGGGGCGGGCGGGGAAGTCCATCCAGAGCCTGCCGTCCCGGTTCTGGACGGTGAGGACCCCGCTACGGGTGCTGAAGCGGATCGGACCCCGCTCTCCGAGTTCGGTGAGGGCGTGGGCGGTGGCCAGGGTGGCGTGCCCGCACAGGTCGATCTCGGTGACCGGGGTGAACCAGCGCAGTTCGAAGTCCGCGTCTGGGTCGTCGATCCGGCGCGCGAAGGCGGTTTCGGAGAGGTTGAACTCGGCGGCGATCCCCTGTGCCCACGCGTCGGGGTAGGTGTCGTCCAGCACGAGGACGGCGGCGGGGTTCCCCGAGAGGGGCTGGTCGGTGAAGGCGTCGATGACGCGGTACTCGGGCATGGGTCCATTCTCCCCAGTGGATCCGGTCCACCAAGGGCCACCGGAGAGTGAAGTGGCCCCCGTCCCGACTACTGGAGGTGGGGTTCGTCCAGGATGAACATGGTCTGGGTGCTCTTCACCTCGGGCAGGCGCTGGAGCCGTTCCAGGACGAAGGTGCGCAGGGCGGCGGCGTCGGCGACCCGGACGAGGAGCAGGAGGTCGACGTCGCCGGAGACCAGGGCGGCGTGGTCGACCTCGGGGATGTCGCGCAGGTAGCCCCGGAACCTCTCCCAGGAGTGCTGTTCGATCCGCACGGAGACGTAGGCGGACAGCGCCGTGCCGTACTTCTCGGGGTCGATGACGGCGGTGAATCCCCTGATCACACCTTCGTCGCGCAGGCGTTCGAGGCGGGAGTAGGCGTTGGCCCGGGAGATGTGCGCGCTCTCGGCGACGGCACGGATCGACATGCGGCCGTCGTCGCGCAGGAGCGCGATGATCCGGCGGTCGGTGTCGTCCAGCTGCACGGCCACTTGTCTTACCTCATACCGTCCGCGTCGTGGACACATCAGATGATTTGTGGTGGAGGGCGTCCTACCGAGCAGTTCGTCCAGCATCCGCCCGGGAGCATCGACAATATGGGGTGATTCGCCTCATATTCAAGACATGAAGCACACCGATGATCGGTTCCGTCCGGTTCCTCCAAAGGACTGAGCACCCGAGGGACCGGCCCCATCGGGACCCGCTCCACGCTGACCACCGTGGCGGGCCCACGGGAAGACTCCGCACCCGCGGGCGGCGACGACGCCGCCGAACAACGCGGGTTCGGGCGTCGCCCCGGTGGGTCCCGGCGCGAGTGAGGGCACGCGGCCCACGCGCCGCCGTGTCCACGGGTCGGGTGGGTCCTCCGCGTCAACGGCGACCGGAGGCCCGCCGACCCGACCACCGTGCGGGGCGGTCCCCGCACCGGCCGACCGACCGCGTGGGGCGCCCGCGACTGCTGCCGGATGGGCACTGACCCCTCGGACCCGGCAGGCGCACACAGCACAGGGGCCGCGATCGACGATCGCGGCCCCTGGCCTACCCACACCCCCGGGCCTTGCGCCCTGCGGGAGTCTCATTGTTTCCCCCCGCCAGGAGGAACACCTGGCCTAGCGGACTCCCGAGGTCACGGATGACCGGGGTGGGTCCGGGGGTTGTCGCGGAACTGCCGGGACTAGCGCCCGAGCAGCTTGTCGAACAGCGTGGCGATGCCGTGACGACCGTTGCTCTCAGCCATCAGACCCTTGTCGCCCTCGTCCTCGGCACCGGCGTGGGCACCGGAGGGACGGCGGGTCCAGGCGAAGAACAGCGCGATGAGGATCGCGGGGATGATCGCCAGGCTCAGCAGACCGGCGGCGGTGGGAGTGCCCTCGGCGCCCGTCAGCCCGAAGCCGGTCAGGTCGTTGGCCGCGGTCTCGGCGGTCACGCCGGTGTCCTCGTCCTCCTGCTCGGCTGCGGCGGGAGCCTCGTCCTGCTGCTCCTCCTCCTTGGCGGTCTCCTCGGCGGCCTCGTCGGAGGTGTCCTCCTTGGCGGCCTGCTCCTCAGCCTGCTCTTCCTCGGCCGTCTCCTCCTCGGGGAGGTATTCGGCGGGGACGTCGGAGACCGCGTTCTCGCACTTGTTGCCGGACTGGTTGAACGGGTGGGGAGCACCCTCGGTCCCGTTACCGTCGCCCCACTCGGTGATGAAGTACTCGACCTCAGCGTGGCCGTTGCCACCGCTGACGACGAGGGAGTCCTTGTCGAAGCTCTCGCCCATCATGTCGGCGAAGGTCTCGCCGTCGATGTCCAGGAGAACGTCGCAGTTCTCCGAGGGGATACCGGGACCACGGTCACCGATGAAGAACTCGTACTCTTCACCCTCGTAGACGATGAATCCCTCGGTGCCCAGCGGCCAGCTGGGGCTGGAGAACAGCCCCTTCTGCATGGGTTCACCACCGGCGGGCATCCCGGTGTCTCCGTTGATGCCGGAACCGTCGTCCCAGAAATAGGTCGCGGTGACTTCGCCGTACTGAATGGGAGTGTCGTTGCTCATGAAGTGATAGCCAGGTTGACGACAGAAGCCGAGAAGACCGGGCCATGACGTGTCGGGGCACGCGGACGCAGAGGTCCGTGTTCCGGACGGGTGTCGTGTCATGGCACGCCCCGCGTCGCTGGCGGCGAGTGGCGGGGTGGGAACGGGGGGCCGGATCGGCTCCGCCGGACAGCTGCGCGTGGATTCGCACTGCTCGTTCCCGAGAGAGATGAAGAGGTCTCGATTCCCTTTCGGCTCGCTGGCCGGTCAAGGGCTCGGCACCGGATCGCTAAAGGTCCATAACGAACCGGTCACGAAGGACACTAACCCAGGGTTTGGCAAAGTGCCGAAGGATCGCGGGTAAAATGACGCGGCGTGTTTTGCAGAACACGCAACGACGTCACCCACTGAGAACTCGCAGGTCACGGGATTGCCCTGACAGCAGGGGTTCGCGGGCCCGATCGGGGACGACGGGCGGGCCCACGAGTGGCCCTCGTCATAAACCAGAACGAACGCGTTCGGGTCGGTTCAGAACCCCCCGAAAGGCTACGGACAAGCCGAAAGGTCACGAAGGACCGGGCGATGACGGTGCGGGCCGGAGGGCGTCGGGGGCGGGAGACCTGGGGCACACCGGGGCAAAGGCCACGCCATCCGGGCACTGGAGAGGGTCACAGGAACGCGTCCAAGGGCCGGTGAGCACAAAGAACTCCCCGGCGGGTTGCCCCACCGGGGAGTACGCATCAGGTCAGGTGACCTGTGACCTGCGGTTGAATCGCTCGGCGCGCCACTCCCCCGACTCCACGACCTCCACCAGCGCGGTTGCGGCGTCGTGGACGTCCACGTAGCGCAGGTAGAGCGGGGTGAACCCGAAGCGCATGACGTCGGGGGCGCGGAAGTCCCCGATCACACCGCGCTCGATCAGCGCCTGGACGATCGGGTACCCGGCCCCCTCCTCCGGCTGGACAAGGGAGACCTGGCTACCGCGCCGGACGTGCTCGGCCGGGGTGATCGACGCCAGCCCCACCGAGGCGGCCCTGGCCAGGAACAGGTCGGTCATGGCCAGGCTCTTGGCCCGGACCTGGGCGAGGTCGGCCTTGGCCCACACGTCCAGGCCCGCTTCCAGGGCGGCGTCGGCCACCAGGGGCTGCGAACCGCTGAGGAAGCGTGAGACCCCCGGGGCCGGTTCGTAGTCGGGGGCGAAGTCGAACGGCCGCGCATGGCCGTGCCATCCGCTGAGCGGCTGGTCGGAGGCGGCGTGGTGGCGGCGGGCCGCGTACAGGAACGCGGGGGCGCCCGGACCGGCGTTGAGGTACTTGTACGTGCACCCCACCGCGAAGTCCACGTCGTTCCCGGAGAGGTCGATGGGCACAGCG
Organism: Nocardiopsis sp. B62; assembly: GCF_018070675.1. Classification (NCBI taxonomy): domain Bacteria; kingdom Bacillati; phylum Actinomycetota; class Actinomycetes; order Streptosporangiales; family Nocardiopsidaceae; genus Nocardiopsis; species Nocardiopsis sp. B62. The sequence continues at coordinate 37,188 of NZ_JAGPXK010000034.1, read as the reverse complement.
CCCACGCTGTGGCACAGGTCCCAGATCACCAGCGCGCCGTGCTCGTGCGCGAGGCGGGTGATCCCGGCCATGTCCCGCAGCACCCCGCTGCGGTAGTCCACGTGGCTCAGCAGCAGGATTGCCACGTCACCGCGCGCCAGGGCCTCGGCCAACTCCGGGCCGTCGGGGTCCACGCGACGCTGCACGGCACCGGCCAGGCCGACCGCGCCCTCGGTGACGTACAGGTCGGTCGGGAAGTTGCCCGCCTCGCCCAGCACCACCGTGCGGTCGGACAGACGCAGGGCCGCGACCAGGGTCTTGAAGAGGTTGGCGGAGGCACCGTCACCGACGACCACCTCGTCGTCGGCCGCACCGACCAGCGGGGCGACCTTGGCGCCCAGGGTGCGCGGCTTGTCCCACCAGCCCGCGTCGTTCCAGCTGCGGATGAGGTTCTGGCCCCACTCCCGCTCGATCATGTCGGCGACCCGGGCGGGGGTGGAGCGGGGCAGTGCGCCCAGCGAGTTGCCGTCGAGGTAGATCACCCCCTCGGGGAGGACGAACTCCTCGCGGAGGGGGGCGAGGGGGTCGGCCGCGTCCAGCGCGGCGCACTCCTCACGGGTGGTGAACGTCATCGGGGTCCTGCTTCCTTGCCGGGGCTGGGTGGAGGCCGTGGTGGACTCGGGCCGGTCCGTCTCCGCGGACCGACAGGGGTGTCCTGGTCTAGATGGTGCTACGCAGGGACCACAGTTCCGGGAAGACGTCCTTCTCGGCGTTGCGGGCCAGCCAGTTCAGCCCGTTGGAGCCGCCGCTGCCGGGCTTGCCGCCCATCGTGCGCTTGACCGCGACGAGGTGGAGCTGACGCCAGCGTGTCACCCGCTCGGCGACGTCGACCAGCGCCTCGGCCAACAGGTACAGGTCGTTCCCGGGACGGTCATCGGCGTAGACCTCGATCCAGGCGGCCTCGACCTCGGCGCAGGGCTCGTAGTCCTCGGTCCAGTCCCGCTCGGCGCAGGCGTCCGGGACGGGGAGTCCCCGCCGGTGCAGCAGGCGCAGGGTGGCGTCGTACAGGCTGGGGCGCTCGATCAGGGCGGTGAGGTCGTCGACGACCCCGCTCATGGCCTTGTGCGGGCGGATCATGGCGGCGGACTTGTGACCGAGGAGGAACTCCAGCTTGCGGTAGCTGTAGGACTGGAAGCCGGAGGCCTCCCCGAAGGAGTCACGGAAGCGGTTGAACTGGGTGGGCGTCATGTCGCCGAACAGGCCCCAGGTGCTGTTGAGCACGTCCTGGGCGTTGCAGGCGCTGCGCAGCCAGGCGACGGTACCGGGCACGTCGTCGACCTCCAGGGCCTCCCGGGCCGCCTCCCAGCGCTCCTGGACGAGCGAGAACAGGAGCTCCATCACCTGGGTTCCGATGATGAAGGCCGACTCGGCGGGCTCCTTGGTGCGCGGGTTCTGGAGGCTCAGCAGGGTGTCGATCCCCGCGTAGTCGACGTAGGGGGTGTTCTTCTCGAAGCTCAGGGTCGGCTTGCCCCCGTTGCTCTCCGCCCTGCTGGCGCGGGCCTCCGCCGCGCCGACGTCCTCCGTCGGGGCGTAGGGACACTGGGCGGACGTGGTGGAGAGCATCGGGTGTACCCCTCGTGTACTGCATGGTCGTGTACGTGAACTCACATACTGGGACAATTGACCGCGAGAAGGAATGGACACCGATGACACAAGTCGGGCATTGACCTAGCATTCGTAACAGGAATCCGACATCGGCCTTGGGAACGCAAAGTATGGCCTCACGACTCGAAACTCCGCTGGACAGCGTTGACCAGCGCATCCTCGGCGAGCTCCAGCGGGACGGGAGGTTGTCCTTCAACGAGCTGTCCCGGCGGGTGAACCTCTCGGCGCCCGCCGTGGCCGACCGGGTACGGCGGCTCACCGACCGCGGGGTGATCACCGGCTACCACGCGCATGTGGACCCGGCCGCCGCCGGCCTCCCGGTCACCGCGCTGGTGCGCATGGAGTGCTTCGGGGCCCACTGTCTGCTGCGCGAGCGATCCTCCCTGGAGCTGCCGGAGATCCTCCAGGTACACCGGGTCACCGGCGACGCCTGCTGCGTGCTGCTCATCGCGGTGCGCTCCATGGAGCACTTCGAGGAGGTCATCGACCAGCTCGCCGTGCACGGCCGTCCCTCCAGCACCATGATCCTGTCCAGCCCGGTGCCCTGGCGCCCGGTCACCGCCCCGCAGACGCGTTGAGAGCCGCGGACCCCGTCCCGTCGCTTCCCGTCTAGAGTTGACCGGTGAGTGTTCTGATCGACAGTCCCGTCTGGCCGGGCCCCCGTGGCTGGCGCTTCGCCCACCTGGTGAGCGACAGCTCCTTCGAGGAGCTGCACGCCTTCGCGAGCGAACTGGGGGTCGCGCCGCGCGCCTTCGAGCGGGACCACTACGACGTGCCCGAACACCTGCACGCCCGGGCACTGGAACTGGGCGCCGAGCGGGTCAGCGGCCGCGAACTGGTCACCCGTCTGCGCGCGGCGGGGCTGCGCCGCCCCAAGCACGCCGGGACGGGGCAGGCTCCGCCGAAGGCTCACGGCTGAGCCGGTCCACCTCGGCGAGCATGTTGGACCGGGCGCGGGGCTCCCAGTGCGCCCGACCGAACCGCGTGTGGAACAGGTGCGGGGCCTCCAGCAGCGAACGCAGGACCCGCAGCCGCCCCGCCCGGAACACCTTGTCGGAGTGGCGCCGGTACTCCGCCCGGACCGCGGAGGTGTAGGCCAGGTACTTCTCCGGCGCTCCGCCCAGGATCGACAGGTCGGCGTCGCAGAGGACCGCGCCGTCGGCGTCCCCCGGCGCGGGCCGGTGGTCCTTGGTGAGGCCCACCAGCCGCACCACCTCGGCGATCAGTGCCGGGTCCTTTCCCAGGAGCGTGAGCAGGCGCTCGGCCAGGGCTGCGCTCTCGTCCTCGTCCTGTCCGGGGTCGCCCTCGTGGACGGCGTCGTGGAACCAGACCGCGTAGCGCACCGCGTCGACGTCGCGGGCCTCCTCCTGGAGCACGTCCACGGCGCGCAGGGTCGCCCACAGGTGGGAGAGGGTGTGGTAGCGGCGGTGTTCCTCGCTCCAGCGGTCCAGGAGCTCGTCCCCCACCGCCCGGGCCTCGCAGTCCCCGCCCGTGAGGTGGCGCCAGGAGGCGGCCAGGAGGACGGCGTCCTCCTCCCGCAGGGGGTGGTGACGGTCCGTCCGGTCCTCGGAACTCTCCATGTGGCCAGTCTTCCCGTCCGGGCTCGGGCCCAAAAGGTCGGCGCGGGGTCAGCGCGTGGAGCCCTCGACCAGCCCGGCCTCGTGGGCGAGGATGGCCGCCTGCACCCTGTTCCTCATACTCAGACGGCTGAGGATCGCGCTCACGTAGCTCTTGACCGTGCCCTCGACGAGGAAGAGGCGTTCGGCGATGTCGGCGTTGGACAGTCCGGCCCCGACCAGAGTGAGCACGTCCCGTTCACGGTCGGTGAGGGCGGACAGGCGTTCGGCCGCCGCGGCCTCCTTCGCCGCCCTTCCTCCGCCGAACCGATCGATCACCTGTCGGGCCACCCGGGGGGACAGGTAGGCGCCCCCGTCCGCGACCGCGTGCACCCCGGCGATGAGTTCACGGGGGTCCCCCGCCTTGAGCAGGAACCCGCTGGCCCCGTCTCCGAGCGCCTGTGAGATGTAGGCGTCCTCCCCGAAGGTCGTGAGGATGACCACCCTCGTACCGGGGGCCACCCGAAGGATCTCGGCGCAGGCCGCGAGCCCGTCCATACGCGGCATGCGGATGTCCAGCAACACCACGTCGGGGCGGTGGGAGCGCACCAGCTCCACCGCCTCCCGGCCGTCGGCGGCCTCCGCGACCACCTCGACGCCCGGATCGCTCTGCACGATGGCGCGCACGCCCGCGCGGATCATCGCCTCGTCGTCGGCGAGCAGCACTCTGATCACAGCCGTGTCCCCCTCTTCGGTCTCGGTCGTTCGGGAAGCATCGCGCAGCGGCCTCATCGCTTCGCCAGCCTCTCCTTGGCGGTGAGCACCCCGTCCTCGAAGCACAACTGGTAGAGGTCCACGTCCTCGTCGAACATCCCCGCCGTGCCGCGGTACTGATCGCAGCCGGGGTCGGCGGAGTCGAACTCCGCCAGTTGCGACTCGGAGACCCGCAGCGGGCGCTCGGGGAGCACGTCGAGTTCGTCGCGGTGTTCGCCCACCGCGATCGCCGCGAAGTCCTCCGGCGGCAGGGTGCTGGCCGCGAGGATCTCCGCGAGGACGTAGTAGACGGTCGCGACCACGAGCAGGACCGCGGCCACCGGAGCGGCCACCAGGGCCAGGGTCCACGGCTGGACCCGGCGGCGGGCCGCTCTGTGGAGCCGGTCGATCGCCTCGTCGGCGTGCTCGGCGGCGTCGGTCACCTCGGCGCCGTCCAGCGGCATGGTGGCCCGCACCCGCCAGCCGCCTTCGTGGGGACCGGCGGTCAGGGCTCCGCGCGTCAGCCGGACCCGCTCCGCCATCCCGGTGAGCCCGTGTCCACCGCCCGCGCCCGGCACCTGGCCCCGCTCACTCGACTCACGGTTGGTGACACGTACCTCCAGCCGGGTGTCGTCGGCGGTCGTCCTCACTTCGACGGGGGCGCCGGGCGCGTACTTGGTGGCGTTGGTCAGGGACTCCTGCACGACACGGTGGACGGCGCGATCCACCATCGGCGGAAGCGCGTCGAGACGCCCCTCGCTGATCAGCGTGACCTCCACTCCCGAGTCACGGGCCCGTTCCACCAGGGCCGGCACGCCCTCGTCGGCGGGTGCGGTGGGGGCGGGTTCGGTACCGGTGTCGGGACGCAGGACCCCGATGATCTCGCGCAGGTTGGCGGTGGCCTCGACGGCACCCGCGCGCAGCCGGGCGATCTCCTCCCGATGGTGCTCGGCCAGGTCCGGCGCGACCTCCAGGGCTCCGGCCCGCAGGGCGAGCAGGCTGAGATCGTGGCCCAGGGAGTCGTGCATGTCCTGGGCGATCCGCGCGCGTTCGCGCAGTCTGGCGCGGTCGGCGGTCAGCCGCTGTCCGAGTTCCAGCTGGCGCGCGTGCTCCCAGCCCGCCTGTCCCAGCTCCCGGTGCTGGCGACGGTGGACGCCCGCCAACCAGGGCAGCGCCGTGAAGAACACCAGGGTGATCCCGGAGCTCAGCCACAGCCCTGGGGTCTCGCCCACCAAACGGAGCACGACCAGCGCGACGGCCAGGCTCAGGACGGCGAAGAGCGCCACGGCGACCCAGGTCCTCCTCGACCGCCGACCGGCCAGGTAGGCCACGCACACCAGGACGACCACGAAGGCCTGGGACCAGAGACACACGAACACGGCCGCGCACGGCGCCAGGAGGGGGTGGGTGCGGCTGAGCACGAGGACCACCCCGGCCAGGGCCACCAGGTGGAGGGCGGTCAGGGTCGGTTCGTATCCGGCGACGGCGAAGGCGTGGGCCTCGGCCAGCAGGACCAGGGACGCCCCGAGCCACAGCAGCAGGTCCCGCACGACGGCGCCCCGGGTGGGCCATCCCGGGCCGGGCGCCAGGCCCCGAAGCGGGCCCGGGACCCGGCGCGGTTCCGGGGAGGGTTCGGTGAAGTCCATGGTGGCGAACCTACACAGCCGCACCGGTCACGGGTCACCCACGAAAGTCAGGGTTCGTCCGCCACCTGGATGGGTCCACCTATCATGGGATGGTTTGCGGCCGAGGGCGACGGCGCGGCACCACGAGACAGAACGAGGCTGAATGTCACCCCTGGAGACCCTGCGGCGGATGCACCGGATCGCCGGTTGGCCCCTGCTGCTCGCCACCTTCCTGGCCCGGCTCCCCGTGTCCATGACCCTGATCGGGCTCCTCACCCTGGTCACCGTCACCACCGGCAGCGTCGCCGCCGCAGGACTGGTCTCCGGGGCGTTCGCGCTCGGTGAGGCGATCGGCGGGCCCGTCATCGCGCGCTTCGCGGACCGTCACGGGCAGCGCTTCCCCGTCCTGGTCACGGCGATCGTGGACGCCGCCCTCATCGTCGCCCTGGTCGCCGCCATCGCCGCCGACGTCCCGCTGCCCGCCATGGTCGCGCTGGCCGCGATCGGTGGTCTGTGCATGCCCCAGGTGGGCCCGATGGCCCGCACCCGGTGGGTGGTGCTCATCCGCAAGGGACCCGATCGCGGCCTGGAACGCGAGCGCTCGGTCTCCGCCGTGATGTCCGTGGAGGGCGTCCTGGACGAGGCCGCCTTCGTCCTGGGCCCCGCGCTGGTCGGTGTCCTCACCCTGACCCTGTCCCCCACCGCGAGCGTGCTCGGCGCGGCCGTCCTGATCGGTGTGTTCGGCACCGTGTTCGCCCTGCACCCCTCGGCCCCGCCCGGGGCGGCCCCGGTACGCGGCGCCGAGGGCCGCATCACACGGCCCGCGCTGCTGCTCCTCGCCGTGCCGATGTTCTGCCAGGGTCTGTTCTTCGGCGGCATGTCCACGGGTGTGACCGCCTTCGCGGACAACGCCGGGCACGGCGACCTGTCCGGGCTGATGTACGCGGTGATGGGCTCCAGCAGCGCCCTCGCGGGGCTGATGATGGCTTCCCTGCCGGTGGGCTTCACGCTCACCGCGCGGGTGCGGGTGGCGGCGGGCGCTCTGGCACTGCTCACCCTGCCCCTGTACCTGGACCACGGTCCGGCGACCCTGGCGGTCGCCATCCTCGTGCTGGGCGTCGCGATCGGTCCGCACCTGGTGAGCCTGTTCGGTCTGATCGAGCGGTCCGCCCCTCCGAGCCGCCTCTCACAGTCGATGGCGATCATCCTGAGCAGCCTGATCCTGGGCCAGGCCCTGGGGTCCATGGTCTCGGGGTCACTCGCCGACTCCTTCGGCCACCAAGGGGCGTTCGCACTGGCGACGGCGGGCGGACTGGTCTCCTTCGCGGTGACGACGATGGTGCTGCGCGCCCGTTGGTACGAGCGGTCGCGCGCCGCGGACGGCCTCACCGATCCCGGCCCGGAGCTGCCCGTGACCAAGGACACGGGGCTCAACTCGGGGGTCTGAGCTGCTGCGACTCCGCAGCCTTCCGGGACCCGGCCCGGCTCCGTCTCCCGTTACAGGGACCGGTGGCCGGGCCCGTGACTACTCGCTCAGGACGGTCCTCAGGCGGATGTCGCGCTCACCGATCTCGTCCACCGCAGAACGCGGAAGGCGGTCGTCGGTGATGATCAGGTCGAACTCCTCCAGCTGGGCCACCCGGAAGGTGCCGAACTTGCCGTACTTGGTGCTGTCCACCACCAGAACGCTCTTGGAGGCGATACGCAGCAGCTCCTGCTTGGCGATCACCTTGGCCTCTGACGGGGTGGTCGATCCGCGCTCGGCGTCCCAGGAACTGCTCGCGATGAACGCGAGGTCGACGTTGACCTGCCGCAGGAAGTCGGCGGTGAACTGGCCCACCGAGGAGTGGTCGGAGTGCGACACCACGCCCCCGGTGTGGATCAGTTCGATCCCCGGGTACTCCATCAGGTGGCCGACGACGTTGAAGTCGCTGGTGATGACGGTCAGCCCCACCTTGTCGGTGAGCAGCGGCACCATCTGGAGGGTGGTGGTGCCCGCGTCCAGGTAGATGGTGAAGTTCTCGCGCACCAGCTCGGCGGCGGCGCGCGCGACGGCCCGCTTCGCCGGTACCTCCAGCTGGGCCTTGGCCAGGTAGGAGGGCTCGCTCTTGAGCCGGGCCGCCAACCGCACGCCGCCGGTGACCGACAGGACCTTGCCGTCGTTCTCCAGGGCCTGGATGTCGCGACGCACGGTCATGTGGGACACGGACAGCATCGACGTGAGCTCGTTGATACTCAGCACGTGGCGCTCCTGGAGAAGCTTCAGGATGTGCTCTCGCCGCTGGTCCGGGATCATCGTTCGCCTCACACTCGGGGGCCTGGCGGGTGCCGTTCGGATACGACACCCCTTATCGAAGTTTCCCAGGTAGCCGTACCCAGGCGGTGCCCCCACGACGTGAGACCGCTCGCAATCGCCGCGCGATCGGCCCCCACGCTCCGCGCCGCCCGCAGACTCCGGGACGCCTTGGTGGGCGTTTTTCCTGTTTGCACCACGTGACCGCGGTCTCTTTGCCACTCTTGACTGCATGACGTTGTCCATCGCTCTACGCGGAGACACCGCACGATTCCCGGGTAACACGCTCCCGGCGCTGCGCTCGGCGCTGCGCGCCGGAGCCGACCTGGTCAAGATCGACGTCCACCTGTCCGCGGACGGGTACCCGGTCCTGGTGGACGAACGTGTCGTGACCCTCCCGGGTTCCCCGCCGCGTCAGGTCGCCGACCTGACCCTGGCCGAACTGGCCGCCGCTCGCGACGACGTGGAGCGGCGCGTGCCCACTCTCATGGAGGTCATCGCCGAGTTCGGCGGCGGGGCCACCGCGCCGCTGCTGGTCGACGCCGCCTCTCCGCAGGCGGCGCTGGCCGCGGACGCCGTCCTGCGCGAACACGGGTTCGGCGACCAGGCGCTGTTCACCGGACCGTTGGAGACGCTCAAGGCGCTGCGCGCCCGCAGTCCCGGCGCCCGCGTGATGCTCGCCTGGGACCAGCCGGGGCCGCCACCGGAGGAGATGGCGCGCGCGCTGCGCCCCACGTTCCTGGGGATGCACTACTCCCTGGTGGACCGGGACCGGGTGACCGACCTCCACCGGCACGGTTTCGGGGTGGTGGCCTGGACCGTGAACGAGTTCCACGAGATGGCCAGACTCATGGGAATGGGCGTGGACGCGCTCGCCACCGATCGCGTGGACGACCTCGTTTCCCTGACCTCCGGCCGTGCCCAGGAAACGGCGCAGGGGGCGCCGTGAACAACGGCGCGGGCGGCAGGGAAAGGAGCGGCGGCGCATCCGGAAGCGGACCCGTAAAACACCGGAGCGGACCTTGTACCGTTCCCTCGGTTCACGGGACCACCTGGGAGAACATGACAAACCTCCCTCAGCGGGTATCGGCGGGAACACCAACAACACGCGCACCGTGAATGCCGCGTTCTCCGGCGAATTCCTCGTTTCCACACTATGTGCGGAACGGTCACGGATATCCTTGACTCCCCTTACGTCCGTGGTGCACCGACCGATGAGAAAACGACGAATGACGGCCGATCTCCCCCCGAACGCGCTTCACACGACGGCACCCGTCCTGGACTGCGCGGCCCGGCTGTTCGCCGAGCACGGTTCACGCGGGATCGCCATGTCCGACCTGACCCGGCGCATCGCCAGCGAGACGCGCACGGACGCGGCCTGCCTCAGACGTGCCTTCCCCACCAGGTTCGACCTGTCCTACGCCGTGGTCTTACGCGCGACCCGCGAACGCGTCAACGGCCAACTGGCCGCTGACGCGCCCGGGAGACCACCCACCGAACGCATGTCCGGCCTGGTCCGCAGGCACGTGGACTCCGGGTGGCGGCACCGGTCGGCCATAGCCCTGAGCCAGGAGTTGCTGCCCACCCTGCGCGCCATCCATCCCGCCCGACACCGGGAGATCAGCTCCCTGCTCAGGACCTACCGCGAGCACGTCCGCGAGATCATCGTGGCGGGGGTGAGCGCGGACCAGTTCCGGATACGGGACACGGGCCGGGCCACCGACAGCGTCCTTGAGACCTTCGACTCGATCCAGCACTGGTACGAGCCCGAGGCCGGGCTCAGCCTCAACGATCTGGGCGGCGTGTACGTCGACCTGGTGATCCACCACCACCTGCGCTGCCCGCGCTGACCGCGACGACTCAGCCGCCCACCAGTTCGTAGAGGTCCACCGACTCCGCGACGGCCCGCAGCCCGGCGTCGTTGGGGTGCAGGTGGTCGCCGGAGTCGAACTCGGGGCGTATCCGCTCCGGAACGGCCGGGTCCCGCAGCACCGCGTCGAAGTCCCACACCCCGGCGAAGACCGAGCCCGGGTCGCCCGCCTCCGCCCGCAGGTGGCCGTTGACCCGCTGGCGCCCCTCCTCCACGTGCGGGGTGCACCGGGATCCCCCCGCGCACGGCGCGAGGGTGGCCGCGAACACCCGCACCCCGTGTTCCTCGGCGGTCCTGGCCAGCCGTCCCAGCCCCGCGATCACCACGTCCGGTGAGGCACCCCAGCGCAGGTCGTTGATCCCCGCGAAGACCACCACCGCCTCCACCCCGTTCTGCGCGAACACGTCGCGCTGGGCCCGGTGCAGCATGCTCACACCGCTGGCGTAGGTGGAAACGCCCTCCCCGGGGTAACCGTCCGAGGTGATCCGGTTTCCCGCGACACCGAGGTTGAGCACTCCCAGGGTGGGCAGGTCGGCGCTCTCGTGGAGCCGGGCGCCGAGCACGTCCGGCCAGCGCGCGTGACCGTCCCGGCTGGAGCGCAGTCCGTCGGTGATGGAGTCGCCATAGGTCACCACTGCGCCGGGCCCGTCCGTCACCTCGATCCCCGTGAGGAAGGGCCAGTGGTCCACGAGCCCGGTGTAGGGCTCCCCGGTGCGGTCCAGGGTCTGGTCACCGCTGCCGGGGACGCTGGTGTAGTTGGTGTCGACCGACGCGTAGTGGATGGGGGCGGCGGTCACCCGCTCGGGCAGGTGCACACTGACCAGCAGTTCGGTCTGAGGTGGAAGCAGGACGTCGACGGGGTCGGTGACGAGTCGTCCCCCGGCGGGGATGACCGCGCCGGGCGCCCCGTCGAAGGTCAGCGGGACCGCCGCGCCGTGCGTGGCGGCGCCCTCGCCGCGCAGTGCGACCGAGACCGCTCCCAGGGCGACCGGGCGGGAGGCGAAGGTGTTGTCGAACCGCAGGCGCGCCTTGTGTCCGCCGGTGGTGGTGCGCACGGTCAGTCGCAGAGTCTGGTCCTCCCATGGGCCGACCGACGTGTACCCGGACGCCGCGCGCGCCCAGGTCCCGGTCCAGGCCTGTGTGGGCGGGCGCCCGCCCACGGAGAAGACGTGCAGGCTGGCGTCCTCGTCGGCGACGGTGGGCAGGACGACGTGGTCGACCTCGCGGCCCTGGTCGATCGGCACCGAACGGGCGTACAGGCGCACGGAGCCGATGGCATCCTGCCCGAAACCCGTGGCCGAGTTGGCGTAGGGCAGTGACAGGACGGCGTCACCGGCCGGTCCCGCGGCCCAGTCGGGAACCGAGAGCGGGAAGTCCTGGGTGGTTCCGTCCGCGTAGACCACACGGCCGTTGCCGCGCACGTCGGCGCCGGTGCCGTCCGTGCGGGTGCCGGTGGCCAGGAAGGTGAGGGACTCCCAGGGGGCGGGTTCGGCGGACAGGGTCACTGACTGGCCGTCGGAGGTCACGTGGTCGGGGCGGCCCGGCCCGTAGGCGGGGAGTTCGAGCGGCGTGTCCAGGAGGACCACCTCTCCCCCGGGGTTCCAGCCGGCCGCCGTCAGGGTGCGCGCGGAGAGGCTGTTGCCGGCGCCGTCGAGGTCGCCGGAGCCCACGGTGCCGTCCTGGGAGACACCGGTGCGGTCGAGGAGCTGTGTGAGCGGAACAGCGACGGACTCCTCCGGGTCGTCCGCGGACTGTATGGCGACGTCGCGGGAGACGCTGGCGTTGATGGCGACCAGCAACAGGGCCACCACGGCGACGACGGAGACCACCCTCAGGACGTGGTCCCAGACCGTGGCTGGCCGGTCAGTGCCGTACCCCGTCGTTCTCCCCCCGTCCACTACACGCCTTCCTCACCGGTTCCGTCCGCTCACCTCAACCTCACGTGTTCGACGGTCCCCGCGGCGCGGTGGTTGCCGAGACGTGGGCCACGGTGCCCTCCGACCGGCGGCCAGTCTAGGGCGTATCGGACGGATCGGGGTTTCGGCCCGGCCGCGTCGGCCCGTGGTCCCCAACAGCACGGAACGTGGCGTTTCGTACTCGGCGCCCGGGGGCAAAGGCTCGTCAGGAGGTACCCCCCGTGGAGACCGGAACGATCGTCATCATCGTCGCGGCCGTGGTCGTCGTCATTGGAGGAGCCGCGATCGTCGCGTGGTTGGCGGTCCTCCCCGCCCTGCGCACACGGCGGCTCAGAGCGCGGTTCGGCCAGGAGTACGAGCAGGCCCTGGAGGCGCACGGCGGCAGGGCCGACGCCGAGCAGGACCTCGCCGACCGACTGAGCCAGCGCCGGGACACCGAGCTGCGTTCACCCACCGAGGCGGAGCGCGCGGCCCACGCGCGCGCCTGGGCCGAGGTGCAACAGGGGTTCGTCGACGACCCGGTGGGGTCGGTCCGGGGAGCCCGAAGACTCACCGACACCATCATGCGGGACCTCGGATATCCCGACGGTCCCGTCTCCGAGGACGGCGTCCACGACGACGCGAGCTTCGAGCGGCGTGCCAGGGACCTGTCCGTGGACCATCCCGACGCGGTCGCCCGCTACCGCGCGGCCCGGGCCGCCGGGCATCTCGCGGAGGCCGACCAGACCGCCACCGAGAACCTGCGCGAGGCCCTGATCGCCTACCGGGGGCTGGTGGAGGCCCTGCTCGGCGCTGAGACGACCAGAGGCGCACAGGTGGAGTAAGCACACGAGGGAGGTACACATGGCGGATCGCCCAGTACGGCCGAGGCACCGGCCGGGTGCGAAGCGGATCGACCCCGAACCCGTCGAGCCCTCCGCGTCGCCGGAGCGGCCGGAGACCCCCGAGGCTGCCGAGGTGGGAGTGCCCCGACAGAGCAGGCCCGCGAGGACCCCCGACCCCTCCCGGACCTGGCGGCCGCACCCCCGGGATCTGGTCCCCCGTGAGCTGCGTGAGCGCTGGGACGAGGCACAGGGCGAATTCGTGGACGATCCGCCGGGATCGGTGCGCGCGGCGGACGCTTTGGCGTCAGAGGTGGCCGACGCCGTGATCGCCGAGATCGAGGCGCGTCGCACGGCCCTGCGCACCGCCCTGGAGAAGGCCGACGACGACACCGAGGCCCTGCGGCTGGCCCTGCGCGACTACCGCGCCTTCGTGCGCGGGCTGCTCGGCGACGACTGACCGGGGTGCGGGAAACGGGGCGCCGACGGTCCGACCGCGCCGTCGGCGCCCCGCCCCCGGACCCCGCCCCGGCTGGCGAAGGCCCGACGAAGGGGCCTGTCGTCAATGCGAGACGGACGAGTGGTGAAATGAGCAGAACGCGGCACTGATGTCCGACTTTTGGTTTATGCGTGCCGTTTGGTGAGGCGCGCACCCGAGGGTCGCCGTCGTGCGCGGCGGTGGTTAGCGGGGGGCCAATACTTCAACACGCATTCGGCACGGCTGACCGGTTCGGGCCGTAGCCGTCCGAACACGGCCGGATAGGAAAGAAAGCGCCGCTGGCCTGTCAGTGCAGGCTGGCGGCGCTTTTCGTTTGTTCGGAAGGGGTAGGCCGGGCAGGACTCGAACCCGCGACCCAGGGATTATGAGTCCCCTGCTCTAACCAACTGAGCTACCGGCCCTCCGTCGTCAGCAAACGTCATCCTAACAGGATGCGTCCGACGTTTCCGCGCCCGAAATCCGTTGCTCCGCAAGGCTTGCCCGCACCTGTGACGACGCGCGAAGCGCTTGGGCGCACCTTGGTCGCGAACGTCATCGGGGGGCGGTCTAGGGTGTGATGGTGCGGCGCGCGCCTGGCCGTACCCCCTGGGCCCGGCTCCGGAGCCGCCTCGAACCCGTTGGTAACATCGCGGGTCGCACAACGTCGTCAGGAGAGTTCACGCATGTCCAACGCACCCGTCAACGTCACCGTCACCGGCGCCGCCGGTCAGATCGGCTACGCGCTGCTGTTCCGGATCGCCTCCGGCCAGCTGCTCGGCGCCGACACCCCGGTGAAGCTGCGCCTGCTGGAGATCCCGCAGGCCGTCAAGGCCGCCGAGGGCACGGCGATGGAGCTCGACGACTGCGCCTTCCCCCTGCTCCAGGGCATCGACATCTTCGACGACGCCACCAAGGCGTTCGAGGGTGCCAACGTCGGCCTTCTGGTCGGCGCCCGCCCGCGCGGCAAGGGCATGGAGCGCGGTGACCTGCTCCAGGCCAACGGCGGCATCTTCAAGCCCCAGGGCGAGGCGATCAACGCCGGCGCGGCCGACGACATCCGCGTCCTGGTGGTCGGCAACCCCGCCAACACCAACGCCCTCATCGCCCAGAGCCACGCCCCGGACGTCCCGGCCGAGCGCTTCACCGCGATGACGCGTCTGGACCACAACCGCGCGCTGACCCAGCTCGCCAAGAAGCTGAACGTGTCGATCAACGACATCAAGAAGCTCACGATCTGGGGCAACCACTCCGCCACCCAGTACCCGGACCTGTTCAACGCCGAGGTCAACGGCGCCAACGCCGCCAAGGCCGTCGGCGACCAGGACTGGCTGGAGAAGGACTTCATCCCGACCGTCGCCAAGCGCGGCGCCGCGATCATCGAGGCCCGTGGCGCCTCCTCGGCCGCCTCGGCCGCCAACGCCGCCATCGACCACGTGCACGACTGGGTGAACGGCACCCCCGAGGGCGACTGGACCTCCGCGGCCATCCCGTCCGACGGCTCCTACGGCGTCCCCGAGGGCCTCATCTCCTCCTTCCCCGTCACCTCGAAGAACGGCAAGTGGGAGATCGTGCAGGGCCTGGAGATCGACGAGTTCTCCCGCGGCCGTATCGACGCTTCGGTGCAGGAGCTCGTCGAGGAGCGCGACACTGTCAGGAAGCTCGGCCTCGTCTAGGGGACCGACGCGCCAGCACGGTCACGGGCACGTTCCCCCCTGGGGGACGTGCCCGTCCGTGTTCCGGGCCTGGTGAGGGGACGAACACCCCGCCGTGTCCCGAAGGGGGTCGGGGAGCGGGCAGTATAGAGACCGTGAGTCTCATTGATGTGCTTCCGGCCGAACCAGAACCCGACTCCCTCTTCGAGGCGTTCGCTTTGTGGGCCGAGGAGCGGGGCCTCACCCTCTACTCGCACCAGGAGGAGGCCCTCATCGAGGTCGTCTCCGGGTCGAACGTCATCCTCAACACCCCCACCGGCTCGGGCAAGAGCATGGTCGCCACCGGCGCGCTGTTCGCGGCCCTGGCCCGGAACGAGTGCGCGTTCTACACCGCGCCCATCAAGGCGCTGGTGTCGGAGAAGTTCTTCGACCTGTGCAAGATCTTCGGCACCGAGAACGTCGGCATGATGACCGGTGACGCCAGCGTCAACGCCGACGCGCCCATCGTGTGCTGCACGGCGGAGGTCCTCGCCCAGATCGCCCTGGCCGAGGGCCGGGACGCCGACATCAACACCGTCGTCATGGACGAGTTCCACTTCTACGCCGAACCGGACCGCGGCTGGGCCTGGCAGGTGCCCCTGCTGGAGATGCCCCAGGCGCAGTTCCTGCTGATGTCGGCCACCCTGGGCGACGTCAGCCGGTTCGAGGAGGATCTGGAGAAGCGCACGGGCCGGTCGACCGCGGTGGTCACCTCCGCCGAGCGCCCCGTCCCCCTCTACTACGACTACCGGGCCACCCCGTTGCACGAGACCCTGGAGGAGCTCCTGGGCAACGGTGACGCTCCCGTGTACATCGTGCACTTCACCCAGGCACAGGCGATCGAGCGCGCACAGTCGTTGACCAGCATCAACATGTGCACCAAGGAGGAGAAGGGGCGGATCGCCGACGAGATCGGCAACTTCCGCTTCACCACCAAGTTCGGCCGCAACCTCTCCCGGTACGTGCGGCATGGAATCGGGGTACACCACGCGGGGATGCTGCCCAAGTACCGGCGCCTCGTGGAGCGGCTGGCCCAGGCGGGTCTGCTCAAGGTCATCTGCGGCACCGACACCCTCGGGGTGGGCGTCAACGTGCCCATCCGCACCGTGCTGTTCACCGCGCTGAGCAAGTACGACGGCGTGCGGGTGCGCAGGCTGCGCGCGCGGGAGTTCCACCAGATCGCCGGGCGCGCCGGGCGGGCGGGGTTCGACACGGTCGGCAACGTGGTCGCCCAGGCCCCCGAACACGTCATCGAGAACGAGAAGGCGCTGGCCAAGGCCGGCGACGACAGCAAGAAGCGGCGCAAGGTGGTGCGCAAGAAGGCCCCCGAGGGGTTCGTGTCCTGGGACGAGGCCACCTTCCGCAAGCTCATCGACGCCGACCCCGAGCCGCTGAACTCGCGTTTCCGGGTGAGCAACGCGATGCTGCTCAGCGTCATCGCGCGGCCGGGCAACTGCTTCACCGCCATGAAGCACCTGCTCACCGAGAACCACGACGACCGCAGGACGCAGCGGCGCCACATCCGCGAGGCGATCGCCATCTACCGCTCGCTGCTGGACGGCGGGATCGTGGAGACCCTGCCCGAACCGGACGACCAGGGCCGCACCGCCCGGCTCACGGTGGACCTCCAGGCCGACTTCGCGCTCAACCAGCCGCTGTCCACGTTCGCGCTGGCCGCCCTGGAGCTGCTGGACACCGAGTCGCCGACCTACCCGCTGGACGCGCTCACCGTGGTGGAGTCCACGTTGGACGACCCGCGTCAGATCCTGGGCGCCCAGCTCAACAAGGCCCGGGGCGAGGCCGTCCAGGAAATGAAGATGGACGGCATCGAGTACGACGAGCGCATGGAGCGGCTGGAGGAGATCGACTACCCCAAGCCGCTGGAGGAGCTCCTCGACCACGCGTACGAGGTCTACCGGCGCGGTCACCCGTGGGTGGGCGACCACCCGCTGCGGCCCAAGACCGTGGCCCGCGACATGTACGAGCGCGCGATGAACTTCGTGGAGTACGTGGGCCACTACGAGCTGGCCCGCTCCGAGGGTCTCGTGCTGCGGTACCTGGCCAGCGCCTACAAGGCCCTCAACCAGACGGTTCCGGACGACTCCAAGACCGAGGAACTGCGCGACCTCATCGAGTGGCTGGGCGAGCTGGTGCGCCAGGTGGACTCCAGCCTGCTGGACGAGTGGGAGCAGCTCACCAATCCCGAGGAGGAGGCCGAGGGCGAGGGTGCCGAGGCGGAGGAGAAGGTCCGGCCGGTCACCTCGAACGCCCGCGCCTTCCGGGTGCTGGTCCGCAACGAGATGTTCCGCCGCGTGGAGCTGGCCTCCCGGCGGCGCTACGGCGACCTCGGCAAGCTCTCCGAGGACGACGAGTGGAGCGGCGAGGAGTGGGCCGAGGCCGTGGAGGCGTACTACGCCGAGCACGACCAGATCGGCACCGGGCCGGACGCGCGCGGCCCGAAGATGCTCCTCATCGAGGAGGAGGACGACATGTGGCGGGTGCGGCAGATCCTCGCCGACCCCGCCGGGGACCACGACTGGGGTATCAGCGCCGAGGTGGACCTGGCGGCGTCCAACGCCGAGGGCCGCGCGGTGGTGCACGTGACGGACGTGAACCGGTTCTAGGCGGATGGGGGCCTCCGGGCGGAGGTCCCCCTCAGCCGAGCAGGTGGGCGTTGACCTCGCGGACGCCCTGGGCGAGGTCGGGGCGCTCGACCACGGTGACCCCCGCGGCGGTCAGGCGCTCGGCACCGTCGCAGTCCACGAACAGCGCCGGTTCACGCCAGGCCAGGACGACCCTGCGCACGGGTGTGGCCAGGATCAGCGCGGTGCAGGAGCGCGGCCGCGAGGCTCGGGAGCTGCACGGTTCCAGGGACGAGTAGACGGTCGCCCCTGCCAGGCGCGGGTCCTCGGGATCGATTCCCCGCAGCGCCACCTCCTCGGCGTGGTCGTGCGGGTCGTCGCGCCGGGAGTACCCGGCGCCCAGTACCCGGCCGTCCTCGGCCACCACGACGGCCCCCACCGAGTAGGCGGCGGTGGAGGGCGGACAGGAGCGCGACAGCCGCACCGCCTCCGCCAGCCAGAACGCGTCGGCCGCCCCCTCCTCCGGCGCGGGTCCGCTGGTGGTAGCGGTCGGCTCCATCACCGCTCCCCGGGGTCGAGGACGTACCGCAGCACCGCGATGCCCCCGAGGGCGCGAGCCTCCACCAGGCGCATGGGCGCCTCGGGGGTGTAGGGGTAGGCGCCCGGCATGACGAAGCGCGGGGCGCCCTCCTCCCCCACCAGGAACGGGGCGACCGCGAGCCGGAGTTCGTCGGCCAGGCCCGAGGTGAGGAACAGGGTGTGGATGTGGCCGCCGCCCTCGACCAGCAGGCGGGAGACGCCCCGTGCGGCGAGGTCGTCCAGGATCGCCTCGGCGGTGGGCGGGTCACCCGCGTCCACGACCTCGGCGGGAGGGTCGGTGTCGGGGCGCCCGGCCAGGAGCCGGGTGGCGGTGGCCACCCCGGTACCGCCGGTGTAGACGACCGCCCCGGCGTCCCCGGTGGAGAACAGGCGCGCCCCGGGGTCCACCTCACCGCTTCGGGTGACCACGGCCTTGATCAGGTTCTCGGTCCGCCCCTGCTCGCGACGGCGCTCCCTCAGGGCCGGTGAGCGCACGAGGAGCCGGGGGTCGTCGGCCCGGAGGGTGCCCGCGCCGACCAGGATGGCGTCGCACCCGGCGCGCAGTTCGTCGATCTCGGCGAAGTCGGCCTCGTTGGACAGCCGGAGGCGTTCGGGGCTGGTGTCGTCGATGCGTCCGTCGAGCGACATCGCGCAGCTCAGGATGGTGTGGGGACGGTCCATGCCACCAGGTTAACGGCGGCCGCGGACCCGGGATCCGAGGGAGCGCGCCCGCCTCGCGCCGAGTCCGCCATTTCCGACGCTCTCCTCCGGTGGGGCGGCGAATGGTTTAACGGTGCTTCGGTGGATTTCCGCAGGCAGTGGGTGCGTTTGGGAAATTGCCCACCGCCTTTCCAATAGTGGACCCGTCCGATTTCGGGGCCGAACCGTTCGGGACCGAGGACCCGGGCCCTTCGGAGGGAGGGCCGCGAGGCCGACCGATGGGCCGCGGAGCCGCCCCAGGGACGGCGCGGGTCCCCGTGAAGCCCGAAGGGAGGGGGTCGGAGCGCCCCTCACCGCGTGGCAGACGTGCCCCGACGGGCACACCCCGGACCCCGTTCCTCGCAAAATGGACATTAGGTGTATAAACACAAGTCCACCCAAGCCCGCCTTAACGCATGGCGTCCGCACCTCCAAGGGAGAGCCCGGGCGACGATTTTTACCACCTGTATCCTGGACTCTGTTAACAACCGCGCCAACGCGGAATACAATCCTTTGACGCGACCCCGCGAGGGGTCATCCCAGATTCATGGGAGTCGACCGCACTTCCCCACCTCAGAGCAAGAGGACGGCGATGTCTCGTTTCACCTCCCCCGACTTCCTGAGGCAGGCGGGGGACAATCACGTCCGTGCCAAACCCCCGCCGCCCGTCAACCTGGCCAGGGCCAACATCAACCGGCTCCATTCCTTCCACCTCAAGGGCAAGGACCACTTCCAGGTGGACCGGGACCTGGCGGCCAGGGCCGAGAACACCGCGGCCGGGTTCGTCGACCTCGTCCTGGGGGAACGCGCCTTCCTCCAGCGGGCGGTGCGGCACCTCTCCGCCGAACTGGGCATCCGACAGTTCCTCCAGGTGGGCGCGGGCATGCCCACCTCGGGGGACCCGCACGAGATCGCCCACGAGAGCTTCCCCGACACCCGGGTCGTCTACGCCAGCCACGACCCCGTGGTGCTCGCCCACCACCTCGCGCTGATCCGTGACGGCCGCACCACCACCGCCGTGCGCGGCGGGTTGGAGGACGTCCCGGGCCTCCTGCGCGACCCGGAGACGAGCCTGCTCGACCTCGACCAGCCGGTCGGGCTCCTGCTCACCGGGGTCGTCTCACACCTGGGCGACCTCGACACCGCCGCACGCGGCATCGCGGAGCTGCGTGGGGCCCTGGCGCCCGGAAGCCACATGGTCCTCAGCCACTACTGTCGCCCGGACCCCGTCCGCCACCCCAAGGACGCGTTCCGGGCCGAGCAGCTCCAGCAGCTGTTCACCGACCAGCTGGGGCACGGGTACTGGCGCGCGGAACGCGACATCGCCGCGCTCTTCGACGGTTGGGAGTCCGTGCCCCCGGGCCTGCTCCAGGCCCAGAAGTGGCGTACCCTTCCGGTCGCTCCCCCCATCCCCGGGAGCTACCAGATGCCGCACCGCAACCGACAACTGATCATCGGCGGCATGGGACGCGTCTGAGCACGTCCACCCTCGTCCCCGCGTTGGAGCCCACGGGCCCGGCAGCGGGCGGGGGTCGCCCCCGCACACACGAAAAAGGCCCACCGGATCTCTCCGATGGGCCTTCCTCTCACGCTCCCGCGACTGGACTCGAACCAGTAACCTGCCGGTTAACAGCCGGCTGCTCTGCCGATTGAGCTACGCGGGATCGCGCCTCTTCCGGGGCCCTGCGGCCTCGGCGACAGCACTAATCCTAGCGCGTCCGCAAGGGTGCTCGTGACGTTTTCTCAGGCTGGGGGCGCACTCTCGCAACGCGCGTCGAGCACGTCGCGGAAGCGGGCCGAAGCCCCGGCAGAAGCCCGGACGGCGGACGGCCCAGGGCACACACGAAAAAGGCCCACCGGATCTCTCCGATGGGCCTTCCTCTCACGCTCCCGCGACTGGACTCGAACCAGTAACCTGCCGGTTAACAGCCGGCTGCTCTGCCGATTGAGCTACGCGGGATCGCGCCTCTTCCGGGGCCCTGCGGCCTCGGCGACAGCACTAATCCTAGCGCGTCCGC
>NZ_JAGPXK010000034.1:0-16653 GCF_018070675.1 Nocardiopsis sp. B62 | reverse complement strand
GCACACACGAAAAAGGCCCACCGGATCTCTCCGATGGGCCTTCCTCTCACGCTCCCGCGACTGGACTCGAACCAGTAACCTGCCGGTTAACAGCCGGCTGCTCTGCCGATTGAGCTACGCGGGATCGCGCCTGCCCAAGGCACTGCGGCCTCGGCGACATGAACAGACTAGCGCGCTTCGGGAGTGCTCGTGACCGGTGTCGGCCCGTGTGGCCCGCGGCACGACCGGGTAACGTCGGGGCACGGACCACGCCGACCGTCACCAAGGCCGTAAAGAGGAAGCCATGCGCTACCGGATCACGTTCGTCGCCGGACTCGCCATCGGATACGTGCTGGGCGCCAAGGCGGGCCGGGCCCGCTACGAGCAGCTCGCCCGCACCGCCCGCAAGGTGGCCGACAGCCCCCTGGTCCAGGAGGTGGCCGGGGTCGTCGGCGCGCAGACCAGCAGAGCGGGCCGCGCCGCCTACGACAAGGCCGTCGAGAGGATGCCCATCACCTCCGTGCGCGACTTCCTGGCGCGCCCCACCGAGGAGGAGATCGAGCTCGTCGAGTGGGAGACCGGCCCGTCCAACGGGACCCGCCCGGGGACGGGCGCCAACGGAGGCGGGTCCGAGGACCGGGACGTCTGACGATGCCACTGTTCGGCCAGAACATCCCCGAGCGGCTGCGTTCCCGGTTGGAGCGCGGCGAGCGGGTGCTGTCACAGGCACGCGTCGCCGCGCCGGCCGGGGGCGCCCCCGCCTCGGACTCCACCGAGGGATCCGTGGACGACGCGGTGCTGGTGGCCACCACCCGCGCCCTCCACCTGCCCGACGGGCACAGCGTGCCCTGGCAGGACATCGACCAGGCCCGGTGGAGTCCCGACACCCTCACGTTCGTCGAGGAGGGCGCGGGCGAGCACACCGTGCGGCTGCGCACCGAACTCACCGGCGACCCGGTGGACTACCGGCGCATCGCCGAGACCGTCGCCGAACGGGTCACCTCCACCATCCTGGTGAACCGGTTCGTGCCCTTCCCCGACGCCGAGTCCGCGACCGGTTTCCGGCTCGTGGCCCGGCGTGCGCCCCTGGGCAGTGAGATCGACTGGCGGGTGCACCTGGGCGAGGGCCTGGACCCCGGGGACCAGCGCCTGTCCGACGCCGTCTCCCGGGCCCTGGCCCTCCTCCACGAACAGATGGGCGTGTGAGCCCACCCCGCACCCGAACGCGTCAGGCCTCGCTCCGGGCCCGGGCCCCGCGGTCCAGCCCGAGAGCGAGCGCCTCGGCCAGGTGCAGGGCCCGGCGGCCCGTCCCCTGTTCGATCTGGGTGCGGCAGCTGTAGCCGTCCGCCAGCACCAGGGTGTCGGGCCCGGCGGCGCGCACCCGGGGCAGGAGTTCGCGCTCACCGATGGCCGAGGACACCTCGTAGTGCCCCTCGGTGAAACCGAAGTCGCCCGCCAGCCCGCAGCAACCCGAGTCCAGCACCTCGCCGTCGATCCCGGCACGGGCGATCAGCTCCCGGTCGGCGTCGAAGCCGGACACGGCGTGCTGGTGGCAGTGCACCTGCGCCAGCGCGGAGGCGTCCACGCGCGGCGGCGTCCACTCCGGGGCGTACTCGTTGAGGAACCCGGCGAAGGTGTGCACGGCGGCCGCGACCCGCGTGCTCTCCTCCCCCGGAAGCAGCTCCACGAGGTCGTGCTTGAGGGCGGCCGTGCAGCTCGGTTCGAGGCCCACCACCGGCAGCCCCTGGGACACCAGCGGAGCCAGGGCCGCCACCGCCCGCCGCATGACCGCTCGGGCCACGTCCAGCTGGCCGGTGGAGACCCACGTGAGCCCGCAGCAGACCTGTCCCCTGGGCAGCACCACGGAGAACCCGGCGTCCTCCAGCACACGCACGGCCGAGACCAGCACGTTCGGGTTGAACAGGTTGCCGAAGGTGTCGGGCCACAGGACCACCTTGGGCCCGCCCGCACGCCCCTCGCCCCGATTGAGGCGGCGTCGGTGGGCACGGGTGAACGTGGTGCGGGCGAAGGCCGGGAGGTCGCGTTCGGCCGCCACCCCCGCCATCCGTTTGGCCAGCGAGGACACCCCGGGCAGGCGGACCGCCCGGTTGGCCTCCACCGGGGCCAGGGAGGCCAGGCGGGCCAGCACCGGCAGCCAGCCCATCGAGTAGTGCGCGGCCGGGCGCACCCTCCCCTTGTAGTGCTGGTGCAGGAACTCGGCCTTGTAGGAGGCCATGTCCACGTTGACCGGGCAGTCGCTCAGGCACCCCTTGCAGGACAGGCACAGGTCCAGCGACTCCCGGACCTCCTCCGAGCGCCACCCGTCGGTGATCACCTCGCCGTTGGCCATCTCGAACAGCAGGTGGGCGCGGCCGCGCGTGGAGTGCTTCTCCTCCTGGGTCACCTGGTAGCTGGGGCACATCACGCCGGGTCCGCTCTGGCGGCGGCACTTGCCCACGCCCGAGCAGCGGCGCAACGCCTTGGCGAAGTCACCGTCGTCCTCGCCGTAGGCCAGGGAGGTCTGGGAGAGCAGCGGGAGTCGCGGGCGTATGTCGGTGGCCACCCGGATGTCGGCGTCCAGAGGAAGCGGGTCGACGATGATGCCCGGGTTCATGAGGTTGTCGGGGTCCCAGACGCGCTTGAACTCGCCGAAGGCCCGCACGAGGCCCTCCGGGTACATGCGGGAGAGGAGCTCGGAACGGGCCTGGCCGTCACCGTGCTCGCCGGAGAGCGATCCCCCGTGCCGCACCACGATCCCGGCGGCCTCCTCCATGAAGGCCCGGTACTCGCGGCGCCCTTCCTCGTGGGTGAGCTCGAAGTCGATGCGCACGTGCAGGCAGCCGTCACCGAAGTGGCCGTAGACCACCCCGTAGCGGTCGTGGCGGGCCATCAGGTCCTCGAAGTCGCGCAGGTAGTCGCCGAGGTTCTCCGGCGGGACGGCGGCGTCCTCCCAGCCCGACCACGCCTCGGCCCCGGTGGGGGTGCGCGAGGTGAGGCCGGCGCCCTCCTCCCGGATGCGCCACAGTGCCTTCTGGTGGCCGGTGTCGGTGACCACCGCGGAGTCGCGCGGGCCGCTGGCCTCGTCCAGGGAGTCGATCATCCTCCGCGCGGAGTCGGCCGCCTCGTCCGGGGTCGCGCCCGCGATCTCCACCAGCAGCCAGGCGTGGCCGAGCGGCAGCGGCACCCGTGACTTCGACCCGTGGCGGTCCAGGGCCGCCACGATGCGGTCGTTGATGCCCTCGACCGTGAGAGGGGAGTGTTCGAGCAGCCCGGGCACGGCGTCGGCGGCCGAGGGGGCGTCGTCGTATCCCAGCACCGCCAGGGCGCGGGCGGGCGGCGACTCGACCAGGCGCACGGTGGCGCCCACCACCATGGCGCAGGTGCCCTCGGTGCCCACCAGGGAGGCGGCGACGTCGCGCCCCTTCTCCGGGAGCAGGCGGTCGATGCCGTAGCCGGAGACACGGCGCCGGAACTCGGGCATGGCTGTGCGCATCTCGGCACGGTGGGTCTCCACGAGGCGCGCCAGTGCCGCGTGGATCTCCCCCTCCCGTCCGGGGCGTGCGGCCAGTTCCTCGAACTCCTTCTCGGTGTGCTCGGAGCCGACGGTGATCCGGGTGCCGTCGGACAGGAGCAGGTCGAGGGAGACCACGTTGTCGGCGGTGGTGCCCCAGGCCACCGAGTGGGAGCCGCAGGCGTTGTTGCCGATCATGCCGCCGATGGTGCAGCGGCTGTGGGTGGAGGGGTCCGGGGCGAAGGTGAGCCCGTGTTCGGCGGTGGCGGCGCGCAGGTCGTCGAGGATCACCCCGGGTTGGACCGTGGCGGTGCGGGCCTCGGGGTCGATGTCGAGGATGGCGCGCAGATGGCGTGAGGTGTCGATGACCACGCCGGTACCGATGGCGTTCCCGGCGATGGAGGTGCCCCCGCCGCGCGGGATGATCGGCACCCCGTGCGCGGCGCACGCGCGGACGGCGGCCACGCAGTCGTCGACGGTCTCGGGGATGACCACGGCGAGTGGTACGCGCCGGTAGTTCGAGGCGTCGGAGGTGTAGAGGGCGAGCGTGCCCGCGTCCAGGGCGACGGTTCCCCGGACGCCCTCCTCCAGGTCGCGGCGGAGTGCGGGAAGGTCCGGGCGTGGGGTGGTGCTGTGCGGATCGGCCATGCCCACAGCGTGGCGCGGGCGGTGTGGGGTGGCAACCTCGGCGCGCGGCGTGGCTGTCGGGCCGATCAGTCCATGGACTCGCGCATGGCGCGGACCAGTGTGCCGTCGGGGTCCATGTCGAGGTTCCACACCATCATCCCGGCGAGGCCGTGCTCGCGGACGTAGGCGCCCTTGAGCGAGATCACCTCGGCGTTGTCGTAGGTCCACCACTCGTCGCCGTCGTAGACCCAGTAGGCGCCCGCCTCCTCGTCCAGGAAGCGGCGGCCTCCCATCTCCTCCAGTTGGTCGAAGGGGCGGGTGGGTCCGTCGTAGTCGTCGTCGGCCGCGCCACCGGCGACCTGGTCGCGGCCCTCGTCCTGGGCGGGCACCCCCTGCCAGCCGCGCCCGAAGGCCGGGACGCCCATGACGATCTGGCCGGGGTCGGCGCCCAGGTCCAGGTAGCGCTGGACCGCCTGGTCGACGCTGTTGGCGTCCTGGTCGTGGTCGGGGGCGTACAGGTTGGAGTGGTGCGCGGTGCGTTCGCTCCAGGGGCCGGAGAAGTCGTACCCCTGGACCGTGGCGAAGTCGACGTGGTCGAACACCTCGGTCTCGAAGGCCCCGGCGTGATCGCGGCCGCCGGGGAGTGACGCGGACAGCACGTAGTCCTGCCCGGTCTCCCGGGAGAGGGCGTCCATCTGGCGGCGGAACTCGGCGACCAGGAGGGTGAAGTTGGCGGGGTCGTCGGGGTGCTCCACGTTGTCGGGGTTGCCCTGTCCCCCTGGCCACTCCCAGTCCAGGTCGACTCCGTCGAAGACGCCCGCGCCCGAGCCGTCCCCGCCCTGGGGCTCGTCACCGCGCACCGGCAGGTTCCCGCGCAGCCACAGGTCCAGGCAGGAGGCGACGAAGGCCTCCCGGGACTCCTCGGTGCGCGCGGCGGTGGAGAAGTTCACCGACCAGTTCCAACCGCCCAGTGAGAGGCTGGCCCCCAGGTCCGGGTACTGCCCGCGGAGCTGGCGCAGCTGGTTGAGGCCGCCCGCGAGCTCCTGCTCGTACTCGTCCGCCTGCCCGCTGACGCTCTCGTCCGCCGCGTAGCGCCGCTGGTAGAGCTCCCAGGGCTGGTCGTGGCGGTCCTCGGGGATGTGGCACAGGCCGTCGCGGTCGATACCGCCGAAGGCCCACATGATCCGGGTGAGGTCCGCTGGCGCCCCGCTGTCGAGCAGTTCGTTGACGGTGTAGCCGCGGTTGGCCACGTTCCAGTCGGCGAAGTAACCGATCCGCTCGGGTTCGCGTTGGTTCTTGAGCACGAGTGCCCCCACGAGCAGCACGACGGCGGTGGCGGCCGCGCCCAGTACCAGCAGTGGACGCCGCCCGGAGGGCGTCCTGGGCTCGGGTGGGGTCGGCGAGGCGTTCACACCTCGACCGTAGGGGCACCGGGGGACGCGGACGGGGGGTTCGTCCCATGTCGGCCAGATGAGGCCGTTCCCGTGTTCGAGGGAACCCACGGTGGGTGCCGGACGTTGTCCTGTGCCTCAGCCGCTGTGCAGGAAGTCCTTCAGGGTGCCCGCGCGCGAGGGGTGGCGGAGCTTGGCGAGGGTCTTGGCCTCGATCTGGCGTATCCGTTCGCGGGTGACTCCGAACTCGCGGCCCACCTCCTCCAGAGTGCGCGGATGCCCGTCCGCCAGACCGAAGCGGAGCCGGATGATCCGTCGTTCCCGCTCGGAGAGGTCGCCCAGCAGCACCCGCAGCTGTTCCTGGAGCAGGGTGAACGCGGCCGCCTCCACCGGCATGACCGCGTCGGAGTCCTCGATGAAGTCACCGAAGTCGGACTCCTCCTCACCGATGGGTGCCTGGAGGGAGACGGGTTCGCGGGCGATGCGCTGGATCTCCAGGACCCGTTCCCCGACGAACCCGGCGGCGGCGGAGATCTCGGCGACGCTGGGCTCGCGGCCCAGTTGCTGGTGCAGCTGCTGCTGGACACGGACGATCTTGTTGATGGTCTCGACCATGTGCACCGGGATGCGGATGGTGCGGGCCTGGTCGGCGATGGCCCGGGTGATGGCCTGGCGGATCCACCAGGTGGCGTACGTGGAGAACTTGAAACCCTTGGTGTAGTCGAACTTCTCCACTGCCCGGATGAGGCCGAGGTTGCCCTCCTGGATCAGGTCCAGGAACAGCAGACCCCGCCCCATGTAGCGCTTGGCGATGGACACGACCAGGCGCAGGTTCGACTCGATCAGCCGCCGCTTGGCCCGCCTCCCCTCCTCCACGAGGGCGACGAGCTCGTCCGTCGCGCAGTGCCCCGACGCGGGTTCCTGGCGCTGGGCGTACAGGCCCGCTTCGACGGCCTTGGCCAGGTCCACCTCCTCCCGCGCGGTCAGGAGCGGCACCCGGCCGATCTCACGCAGGTACATGCGGACCAGGTCCGAACCGGAGCGGCGGCCCGGGTCGGTGACCGGCACCGAATCCTCCGGTTCGACCACGTCGACCCCGGCCCCGGCGAGGTCCGTGATGGTCTGGTCCAGGGAGCCGGGTGGCGCGTCGAGGCTTTCCAACGCGGACGCGACCTCCCCACGACTCACCGTTCCCCGGCCGGAGTCAGGAAGGAGCGGAACCACTTGGCGGACGTGTGGTATTTCGTTGGACACAACTGTGGGAGGCACTACTCCATTGTGCCCGCACACTCACCGCAATAGGGAGAACTACTATTGTCACCCCGGTGCTACATACGGTCGATGCCAGACTCCAGCAGTGCACGTTTCTGCTGGCCAAGCTGCATGAGCTCGACGAAGATCCGATTGTGCTCCTCTGGCTGAGAAGTCTGGTCGATCCGGTGCAGCTCGGATTTTAGGTTTGACTCGCTGCGGTTGATGGAATGAGTCTTGATTGTGCCCAACAATTCTCGGGCAAAATGAACGTCGAGTTCTCCATAGAACTCGATCTCCTCCACACCCAGACGCGTGACAAAATCGCGTTGGAAGTCGTTCGGCGCCGCGTCACGCAGAGTGAGGGCCCATTTCTCCATGTCAGCCACGGCGGCTGTGACACCGCCCTGTTCCCGGATGAGCTGGAACATCGCGCGATGTTGCGAGACGGTGAAGTCACCCTCGGCAAGATTGTCGAAACCCCGTGCCAGGTTGGGGTGTTGGACGGCGAGCTTGAGCGCCTGTCGCTCCCTCTGCAATGAAAAGTCGTTCAGATCGTAGGGTGCGGCCTGGGCATCCGGCGTGGGCACCGGCCTGGCCGAGCCCTGAGCTCCAGTCCTGGAGGCACTCTGCGATCCGCCCTGGCGCATGTGCTGGCGGACGCGGCGCACCACGAAGGCCTCGTCCAGGAACCCGAGCCAGCGGTCCAGGTTCTTGGCGTAGGCCTCCCGGGTGCCCGCGTTGCGGATACTGGCCACCACCGGCGCGGCCGCGTCGAGGGCGGCGATCCGGCCCTCCACCGTGGACAGGTCGTAGTTCTCGAAGGTCTTGCGGACCATGAACTCGTACAGGGGGGTGGCGTCCTCCACGAGGTCGGCCACCGCCTGGGGCCCGTTCTGGAGGCGCAGGTCGCAGGGGTCGAGGCCGTCGGGCTGGACGGCCACGAAGGTCTCCGAGGAGAACCCGTGCTCCTCCGCGAAGGCCCGCACGGCCGCCTTCTGCCCGGCCTTGTCGCCGTCGAAGGTGAACACCACCCGGGTCTCGTGGTTGGGCCGCCCGTGCAGCATGCGGCGCAGGATCTTGAGGTGGTCCTCGCCGAACGAGGTGCCGCAGGTCGCGACCGCCGTGGTCACACCGGCCTCGTGGCAGGCCATGACGTCGGTGTAGCCCTCGACGATGACCGCCTTGCCCTGCTTGGAGATCTCCCGTTTGGCCAGGTCCAGCCCGTAGAGGAGGCGGCCCTTGTGGAAGATGGGGCTCTCCGGGGAGTTGAGGTACTTGGGTCCGTCCTCCTCGGGGTCGAGCTTGCGCGCCCCGAACCCGACGACCTCTCCGGTGACCTCCCTTACCGGCCAGAGCAGACGGTTGCGGAACCGGTCGTAGGCTCCGCGCCGCCCCTGACTGGCCAGACCGCCCTCGATGATCTCGTTGTCGGTGAAGCCCTTCTGACGCAGGTGGTCGGTGAGGTTCTGCCAGCCCGCGGGGGCGAACCCCAGCCCGAACTGCTCGGCGTGCACCCGGTTGAAGCCGCGCTCGCCCAGGAACCGCCGCCCGGCGACCGCCCCGGGTGACAGGAGCTGCTCGGAGTAGAACTGGGCCGCCGCCCTGTGCGCGTCCAAGAGGCGCTGCCGTTTGCCCTCGTCCCTGCGGGGGCTGCTGCGCCCGCCCTCCTCGTACCGCAGGACGATCCCGGTCTGCCGTGCCAGGGACTCGACCGCGTCCGCGAAGCTGAGGCTGTCGATCTTCTGCACGAAGGAGATGACGTCCCCGCCCTCTCCGCAACCGAAGCAGTAGAACAGGTTTTTGGCGGGGGTGACGTTGAAGGAGGGGGACTTCTCGTCGTGGAAGGGGCAGAGCCCCTTGAGCGAGCCACCTCCGGCATTGCGCAGCTGGAGGTACTCACCGATCACGTCAGCGATGGGTGTGCGCTCGCGTACGAGAGCGATGTCTTCGTCTTTGATCCGGCCTGCCACGGTTTTCAGGGTAGTTCTCCCCCGGGACGTTCCGACCACCGTCCACAGGGCGGGTCTCCCAGGACACCCGTTCGCGGGCGGTCCGGCCGCTCGGAGTGACGGTGATCATCGCGGGGCCCGGCGCCGGGGTTCAGCGGTGGCGCACGGGTGGCGGCCCGGTGCTCCCGCCTACACGCAGCCGGGCCGGGAGGAGCAGGGGCGCGACCGGGTCCCTTCCGGGTGCGGCGAGCAGGTTCAGGAGCAGGCCCACGGCGGCCTCGCCGACCTCGGCGGGGTCTCCGGCGGCGGTAGTGAGCGCGGGGATCAGGTGGGCCGCTTCCGGGCGGTCGCCGAACCCGGCGACGCTGACCTGCCCGGGGACGCGCAGGCCGGACTCGTCGAAGGCACGCAGCAGGCCGAGGGCGAGGAGGTCGTCGGCGGCCAGGACGGCGGTGACATCCTCCCCCGCCGCGCGTCGGCCCGCCAGCGCCAGTCCGGCGGCGTGACCGGCGTCCGCTCCGGTCGCGGCGGGGATCTCAGGGACGGGAACACGCGCCCCGGCCTCCTCCAGGGCCCCGCGCCAGCCCCGGGTTCGGGCCGTGTGTCCCGGGGAGCCGTCGGCGACGTGGTGCACCGTGCCGTGCCCGAGCTCGAGCAGATGGCGGGTGAGGGCCCGGGCGCCGCCGAGGTGGTCGGTCCCCACTGTCGCCAGGGGGTGGCGTGCGGTGCCGGGGTCCGCGTCGACGACGACGATCGGCGGAGGGTGGTGGAGGTCGGCGAGCTGCCCCTCCTGGCCGGGGACGAGGGCCACACAGCCCTCGGGGGCGTGTTCCAGCAGGCGTTCGGCGGCGGCGGGCAGGCCCTCGGGAGCGGCTCCGGCGTACAGCAGGGTGCGGCCTGAGGCGCCCAGGGCGCGTTCCATCCCGACCAGCACGCGGAGGGTGTCCGGGTGGTCGGGAACGGTGGTGAGCACGCCGACCAGCCCTGATCTGCGGGTGACCAGGGCGCGGGCGGAGGAGTTGCGGCGGTAGCCGAGTTCCGTGATGGCCGCGCGTACGCGGGCCTCGGTCTCGGGGAGCACCCCGGGATGGGCGTTGAGGACACGGGAGACGGTCTGGTGGGACACTCCGGCCAGCTTGGCGACGTCGTTCATGACGGGGCCACGCGGTGGGGGCATGCCCTGGTCCCTCGCTCGTACCGGTGCGCTCCTGTGCGCCCCGCCACGCGGGCGCGGCGGCCGGGCGCACTGAGCAGTGTGCGGGCTCGTGTGGTGCGCGTCAAGACCGGCAACGGCGGTGATTGCGCCCGCCCCTGGTGAGGGGTGTGTCAGCCGAGGAGCCGGGCGTGCAGGGCGGTGGCGGAGGTGTCGGTGAGGGAGGCGACCTGGTCCACGACCACGCGCAGGGCCGAGGTGTCGTCGGTGGCGTTCTCGAAGACGGCGCGGAACTGGGGGTCCAGGGCTCCGGGGGACCCCTGCCACAGGGCCGCGACCAGTTCGGTGATGGTGCGACGCTCCTCGGCCTGGTAGATCCGGGCCTCCTCGCGGGACATGACGAAGTGCGCGGCCACCGCCTTGAGCAGGGCGCACTCCAGGAGGGCGCGGCGCGGCAGGACGAGGTCGGCGCGGTAGCGGGTGAGTCGGCCGGGGCCGTGGGCGCGGCGGGTGGCGCCCTCCGCCGCTCGGCAGAACCGGCCGATGAGTTCGCTGGTGAGGTTCTTGAGCGCGGCGAGGGAGGCGAGGTCTCCGGTGAACTCGGTGGGCCAGACGGGTTCGGCGAGCAGGTCGCCCATGACCTCGTCGAGTTCGGCCGGGTCGGCGTCGCAGTACATCGCGGCGGCGATCCGGCAGACCTCGGCGCGCTCGACGGGATCGCGCAGGGCGGCCATGCTGACCAGGCCCGCGTGCAGGCCGTCCTCGACGTCGTGCACGGAGTAGGCGACGTCGTCGGCCCAGTCCATGACCTGTGCCTCGAAGCAGGTGCGTCCGACGGGTGCGCCCTCGCGCAGCCAGGCGAAGGCCTCGGAGTCGTCGGGGTAGCAGTTGAACTTGTGGGTGTCGCCGCCCTCACCGCGCCGCCATGGGTACTTGACGGTGGCGTCCAGGGTGGCGCGGGTGAGGTTGAGCCCGGCGCTGCGGCCGCCGGGATCGATGACCTTGCCCTCCAGCCGGATGAGCAGGCGCAGGCTCTGGGCGTTGCCCTCGAATCCGCCGCACGCGGCTGCCGCCTCGTCGAGGGCGCGCTCGCCGTTGTGGCCGAAGGGCGGGTGGCCGAGGTCGTGGGACAGACAGGCGGCCTCGACGAGGTCGGGGTCGCAGCCCAGGGCCTGGCCGAGTTCCCGGCCGATCTGAGCGCACTCCAGGGAGTGGGTCAGCCGGGTGCGTGGGAAGTCGCTCACCCCGGGTTGGACGACCTGGGTCTTGGCGGAGAGCCTGCGCAGCGCGGAGCTGTGCAGGACACGGGCGCGGTCCCGCTCGAAGGGGCCGCGACGCCTGCTCTTACGCGACTCCTGGGAGTGGCGCTCGGTGTCGCGTGCGGTGTACCCGTGGGTGCCGCTCTCCGCGCCCACGGTCTCTCCGGAGATGGTCGTCATGGGCCCGAGCCTACTTCCCGGCAACGACGAAACATGTCATTGGCCCTGGTCAGGCCGCGTTGACACGGATGTCACTGCTGTCGTTGAAGATCCAGTAGTACCAGAGCGACGCGGTTTCCCTCGTGATGTACCACAGCTGGGTCTGGCGCTCGATGACAGCGGGCCCGGAGCGCGACGGGGAGGTACCCGCCTCGATGCCGTGGTCGGCCGCCATCACCTTGGAGCGCAGGCTGTGCCAGGGGTCGGAGACCAGGATGGCGGTCTCCCAGCCGTTGGCCTCGAAGACCCCCTCCATGGCCTTGAAGCTCTGGAGGGTGTCGCTGCCCTCCTCCACCGCGACGACGTGGTCGGCGGGCACGCCCACCTCGATGAGCCAGTTGCGGCCCGCGGCCGCCTCGGTGAAGGCGTCGTCAGGCTGTTTGCCGCCGACCGTGACGATGTTGGGCGCCACGCCGTCCAGGTAGAGGACCTGGGCCTGGCGCAGTCGGGCCTCGAAGACGGGTGACGGGACGCCGTTGTACTGGCTGGCGCCCAGGACCACGATGGCGTCGGAGGGCGTGCGGTCGTCCTGGCGCGCGGTGTACCAGACCCATCCCCAGGTCCCGGGCGGGATCGCGATGGCGACGACCAGGATCAGGGCGATGATCCAGCGCGCACGGAAACGGCGGCGCCTGCGGCGCCTGGGCGTATGGGTGCGTGGCGGCGGGGTGCGTCGGCCGCCGCGCTCGCGAACGCGGGGTTCCTCGTACGGCTCGTCGTAGGACCCCTCGTGACCGGAGCCCTCCCACGGCTCCTCGCGGCCGTACCCTTCGGTCTCGTCGCGGTGCGGGGGCAGGTCCCGCTCCCCGCGCGGCGACGGCCGGTCGCGGACGAACCTGCGGGTGAAGGCCGCGCCCTGGTCCGCGGTGTCTGCCGGGTCGACACGACTGAACTCCCGCGTGCTGTTCGCGGCGTCGGCGGGGTCACCGGGGTCGGAGACCTCGGGCCGGGTGAACCGCCGGGTGCCCTCGGCCGCCGAGGCGGCACCGGCCAGCTCGTCGCGGGAGAAGACCTGGGTGGCCTCGTGGTCAGCGGGGGTCGTGGCCGGGTCGTCCCACGGCTCGTCGCCGCGCCCGTCGCTCGCCGTTCGCACCGGCTCACCTCCGCTTGATTGGATCAGGAACGCGGTACGCCCACTGGGACGCCCCGCACCCACCGCTGGTTCGTGGTCTCCCCGCGTGGGCGGGGGCACCGGGAAGGGGGAGCCGGACGTGGCACGGGCGACTGAGAGTGCCCGGAGCCCCGACGGTGGGAGGGGGATCGGGGCGTCGCGCGTGGGCGCGTACCGACGTCGAAAATATATCACGAAAAGGTCACGGTTGACTTTTCCGTCGACTCGGCCGTGATGCCCGATTCTAGTCTCACCGGTCCCGTGAAACGCCCGTGGCGGCGCCCCTTTCGTGGGGACGCCGCCACGGGCGTTCGGTCGGTCACCGCACGGCGCGACCGGCGGCCCGGCCCGCCTCCAGACGGGCCACGGGGACGCGGAACGGCGAACAGGACACATAGTCCAGCCCCACCCTGTGGAAGAAGTGCACCGATGCCGGGTCCCCGCCGTGTTCACCGCACACACCGAGCTTGATGCCGGGCCGCGCCGCTCGGCCCTCCTCCACGGCGATGCGGATCAGACGACCCACCCCGTCCACGTCCAGGGACTCGAACGGCGATACGCCGAACACGCCCTTCTCCAGGTAGGCGGAGAAGAAGGAGGCCTCCACGTCGTCTCGGGAGAAGCCCCACACGGTCTGGGTGAGGTCGTTGGTGCCGAAGGAGAAGAACTCGGCGTTCTCGGCGATCTGCCCGGCGGTGAGCGCGGCGCGGGGCAGTTCGATCATGGTGCCGACGGGGAAGTCCAGCTCGATCCCGCTCTCCTCCCCCACCTCGCGCAGGGCGCGCAGCGCGTCGTCCCGGATGATCTCCAGCTCCTGAACGGTGCCGACCAGAGGGATCATGATCTCCGGACGGGGGCGGCCGCCGGCACGGATCCGGTCCACCGCGGCCTGGGCGATGGCCCGCACCTGCATCGTGAACAGCCCTGGGACGACCAGTCCGAGGCGCACGCCGCGCAGCCCCAGCATGGGGTTCTGCTCGTGGAGCCTGTGCACGGCCTGGAGGACGCGCAGGTCGTTCTCGTGGCTCTCGCCCCTGGCCTCGGCCACCGCCACGCGTACCGACAGCTCCGTGATGTCGGGCAGGAACTCGTGCAGCGGCGGGTCGAGGAGTCGGACCGTGACGGGCAGTCCGTCCATGGCCTCCAGGATGCCGCCGAAGTCCTCGCGCTGGAGCGGCAGGAGGGCGTCGAGCGACCCCTGCTGTTCGTCGGGGGTGTCGGCCAGAATGAGGCGTTCGACGAGCTGGCGGCGGTCACCGAGGAACATGTGCTCGGTACGGCACAGGCCGATGCCCTGGGCGCCCATACGGCGTGCGCGGGCGGCGTCCTCGGCGGTGTCGGCGTTGGCACGCACGTACAGGCGGCGGGCGGCGTCGACGTAGTGCATGAGGCGGTGCACGGAGCGCACGAGGTCGTCGGCCTGGTCGGAGGCGGGGTCGACCTCGCCCTCGAAGTAGCGGACCACCGGGGAGTCGACGACCGGCACCTCACCGAGGTAGACCCGGCCGCTGGTGCCGTCGATGGAGATGACGTCGCCCTCCTCGATCACCTCGCCGCCCGGGGCGGTCATGCGCCGGTTCTTGGTGTCGATGTCGAGTTCCTCGGCGCCGCACACGCAGGTCTTGCCCATGCCCCGGGCCACCACGGCGGCGTGGGAGGTCTTGCCTCCACGACTGGTGAGGATGCCCTCCGCCGCGATCATGCCCTCGAGGTCGTCGGGGTTGGTCTCACGGCGGCAGAGGATGACCCTCTCCCCGCTGCGCGACCACTTCACGGCGGTGTAGGAGTCGAAGACGGCCTTGCCCACGGCCGCTCCCGGCGAGGCGTTCATGCCGCGTCCGAGGCGGTGCACGTCTTCCCCGGCGGTGGCCTCGTCGTCGAAGCGCGGGAACATCAGTTGGGCGAGCTGGTCGCCGGTGACGCGCTGGACCGCCTCGTCCAGGCCGATCATCCCCTGGTCCACGAGCTGGTCCGCGATCCTGAAGGCGGCCGCGGCGGTGCGCTTGCCCACGCGGGTCTGGAGCATCCACAGCCTGCCGCGCTCGATGGTGAACTCGATGTCGCACAGGTCCCGGTAGTGGTTCTCCAGGGTGTCCATGATGCCCATGAGCTCTTCGTGGCTTCGGGGGTCGATCCGCTCCAGCTCGGTGAGGGAGACGGTGTTGCGGATGCCCGCCACCACGTCCTCGCCCTGGGCGTTTTGGAGGTAGTCCCCGTAGACGCCGGTCTGGCCGGTGGCGGGGTCGCGGGTGAAGGCCACGCCCGTGCCCGAGTCCATGCCGAGGTTGCCGAAGACCATGGAGCAGATGTTCACGGCGGTGCCGAGGTCCGCGGGGATGCGCTCCTGGCGGCGGTACAGGACGGCGCGGGGGGCGTTCCAGGATTCGAAGACGGCCTTGACGGCGAGGTTCATCTGCTCGCGGGGGTCGCTCGGGAAGGGGCTCCCGGTCTGCTCGCCGACGATCTCCTTGAACCGTTCCACGAGCTGGCGGAAGTCGGCGGCGTCCAGGTCGAGGTCGTTCGTGATGCCCTTGGCGGCCTTGAGCTCCTCGATGGCCTCCTCGAACAGGTCGCCGTCGATGTCCAGGACGGTCCTGCCGAACATCTGGATGAGGCGGCGGTAGGAGTCCCAGGCGAAGCGTTCGTCGCCGCCCTGGGCGGCAAGGCCCTTCACGGACTCGTCGTTGAGGCCGATGTTGAGGACGGTCTCCATCATGCCGGGCATGGAGAAGCGGGCGCCCGACCGCACGCTCACCAGGAGTGGGTCGTCCGGCTGGCCGAGCCGGCGGCCCATGGTGCTCTCCAGCTCCCTGAGGTCGGCCTCGATCTCGGCGTCGAGCCCCTCGGGGACTGCGCCGTTCTCCAGGTAGTGACGGCACGCCTCCGTGGTGATGGTGAAACCGGGGGGAACCGGGAGACCGATGTTGGTCATCTCGGCGAGGTTGGCCCCCTTGCCGCCGAGCAGGTCCTTCAGGTCCTTGTTGCCCTCGGTGAACTTGTAGACGTACTTGGTCACGGGGGTGCTCCCTCGTTCTCTCGCGGCCGTTCGGCGTCGGGTCGGCCCCTGTTGGGCGCGACCCTATCCACACTCCGCACGAGCGACCCTCCATGAACCACCCTTCTTCGGCATAGCACCTGTTCACGGACGCCGAACAGGTCTATACCAATGGTCCACTTCGAGTTCACGCCCGCCCCCGTGGGGACGCAACGGGAACAGCACCGCCGCCCACGACTACGCTGGTCAGGGACGCTCGACCACACACCACCCCAAGAGCGGCACGGTCGAAACCGACGAGAACCGCAGGCGCGACCAACCCCCCTGGCCAGCAACGCCTCCCGAGCCCACTGTGCCGCGTGACACAGCATTACCGTCAAGTAACCTACGCAGCCGTAAGTTAGGCTTCTTGGTGTGGCCCGCCAGGGAGCGGGGTCGCTGGAACTGAGGGGTGCGAACGGTGTCGAAGGCGCGGGAAACAGGGAGCGTGCGAGCTGCGGCGGCCGCCGGGGACCTGCTGGAAGCGGTCAAACCCCGGCTCCGGGGATGGCTGCACCTGGGGACCGCTCCGCTCGCCCTGGCGGCGGGCATCGTCCTGGTGGCCCTCTCCCCCACCGTGCCCGCCATGGCGGCCAGCGCGGTGTACGCGCTCAGCTCGGTGATGCTCTTCAGCACCTCGGCCATCTACCACGTGGGCCGCTGGTCACCGCGCGCCCAGAAGGTCCTGCGCCGCATGGACCACTCGAACATCTACC
Source organism: Nocardiopsis sp. B62 (assembly GCF_018070675.1). Taxonomy (NCBI): domain Bacteria; kingdom Bacillati; phylum Actinomycetota; class Actinomycetes; order Streptosporangiales; family Nocardiopsidaceae; genus Nocardiopsis; species Nocardiopsis sp. B62. The sequence goes on along the minus strand of NZ_JAGPXK010000034.1, from coordinate 450 downwards.
TGATCATCGCGGGCACCTACACGCCGTTCATCATGCTCGTGCTGGAGGGCACCCTGCGCACGGCCATGCTGGCGCTGGTCTGGGGCGGCGCGGTCGCCGGGGTCGCGTTCAAGCTCCTGTGGCTGAACGCTCCGCGCTGGCTCTCCACCGCGCTGTACCTGGCCATCGGCTGGGTCGCGGTCCTGTTCATCCCGGACCTGGTCAACGGCACCCACCCGGCCACCTGGATCCTCATCCTCGTGGGCGGCCTGCTCTACAGTGTCGGCGCCGTGGTCTACGGGCTCAAGCGCCCCGACCCGGCGCCCCGCTGGTTCGGGTTCCACGAGATCTTCCACTCCCTGACCATCGCGGCCTTCGTCTGCCACTACATCGCGGTCTCGTTCGTCGTCTACACGGCGACCTGACCGGCGCGGCTCCGATCGCGCGGTCACCCCAGCCAGGCCGCCCGGC
>NZ_JAGPXK010000033.1:0-53083 GCF_018070675.1 Nocardiopsis sp. B62 | reverse complement strand
CCGGGCGGGGCGCCACCCCACCCGCTACTTGGCGAAGCGGTCCGTGGCCTCGATGAGGAGGTCGAGGATGCCGGGCTCACTGAAGGCGTGGCCCGCGTCGTCGACGATGTGGAAGTCCGCCTCCGGCCAGGCACGGTGCAGGTCGTAGGCGGTACGCACCGGTGTGCACACGTCGTAGCGCCCCTGGATGATCACGCCGGGGATGTGCCGGATGATCTCGGCACCCTTGATGAGCTGCTCGGGGCTGAGGAATCCCCTGTTGTGGAAGTAGTGGTTCTCGATCCGCGCGAAGGCCAGCGCGTAGTCCTCGTCGGCGTGGTGCTCCCGCAGCGCCGGGTTGGGCCGCAGCGTGATCGTCGAGCCCTCCCACACGCTCCACGCCCGGGCCGCTTCCAGGCGCACCTCATGGTCCGGGGACTCCAGGCGGCGGGCGTAGGCACTGATCAGGTCGTCCCGCTCCTCCTCCGGGATGGGCTCCAGGTAGGAGTCCCACAGGTCCGGGAAGAGGTTCGAGGCGCCCTCCTGGTAGAACCAGCGCAGCTCCTGGTCGCGCAGGGTGAAGATGCCGCGCACGATCAGCTCGGTGACGCGCTCGGGGTGCTTCTGGGCGTAGGCCAGGGCCAGGCAGCTGCCCCACGAACCGCCGAAGACCTGCCAGGCGTCCACGCCGATCATCTCGCGCAGCCGCTCGATGTCCTCGACCAGCGACCACGTGGTGTTGGTGGACAGGTCGGCGTCCATCCGGCTGGCGTGCGGGGTGGACCGGCCGCAGTTGCGCTGGTCGAACAGGAGGATGCGGTACCGCTCCGGATCGAAGAGCCGACGGTGGTCGGGGGTGCAGCCGCCGCCCGGGCCGCCGTGCAGGAACACCACAGGCTTGCCCGTCGGGTTCCCGCACAGCTCCCAGTAGACGCGGTGTCCGTCGCCGACGTCGAGCGTGCCCGAGTCGTAGGGCTCGATGGGCGGGTACAAGGTGCGCAAGGCGTGGCCCTTTCGTGGTGTTCGTGGCTGGGTGGTTCCCGGTCAGAGCCGGTCGAGGAGTTCGGCCTTCTTGTTGCTGAACTCGCTGTCGGTCAGCAGCCCCTCGGCGTGGAGGCTGCCGAGCTCGCGGATCTTGGCGAAGATCTCGTCGCTGCCCTCTGCGGGGGGCGCCGCCTCCAACTCGGGGGCTCGGGCCGCCGGTTCGTCGGCGGTCTCCCCCCTGGCCAGGGCGATGTGGGTGTTGACGGTGGCGGCCATCAACAGGCTCTCCTCGCTGCCCTTGAGGCCGTGCGAGGCAAGCGTGAAGAAGTCGTTCTCCAGACCGGAGGCCTCGGGCATGGTCACCCCGCGCAGCACGACCCGGAGGAAGCCCTCGTCGAAGTCGCGCTGGGGGAACCACTGAAGGGACTCGATCTCGGAGAGGGGGAAATCGCGCGACTTCTCCTGTCCCTTGGCGGTGCTGGCCATCCAGCCGTCCCACACCAGGCGTACCCGATCGCCGTCGAAGGAGACCGAGCCCTCCCCGGTGCGCGCCTGGTAGGGCAGGCCGACCACCAGGGCCCTGGCGACCTGGGCGGGGTCGAGCGGGCCCGTGAGGGTCTCGCGGGCGTAGCGGGCCGACTCGGTGATCCGGTCGGCGCAGTACTCGGCGACCAGCTCCCGTTCGTGCGGGCCGGTCAGAACCAGCGGCGTGGAGGCTCCACCGGCGCCGACGGTCTCCAGAGGCGCGTAGGGGTCGGCCCCCTCCAACAGGCGCAGCCGGACCCGCCACCCCTGCTTGCGATCCCCCGGATCGAACTCCACGTCGTGCACGGCGCTCAACGGGACGGAGCAGTGTCCCAGTGCCCTGAACAGGGCCGGCACCCTGCGACCGGTGCCGAAACCGATGCGCACCGTCTCCTCGTCGAAGCGCCAGATGGCGTGGTGTCCGTGCAGTTCCTCCATGGGAGACCATCCTAGGGCGCCGGTCGCGAACGGACACCCCCCGTCCCCGGGCCCCCGTGCCGCCCGATCCGGACCGAAGCGGCGGTGGTGATGGGTCGGGATGTCCCGTTCCGGGTAGAACCGCAGGGGCACACCTCGTCCCGCCACCCCTGCGGTGGTCGGGAGCCCGTGGCGGTGCGCCCGGCGCGCCGCCCCCGAACCGGAGGCCTTCGATGTCGCACGAGATGACCGAGGGGGCACGGGAGTTCCGCGCCGCGCGGGACCTGCTCCTAGAGCACCGGGAGGACCAGGAGACGGCCCACCGGGAGTTCACCTGGCCCAGGCCGGAACGGTTCAACTGGGCGCTGGACCACTTCGACCACGTGGCCGCCACCCGACCGGACCGCACGGCGCTGTGGCTGGTGGAGGATGACGGGACCGAGGCCCATCACACCTACCGCCAGCTGTCCGAACGCTCCAACCAGGTGGCGAACTGGCTGATCGGCCAGGGGGTGCACCCGGGCGATCGCATCATGCTCATGCTCGGCAACCAGGTCGAGCTGTGGGAGATCATGCTCGCCGCCGTGAAGCTGGGCGCGGTGATCACCCCGACCGCCACGAACCTGTCCGAGGCCGACCTGGTGGACCGGCTGGACCGGGGCGAGGTCGCGCACGTGGTGTGTTCGCCGGAGCAGACCGAGCGGTTCGAGCACCTGCGCGGCCACTGGACCCGGATCTGCGTGGGCTACATGGACGGATGGCTCAGCTACCCGGACTCGGAGCACTCCGGCCTGGAGTTCACCCAGCCCAGACCCACCGGCCCCGACGACCCGCTCCTGCTGTACTTCACCTCCGGCACCACGGCGCGCCCCAAGCTGGTCACCCACACCCAGAGCTCCTACCCGGTGGGGCACCTGTCCACCATGTACTGGCTGGGGGTCCGGCCCGGGGACGTGCACCTGAACGTGTCCGCGCCCGGCTGGGCCAAGCACGCCTACAGCAGCGTGTTCGCGCCGTGGAACGCGGAGGCCACGGTGCTGGTGGTCAACCAGGAACGGTTCGATCCGGCGACCCTGCTGGACGCGGCGGTGCGGTGCGGGGCGCACACGATGTGCGCGCCGCCCACGGTCTGGCGGATGCTGGTCCAGGCGGACCTGGCCGCGTGGAAGGTGCCGCTGCGCGAGGTGGTGGCGGCGGGGGAACCGCTCAATCCGCAGATCGTGGACTACGTCCGTGAGGCCTGGGGGCTCACCGTGCGGGACGGGTTCGGGCAGACCGAGACCACCCTGCTCGTCGGCAACGGCCCCGGCCAGGAGGTGGCCCGTGGGTCCATGGGACGTCCCATGCCCGGCTACGACGTGGTCCTGGTCGACCCGGAGACGGCGAGGCCCTCCGAAACCGGCGAGATCTGCGTGGACATGAGCGACGACCCCGTGGGCGTGATGCGCGGCTACGCGGACGCCCCGGACACCACCCGGGACGTGACGCGGCTCGGGCTGTACCGCACGGGCGACATCGCCACGCGGGATTCGCGCGGCTCCATTACCTATATCGGCCGATCCGACGACGTGTTCAAGGCCTCGGATTACCGCATCTCACCATTCGAGCTGGAAAGCGTTCTGGTCGAGCACGAATACGTGGCCGAGGCCGCGGTCGTGCCGTCACCGGACCCGCTGCGGCTCTCGGTGGCCAAGGCGTACGTGACCCTGGCCGAGGGCGTGGCACCGGACGCCCTGACCGCCCGCGCCATCATGGAGTACGCAAGGAGCCGCCTCTCCCCGCACAAGAGGGTCCGCCGCCTGGAGTTCGCCGACCTGCCCAAGACCGCCTCCGGCAAGATCAGGCGGGTCCGGCTGCGCCGCGCCGAGACCGAGCGCGGCACGGTCGCCGACGGGGTGCGCAACCCGCGCGAGTACTGGGAGGAGGACCTCCCCGGGCTGAAGGACTGATCCCCCGGGCGCTCGGGGCACCCGGCGGGAATGGCAGCCGGGGCCATTGTGTCTCGCTGGTTGGGACGACTTCCCGCGAAATGCGCTGGTGTGGCCTTTCCCATCCCGGGTTTGCACGTCGAATTCCACCGCGACCGTGTCCGCCCCGCCGGACCGCGCTACGGTCAAGGTGCGGCACGAGCATCTGTCGCCAGGCGATCGACGTGACGGGACCAGGGGAGACGATGACGAGCACCAACGACACACGGGTGGCGAGCTACAAACCGCTCATCGCCCCCCGGGACCTGCTCGCCGAGCTCCCCATGAGCGAGGAGAGCACCGCCCTCGTGGAGAGCTCGCGCGCCGAGGTCAAGCGGGTGCTGGACGGCGCCGACGACCGCCTCCTGGTCGTCGTCGGTCCCTGCTCGGTACACGACACCGAGTCGGCCCTGGACTACGCCCGTCGCCTGCGCGACCTCGTCCCTTCGGTCAGCGACGAGCTGTGCGTGGTCATGCGCGTGTACTTCGAGAAGCCGCGCACCACGGTGGGCTGGAAGGGCCTGATCAACGACCCGGGCCTGGACGACACCTACGACGTGCACCGTGGCCTGCGCACCGCCCGTGAGCTGCTGATCGACATCAACGCCCTCGGGCTGCCCGCCGGGACCGAGTTCCTCGACCCGATCACCCCGCAGTACATCGCCGACGTGGTCTCCTGGGGCGCCATCGGCGCCCGCACCACGGAGAGCCAGGTGCACCGCCAGCTCAGCAGCGGTCTGAGCACCCCGGTCGGCTTCAAGAACGGCACCGACGGCGACGTGCAGGTGGCCGTGGACGCCGTCGGCGCGGCCGCCGCCTCCCACACGTTCTTCGGCGTGGACCCGGCCGGCGCCGGTTCGGTCGTGGTCACCGAGGGCAACCCGGACTGCCACGTGATCCTGCGCGGCGGGCGCAGCGGCCCCAACCACGACCCTGCGTCGGTGGCCTCCGCCCTGGACGTGATCGAGGGCTCCAAGCTGCCGCGCCGCCTGATGATCGACGCCAGCCACGCCAACAGCGGCAAGGACCACGTCCGCCAGGCGGGCGTGGCCCGGGAGATCGCCGCCCAGGTCGCCGAGGGTCAGAAGGGGATCGTCGGCGTGATGCTGGAGAGCTTCATCGTGGAGGGCGCCCAGAAGCTGGGCGACCCGGACCAGCTCACCTACGGCCAGTCCATCACCGACAAGTGCATGAGCTGGGAGACCACCGAGGGCGTCCTGGAGAACCTGGCCGAGGCGGTCCGCCAGCGCCGCAAGAACGCCGCCTGATCCCGACACACGCTGGGCCCGGCACGAGAACGGTGTGCCGGGCCCAGCCCTGTCCCCCAGAGTGGGAGGACCGGGCCGGTCGGTCGCCGGGTCAGGCCCGGGTGTCCTTGACGACCTCGCCGCCCTGGAGGACCAGCACCACGTTGGCGCGGTCACCCAGCAGTGAGACGTCGGCGAGGGGGTCGCCCTCACACACCACGAGGTCGGCGAACTTACCGGCCTCGACCGTGCCCGTGGTGTCGGCGGCGCCCACCAGCTCCGCGGCGTTGCTCGTGCCCGCCTTGATCGCCTCCATGGGCGACAGCCCCACGGACACCAGCTGGGCGAGTTCGCGCAGGTTGCGGCCGTGCTCGGAGATACCGGCGTCCGTACCCATCGCGACCCGCACGCCGCGGCTGACCGCGTGGGAGATCCGGCGGTGGGTCTCCTCGGCCAGGGCCCGCTTGGTGTCGACCGCCTTCCGAGTCATCAGGTGGACCCGGTCCTCGAAGTCGAACGTGGTCAGGGTCGGCACGAGGAAGGTGCCCCGCTCCAGCATGAGGTCGATGCCCTCGTCGTCGATGAGGTAGCCGTGCTCGATGCTGGCCACCCCGCCGCGCACGGCGTTCCTGATCCCCGCCGCACCCTGGGCGTGCGCCGCCACCGGCCGACCGCCGTGTCTGGCCGTCTCGGCCACGATCACGGCGATCTCCTCCTCCGTGATCCCCTCGTCGGTGGGGCCGTCCGAGGGGCTGGAGAGCCCGCCGGTGGCGCACACCTTGATGACGTCGGCGCCGTCGCGGACCAGCCTGCGGGTGGCCACCCGGGCCTCCTGCGGGGAGTCGACGATGTCGGCGGCGGTGTGCTCGCAGTCGTGCGGGTTGGCTCCGGAGGGCAGCGTGAAGTCGGCGTGGCCTCCGGTGTGGCTCATGAGGCGCAGCGCCATGCTCAGGCGCGGCCCCCGGATCAGACCGCGTTCCCGCGCGACACGGAACCCGGCGTCGGCCCCGCCCAGGTCACGGGCGCCGGTGACGCCCGCTTCCAGGGTGACCCGCATCCGCTCGGCGGACTCGAAGGCGTGCAGGCTGCGGGAGAGGTCCGCGTTGTTGGTGGCCAGGGCTCGGCCGTCGGAGAACCCGAAGTGCACGTGGGTGTCGATGAACCCGGGCAGCAGGGTGCGGCCACCCAGGCTCTCCACCGTGTCCTCGGGTCGGGGCTCGGGCGCGTTCGCGGAGGGCCCGGCGTAGGCGATCAGGCCGTCCTCGACCAGGACGGCGGCGTCGGTGACCGGGGCGGCTCCGGTGCCGTCGATGAGGGTGAGGTCCCGGTACAGGGTCCTGGCGCCGGTCATGGGTGGTCTCCTTACGGTCGGTGTGCGGGCGGGGTGGCGGGCCCGGTCCCCCGGGCCCGTGGTCTACAGCTGCGGGTACATGCCGGGGCCGATGGGCAGGCCACCGAAGTAGAACACCGCGAAGACGGCGACCCACATGACCAGGAAGACCATCGAGAAGGGCAGGCAGCGCGCGATCACGGTGCCGATGCCCGCCTTGGGCTCGTAGGACTTCAGGAAGCCGAGGACGATGATCACGTACGGGTTGAGCGGCGAGAGCACGCTGGAGGTGGAGTCGCCGATCCGATAGGCCGCCTGGACGAAGCCGGGCTCGTAGCCGAGCAGGGCGAACATCGGGACGAACACCACGGCGAACAGGGCCCACTGGGCGGAGCCGGAGATAATGAAGAAGTTGATCAGCCAGGCCAGCAGGATGAAGCAGAGGATGGCCCCGAACCCGGTGAACCCGGTGGCCTCCAGCGTCTCCGCGCCCTTGATCGCGATCCACGTGGACAGGCCGGTCCAGTTGAACAGCTCCAGGAACTGCGCCATCACGAAGGCCAGGACGACGAAGCCGGACATCTCCTTCACGGTGTGGCCCATCATCCGCGCGACGTCGGCCCCGCCCCGGATCGCCCGGGTAGCCAGGCCGTAGGCCACTCCCGGCACGGCCAGGGTGAGGAAGACCAGGAAGACCACGGAGCTGAGCAGCGGGGACTCCGGCAGGAACGCGCCGTCCTCGTTGCGCATGGGCGCGCCCGGCGGGAGGGTGACCAGCAGGACCGCGACGACCGTCAGGACCAGGGCGATCCCGGCCCAGCGCATCCCGCCGCGCTCACTCGGGGTGAGCTCGGCGTCCATCTTCAGGTCGGGGCGCTCCTCGGCGGTCCCAGCGGCCGCGCCGTCCTCGGCACCGGTCTGCTCGCGGCTGACCCCGCGCCGCACCAGGGCGGGTTCGAGGACGCGGTCGATGAGGAAACCGGCCACGACGCTCAGCACGATCGCGATCGTGAAGGTGAGGAAGTGGTTCGAGATCGGGCTGACGTGGGTGGTGCCCAGTCCCTCCACCGACGCGGCGGCGGTGTTGGTGATACCGGAGAGCAGCGCGTCGGTGCTCGTGATGAAGGGGCTGCAGCTGAACGCGGCCATGGCGGCGGCGAAGGAGCCGAGGAGACCGGCGACGGGGTGGCGCCCGGCCGCCTTGAAGACCATCGCGGCCAGCGGCGGGATGACCACCATCGCGGCGTCGCTCATGATGCTGCCGGAGACCGCGACCAGGGCGGCCACGTACGGGAGCAGCCACTGGGGCGCGCCGCTGAAGGCCCGGCGGACCAGTGTGTTGAGCAGGCCGGTCCGCTGTGCGATGCCGACGCCCAGCAGGATGGTCAGCACCACGCCCAGGGGCGGGAAGCCGATGAAGTTGGGGACCAGGTTGGTGGTGAGCCAGGTGAGGCCCTCGGCGGTGAAGAAGCCCCTGATCTCCTGGGCTCCGTCCTCGCTGCCGGGCACCACGTAGGTGGCGCCCAGAGCCGACAGGGCCGAGGAGGCGACGGCGACGAGCGCGAAGAGCAGCAGGAAGAGGACGAACGGGTCGGGGATCCTGTTACCGAGGCGCTCGATGTTGTCGAGGGAGCGGGTGAGGAAGCCGGGGCGCGTCTCGACTGCGCCGCCCAGCTTGGGGCGTGGGGTGCTCATGGGTCACCTCCGGGACGAAGGGGTGGCGGGTGGGGCCTGGTCAGTTCGCGGTGCCCGGTCGGGTTCCGGTGGTGTCCTTGTGGACCGCACCGTCCTTGATGACCACGGTGACGTTGTCGGGATCACCGAGCAGGGTGATGTCGGCGAGGGGGTCTCCCGAACAGACGACGACGTCGGCGCGCTTGCCGGGTTCGAGGGTGCCGATCTCCTCGCTCCGCCCGAGGAGCGCGGCGGCGTCGCGGGTCCCTGCGAGCAGGGCACCCATGGGGCTCATGCCGTGCTCCACCAGCAGGGCGAGTTCGCGCAGGTTGCGGCCGTGCGGGCAGATACCCGAGTCGGTGCCGAGGGCCACGCGGACCCCGGCCCGGACGGCGGCGGTGATGTTCTCGCTGAGGTGTTCCTGGAGCCTGAGCTTCTTGGCCACCGCGTAGTCGGCCGACTTCGCGGGGTCGGGCGGGGTGGTGGCGGTGGAGAGGGTGGGCACCAGGAAGGCACCGCCGTCCAGCATGAGCTGGATGCCCCGCTCGTCGATCTCGTAGCCGTGCTCCACGCTGGTGACCCCGGCGGTGAGGGCGTTGCGGATGCTGCGAGCGCTCTGGGCGTGGGCGGCCACGGGGATGTCGTGGCTGGCGGCCTCGCGCACGATCACGGACATCTCCTCGACGTTGAGCCCGTCGTGCCAGGGGGTGTCCTGGGGACTCCACACGCCTCCGCTGGCCATCACCTTGATGACCCCGGCGCCCTTGCGCATGACCTCACGGGTGGCGCGCAGGGCCTCGGCGGGGCCGTCGGTGTTGATCGAGACGGCGCCGTCCGGTCCCAGGATCGCCCCGTAGTCGAAGCCGCAGCAGGTGCGGAAGTCGCCGTGGCCACCGGTCGGGCCGAGGGCCCGGTAGGCGGTGGTGACGCGGGGACCGGGGATGATGCCCTCGTCGACGGCGCGGACCACGGCCTGGTCGAGTCCGGCCAGGTCGCGGACGCTGGTGACCCCGGCGTCGAGGGTGGCCCTCAGGCGCGGGATGGCGGTGAAGTAGCCGTAGTGGGGAGGCTGGTTGATCAGGTCGGCGGGGTTCATGCCGTCGCCGGACATGCTCATGTGCACGTGGGTGTCGACGAATCCCGGCAGGATCGTGCCCCCGGCCGCGTCGACCACCCGGTGCGGCTCGCCGACGTTCGGTGTCTGGTCGGTGGGGCCGATCCAGTCGATCCGGCCGTCGCGCAGGATGAGGGACCGGTGGCGCTGGGGCCCCTCCCCGGTCCCGTCGATCACGGTTCCGTCGCGGACCACGAGGGTCCTGCCAGCCGAGGTCATCGACGCCACCTTTCTCACCGCACCCGGTCCCTGATGCCGCGAGGCGGACACCCGGACGCGACGGTGCGCAATCCAACGGACTCGCGGCTCTGGGCCGCGCTTCTGATCTTGCGGAAACCTACGTGGATCCTCCGGTAACCTGCGGAAATCGCCGGGAACAGCTACGGAGGAGGTGAATTTTGCAGGGATCGAGCATGCCCAACGAGTTCGACCTGTCCCTGATCAACGCGCTCCAGCTGGCCCCCAGGGCCGCCTGGGCCGAGCTCGGGCCGGTCCTGGACGCGGACCCCACCACGCTGGCCCGCCGGTGGAAGCGGTTGGAGGACGAGGGGCTGGCGCGCATAGCCGCGTTCCCCCGCCGCCGCGTGATGGCCCGTCGGTACCTCAGTTACGTGGAGCTGAGCTGCCGCAACGGATCGGTGGAGCGGGTCGCGGCGGCGCTGGCCGAGGACCGCGACACCCTGAGCATCCAGTTCGTGGCCGGGTCCCACCAGCTCATGCTCACCGTGGTGCCGGGAGGAGGGCTGGCGGACTACCTGCTCAACTGGGTGGGTGGCATCCCCGACGTGGTCTCCTACCGGGTGCACGTGGTCACCGAGGTCCCCCGGGAGGCCTACCTGTGGCAGGTCCGCGCCCTTTCACCGGGGCAGCGGCGCCGACTGCGCGCCCTCTCCCCCACGGTGCGCGACCCGGGGGGCAGCGAACGCGTCACCGAGCTGGACCAGAGCATCGTGGACCTGCTGTGCGCGGACGCGCGACTGGGCTACCAGGCCATCGCCGAACGGCTGGACATCGCGCCCACCACGGCCGCGCGCCGGATCAACCGGTTGCTGCGCGACGGCCTCCTCGGGCTGCGCTGCGACATCTCCCGCGCGCACATGGGCTGGCCGAGCGCCGCCACCCTGTGGGGAACGGTGGAACCCGAAGTTCTGGACGGCGTGCCCGACCTGGGGGAACGCATCCCCGAGGTCCGGCTGTGCACGACCATCGCGGGCCCGGAGAACACCCTGTTCATCCTGTGGCTGCGCGACGCCCCCGACCTCACCCGTGTGGAGCGCAGACTGTTGGAGGAGCTGCCGGGACTGCGCATCGCCGACCGCCGGATGACGCTGCGCACGTTCAAGTTCATGGGCGGGGTGACCGACTCCGAACAGCGCTTCGTGCGTTCGGTCCCGATCCAGCTCCGCTCGCCCGAGGACCCCTAGTCGGGCCCGCGGGGTCGCGGGGGACGTGGGGAACGTGGGGGTCTCGGATCGCGGGTCGCGGGTCGCGGGTCGCGGGTCGCGGAACGGACGCGTCAGGCCGCCGGAAGGATGTCCAGGGCGACCAGCAGTTCACGGCCCAGCGACTCGCGCAGCTCCGCGTCCTCCTGGTCCTCGACCTCCAGACGCAGCGCGAACGTGTGCAGTTCGGAGCCACGCTCGACCCAGCCCACCCACCAGCCGGGCACCGGGTCCACGTCCACGCCCAGGCCGGTCCGGCCGAACAGCTGGTGCTCGGGACCCTCCTCGACCAACAGCAGCTCACGCAGGGCTCGCTGGTGCTCGACGTCCACGGGCAGTTCTTCGCGGGCGAGTTCGGCGACGAAGGTGGCCTGCTCCATCGCGGAGATCTCCAGGGGACCCTCCAGCCAGAACCGGTCCATCGCCCCCTCCTCGCCGACGTTCCGGTTGCCGTAGTCGAACCGGTCCACCCAGGTGGACATCCGGTCGAACCCGATCCGGTCGACGACCTCCTGGTGCACCGGGACGTCGGAGGTGGGCAGGGCCTCGCGCAGACTCAGGTCGTCGCCGGCCTCGGGCGAGATCACGTCGTCCACGTCTGACACCTCACCGGTCTGGAGGGCGATCAGCGTGTTCGGCAGCTTGAAGGTGGACGCGGGCACGGCGCGCTCGCCCGCCTCGTCCAGGTTCACCACGACGGCGGACCGGTCACCGGCGTCGAAGAGCACGAAGGTGCCGTCCACCCCGGCCTCGGCGAAGACCGCCTCGAGGTCGTGACGCTCCACGGTCTGCACGTCGCCCAGCTGGACGGGGTTGCCGACCGTGCCCTGCGCGGGCTCCGGCTCGTCCGTCGTCGCGCAGGCCGCCCCGGTGAACAGGATGATGGCACAACCGGCGGCTCCGAGGGCGAAGCGGCCGGTGGCACGCCCGGACCTCCCGGGAGCGTGTTCGGTGTCGGTACGCACTCGTCTCCTCCACAGGCTGTCCGCGGGAACGTCCACCCACAAAGCTAGGGCATGCCCGGTGGTCACACACCCCGCTTGGCCGCCTCCGGCGACCGTGTCGCGAAGGTCGTCCCCAAGCGTCCGGGCATGGGCGTCCCGGTCGTCCACGAGCACCCGGGCAGTCTTGGGCGCCCCAGTTCGCCGCTGCTAGGCTGAGCGTGTTGCTGACCCCGTACGGGAGAGTGTCCGCGTATCCAGCGTGGGCCGCCGAAGGAGCAATCCCTCCCCGAAGACAACCTCTCAGGCACAGCGGACCGTACGGGCGAGACCACTCTGGAAAGCAGGGACACGTTCCCTCGCCGAAGGTGCAAACCACGCCGAGCGCGCGGTGAAGCTCTCAGGCACCCATGACAGAGGGGGAGGATGGCAACGCCTTACGCACGACACCCATCCTCTCGGGAGTGCCCATGTCAGAGTCCGCGACCGCGCCGCGCCTCACCGCGCTGCACAAGACCCACGAAGAGGCCGGGGCGACGCTCGTCGACTTCGCCGGATGGCTGATGCCCCTCCGCTACAGCAGCGAGACCGCGGAGCACACCGCCGTCCGTGAGGCCGCCGGGCTCTTCGACCTCTCCCACATGGGCGAGATCCGGCTGACCGGCCCCCAGGCCGCAGAGGCCCTCGACCACGCGCTGGTCGGCTTCCTGTCCAAGGTCAAGGTGGGCCGCGCCCGCTACACCATGATCACCGCCGAGGACGGCGGCGTCCTGGACGACCTCATCGTCTACCGGCTCGGCGAGCAGGAGTACCTGGTCGTGGCCAACGCGGCCAACGTGCCCGTGGTCGCCTCCACCCTGGCCGAGCGGGCCTCCGGCTTCGACGTCGAGGTCGCCGACGAGTCCGCCGACTACTCGCTCATCGCGATCCAGGGCCCGCGCGCGGTGGAGATCCTCGCCCCTCTCACCGACGCCGACCTGGACGACATCCGCTACTACGCGGGCTACGAGCACACCGTCGCCGGGGTCCCCGTCCTGCTCGCCCGCACCGGCTACACCGGCGAGGACGGGTTCGAGATCTTCGTCCGGCCCGCCGACCGCGCGCCCGAGGTCTGGGCCGCCCTCATGGCCGAGGGCGCACCGCACGGGCTGGTCCCGGCCGGGCTCTCCTCCCGTGACACCCTCCGTATGGAGGCCGGCATGCCGCTCTACGGCCAGGAGCTCAACGCCGGGCTGACCCCCTTCGACGCCGGGCTGGGCCGCGTGGTCAAGCTCGACAAACCCGGTGACTTCGTGGGCCGCGCCGCGCTCGAGGAGGCCTCGCGCACCGCTCGCGAGCGGCGCCTGATCGGCCTCGTGTCCCGTGGCCGCCGCCCTCTCCGCAAGGGCCAGGACGTGCTGCGCGACGGCACGGTCATCGGAGTCACCAGCAGTGGCGCCCCCTCCCCCACCCTGGGCCGCCCCATCGCCATGGCCTACGTGGACGGCGACCTCGACACCGCGACCGGCACGTTCACCGTGGACGTGCGCGGGCGGGGCGAGGAAGTCGACGTGGTCGAGCTGCCGTTCTACAAGCGGCAGTCGTAGGAAGCGGGGCCGCCTCCGGGCGGACCCGAGAACCTGCACGCCCCGCACGGCCGGATCCCCACGAGGGACCGGCACGGACGGGGCGTGGCCAGGCGTAGGCCGGGCCGGGTCGCCGTACGGGCGCACGGCAGACAAATGGAACACCTCCAAGGAGAGTTGAAGTGAGCGTTCCCACGGAGCTGGGTTACACCGCCAAACACGAGTGGATCGCGGTCAGGGACGGGATCGCCACCGTCGGGATCACGGCGTACGCGGCCGAGTCGCTGGGTGACATCGTCTTCGTCGAGACCCCCTCGGTCGGCGACGACGTCACCGCCGGTGAGACCGCGGGCGAGGTGGAGTCCACCAAGTCCGTCAGCGACATCTACTCCCCCGTCACCGGAGAGGTCGTGGAGGTCAACGAGGCGCTCGAGGACGCCCCGGAGACCATCAACTCCGACCCCTTCGAGGGTGGCTGGCTGTTCAGGGTGCGCGTATCCGAGGAGCCCGCGGACCTGCTCTCCGCCGAGGAGTACACCAAGCTGACCGAAGGCGAGAACTAGCATGACCAGCGACAACCTTCTCAACCAGACTCTGGGCGAGCTGGACCCCGAGGTGTCGGCCGCGGTCGACGCCGAACTGGCGCGCCAGCGCGACACCCTGGAGATGATCGCCTCCGAGAACTTCGCCCCCCAGGCGGTTCTGGAGGCCCAGGGCACCGTCCTGACCAACAAGTACGCCGAGGGCTACCCCGGCCGCCGCTACTACGGCGGCTGCGAGCACGTCGACGTCGTCGAGCAGCTGGCGATCGACCGCGCCAAGGAGCTGTTCGGCGCCGAGCACGCGAACGTGCAGCCGCACTCGGGCGCGCAGGCCAACACGGCCGTGTACTTCGCGCTGCTCAAGCCGGGTGACACCATCCTGGGCCTGGACCTCGCCCACGGCGGGCACCTGACCCACGGCATGCGGATCAACTACTCCGGCAAGATCCTGAACGCCGTGGCCTACCACGTGCGCGACGAGGACGGCACCGTCGACTACGACGAGGTCGCCGCCCTGGCCAAGGAGCACCAGCCGAAGATGATCGTCGCGGGCTGGTCCGCCTACCCGCGCCACCTCGACTTCGCGAGGTTCCGCGAGATCGCCGACGAGGTCGGCGCCCTGCTCATGGTGGACATGGCGCACTTCGCCGGTCTGGTCGCGGCCGGACTGCACCCGAACCCGGTGCCGTTCGCCGACGTGGTCACCACCACGACCCACAAGACCCTCGGCGGCCCGCGTGGCGGCATGATCCTGTCCAAGGCCGAGCTGGCCAAGAAGATCAACTCCGCGGTCTTCCCCGGCATGCAGGGCGGCCCGCTGGAGCACGTGATCGCGGCCAAGGCGGTCTCGTTCAAGGTCGCCGCGAGCGAGGGCTTCGCCGACCGCCAGCGCCGCACGGTGGCGGGTGCCCGCATCCTCGCCGAGCGGCTCACCCAGCCGGACTCGGCGAAGGTCGGGGTCAAGGTCCTGACCGGCGGCACGGACGTCCACCTGGTCCTGGTGGACCTGGTCGACTCCCAGCTCAACGGCCAGGAGGCCGAGGACCGACTGCACTCCGTCGGGATCACGGTCAACCGCAACGCGGTCCCGAACGACCCCAGGCCGCCGATGGTGACGTCGGGTCTGCGGATCGGTACCCCGGCCCTGGCCACGCGCGGGTTCGACGAGGGTGACTTCACCGAGGTCGCCGACGTCATCGCCGAGGCGCTCAAGCCCGAGTTCGACGAGGCCGCCCTGCGCGACCGGGTCAGCGCTCTGGCCGCGAAGCGTCCGCTCTACCCGAACCTGTAGCAGTCTCCGCCGTGTGGGCCGCGCGGGCCCACACGGCGCCGGTCACCACGGCCCCATCCCTGTGCTCAACGAGGAGGACAGCCATGGCCATCAGCGTCTTCGACCTGTTCAAGATCGGTATCGGACCGTCGAGTTCCCACACCGTCGGCCCGATGAAGGCGGCCCGGACGTTCGTGTCCGGCCTGCGCTCCGAGGAACTCCTCTCGCGCGTGACCCACGTGCGGGTGGAGTTGTACGGCTCACTGGCGCTCACCGGCAAGGGGCACGGCAGTGACACCGCCGTGGTCCTGGGGCTGATGGGGCACACGCCGGAGGGTGTGGACGTGGACGCCGTCCCCCGCCTGGTGGAGGGGGTCCGTTCGGACCGAAGACTCCTCCTTGGCGGCCCGGACGGCCCGGCGGTGGACTTCGACCCGGCCGTCGACGTCGACTTCCGCCGTAAGGAGAGTCTGCCCGACCACCCCAACGGGATGCGCTTCCTGGCGTTCGACCACACGGGTGCCGAGGTGGCCGCGAAGGTGTACTACTCGGTGGGCGGCGGCTTCGTCGTGGACGAGAGAGCCGCGGGCGCCGACCGGATCAAGGCCGACGACACCGTCCTGCCCCACCCCTTCTCCTCCGCCGAGGAACTGCTGGAGCTGTGTGAGCAGACCGGCATGTCCATCAGTGCGCTGATGCTGGCCAACGAGCAGGCCTTCGGGCGCACCCCGGAGCAGATCCGGGAGGAGCTGCTGGAGGTCTGGGCGGCGATGCGCCAGTGCGTACGTCGCGGTGTGTCCACCGAGGGCAGTCTGCCCGGGGGCCTGAAGGTGCCGCGACGGGCCCACCGGCTCTACCGCCAGCTCGGCGGCAACTGCGACGAGCACGGCCTGCTCGCACCCACCCACGTGGACCCGGACCCGATGCGCGGCAGTGACTGGATCACGCTGTACGCCCTCGCGGTCAACGAGGAGAACGCCGCGGGGGGCCGCGTGGTGACCGCGCCGACCAACGGCGCGGCCGGTATCGTCCCGGCGGTCCTGCACTACTACCTGCACTTCAGCCCGGGCGCGGGCGACGACGGTGTGGTGCGCTTCCTGCTGACGGCAGCGGCGATCGGCATACTGTTCAAGCAGAACGCGTCGATCTCCGGCGCCGAGGTGGGGTGTCAGGGCGAGGTGGGTTCGGCCTCCTCCATGGCGGCTGCGGGCCTGGCCGAGGTCCTGGGCGGTTCCCCGGCGCAGGTGGAGAACGCGGCCGAGATCGCCATGGAACACAACCTGGGTCTGACCTGCGACCCCATCGGCGGCCTGGTGCAGATCCCCTGTATCGAACGCAACGCGCTCGCCTCGGTCAAGGCGATCAGCGCCACCAGGATGGCGTTGCGCGGCGACGGCAGCCACTTCGTGAGCCTCGACAAGGTCATCAGGACCATGCGTGACACCGGGCGCGACATGCACGACAAGTACAAGGAGACCAGCCGCGGCGGCCTCGCCGTCAACGTCATCGAATGCTGACCCCAATGCCGGGAATGTCCTGGTTCGTTCCCTGGTTCTACTCTGTGCACGGCCGACGACCGGGCTCGAGCTCCCACCCGCTCGCCCTCGTCGGTCGTCACCCCGGGTCTGGTGGCTTGAGCTCTGCTCGCCACCAGACTCGCCCCCTTTCTGGCCACTTCCGGCCACCGCAGCACGACCCGGCGATTCGAGCCCGGATAACCACCCGTTCCACCTCTTCCAGGTCGCTCCCGCGAGAAACACGTGACGGCCCCACCGCCATTTTCCGCACTCCGGCAATTCCCCCGGCGCGAGGGTGGTATAGATTTCGGCCGTGACCTCCAGAACCATTCCCCCTGCCGTCCGAGCGCTCGCCCCCGCGGCCGCGCTGGCCCTGTTGCTCTCCGGCTGCGGCCTTCTCAGGGCGGAGGAACCCGCCTCCACGGAGACCGAGGAGGGTGCCTCCGAGGAAACGGAGGCACCGGACACCGAGGAGGGCGGCCCCTCCAGGGAGAGGTCCACGGGGTCGAACTCCCTGGCCGACCCCGGCATCCTCACCGCGGCGTGCCAGCCCGAGTCCGGCTGGCTGGAGTTCACCCTCCACTCCGCCGAGGACGCCCAGGAGATCACCAGCGTCCGGTTCGACACCGCCGAGGCCGTCCACGCCGAGTCGGACGACCTCACCCACGGCCGTGCGGTGGACGCGCGGAGCGTCTCCCTGGAGACCTCGTGCGACACGGGCGCTCCGTCGCTGTTCCCCGAACGCGGCCTCGTCCTGGGCACCTTCGAGGAGAGGGTCGACGGCGTCGCCGTCACGGGGTTCGGGGTCATGGCCGAGGACGGCACGTTCACGGCGCTCAGCCCCGACCACGAGGAGTCCGGGGCCGACGCCCCGGCCGACCACGTCCACCCCGTGGCCGATCCGGAAGGGGACAGGATCGTCTTCGTGACGGAGACCGGCGAGGGCGAGGACACCGTCCAGGCCCTCGACCTGGAGAGCGGGGAGTTCACCGACCTCGGCACCTGTGACAGTCAGCAGGTCTGCGAGAACCTCACGATCATGCCGGGGCTCGACCGAGTCGCCATCGACGACGGCCAGAGCACTCCGATGGCAGTGGTCCTCGACGGCTCGACGGTGGTCCAGAGCAACGACCTGGGTCTGTCCTTCTTCGACATCGGGGACCAGGCCGACTCCGACGTGGTCGACCTGACCCTCAACTTCCTCAACCGGGACCGCACGACCGAGGTGGACGTGGACGCCAGCGGCACCGTTCAGGCCCTCGACTCCAACACCCTGCTCTTCGACGACGAGGTGCTGAGCGTCCTGGAATTCTCCGACAGCACCCTCGCCGGCTACGAGGAGGAGAACGCCACCACGCCGCGGAACCTGTGGGAGCCCCTGCCGGTCAACCGGACCCTGGCCCCCGACGGCGACGGGGAGAACTCCCACGTCGTGCTTTCCCCGGACGGCGCCGAGATCCTCTTCCGCAACCAGCCCCAGAGCGGTCCGGCCAGCTGGTACAGGGTGCCCACGGACGGATCCGGCGCACCGGAGGAGCTGCCCGGGATGCCCGGGAACGTCTCGACGGTCATCGGCTGGCGATAACTCCTGAGGGCACCCACCTGGCCACAACCGGCCACCGGCCCCCAGGTGGGTCGTTCCGGCCTGTGCCGCCTCCGAATACTCCTGTTTCGAGCCGATTCTCGCGGGAAACGCATGGCCATTCTCACTGTCATTCCCAGAACTCCCCGAATTCCCACCCTCCGCGAGTGGGATAGATTTCGCCCGTGACCTCCAGAACCATTTCCCCCGTTATCCGCGCGCTCGCCCCCGCGGCCGCGTTGACCCTGTTGCTCTCCGCCTGCGGCGGCTCCGACGGAGAGGGTGGATCCTCCGACGAGAACCAGGCGGGCGCCTCCACCGAAGAAGGGGCCGAGGAGACCCCGGAGCAGCCCTCCATCACCGAATCCGGCCTCATCACCAGAGACTGTGACGGCTACGACGGTGTCTTCACCCTCTACTCCGCTGATGACGGCACCAGGATCTCCACGCTGACCTTCACCAGCGAACTGGTCGCCGCGGAGACCTCCGAAGCCCTCGGCCACGGCCGGGCCCCGGACGTCGAGGAACTGAACCACGACCGGGAGTTCGACGCCTGCAGCGGAGCGCTGATCAGTGTGTCCCCCCACGAACACCTGCTCCTGCGCGGCTACAGCGAAGAGGTCAACGGCAACACCGTGTCGACCTTCGGAGTGATGTCCGAGGAGGGCGCCCTCACCACCCTGGCTCCCGAACAGGAGGTCTCCGACTTCGGCGTCCCCATCGACTACCGACACCCGGTGTACGACGCGGTGAACGAGCGCATCCTCTTCGTGGCATATGACCCCAGCGCCGACGAGGGTGACGTCCAGGCCATGGACCTGCACTCCGGAGAGGTCAACGACCTCGGCACCTGTGAGGGATCCGATCACTGCGGGTCGCTGTCCGTCCTGCCCGAGAGCGGCATCGCCGTCCAGGGCCCCTTGACGCCCCCGGCCTCAGGCAGCGCGATGGACGCGAGCCTTCTGGAGTCCCCGGACGGCGAGACCCTGCTCTACGCGGACCACACCGGGTCCTCGACCGTGCTGACCTTCATCGACATCGAGACGGCCCTCGCCGACAACCCCGACCTCATCACGGGCGGTATCGCTGACCTGCGCCACTACGAGGTGAACCTGGAAGTGGCCGCCCCGCCCCAGTTCATCGACGAGAACACCCTGCTCCTGGGGGACAACGAGCTGTCGATCTGGGAGTTCACCGAGGACCTGTTGGCGGAGCACACCGAGCCGGAGGAGGAGAGGGACCTCTTCACCTTCAACGACGAGTACCTTCCCGTCGACCGCACGCTCATCCCTGAAGGCCCTCGGTACAACGAGAACTTCCTTCTCTCCCCCGACCGCACCGAAGTCCTCTTCCGCTCCACACCGGAGAGCGGCGGGTCGAGTTGGTACCGGGCCCCCACCGACGGCTCCGCCGAGCCCGAGGAGGCGTTCGAACTCGAGGACCCTGACACGATCATCGCCGCC
Source organism: Nocardiopsis sp. B62 (assembly GCF_018070675.1). Lineage (NCBI taxonomy): Bacteria > Bacillati > Actinomycetota > Actinomycetes > Streptosporangiales > Nocardiopsidaceae > Nocardiopsis > Nocardiopsis sp. B62. The sequence continues at coordinate 33,524 of NZ_JAGPXK010000033.1, read as the reverse complement.
TGGCAGTAGCCCCACGCTCCACCGACCGACATGATCCCGGCCGACACGGAGGGGGCGGCGCCTCTCGCGCCGCCCCTCCCTCGTTCCACGGGGTCCCTCAGGCCAGGCTGCGCCGGGGGTTCCTGGCGGGGGCGGTCATGGACATCCGGATGACGGCGGGCACCTGGTCGAGTTCGAGGGCGCCCCGCAGGTTGGTGATGGCCTCCGAACGCACGCGCCGCCAGATCCCGGCCACGTCGGCGTCCTCCTCCAGGGTCAGCGCCAGCCGCAGGTGCGGGTGGTCACCGGACTCCGTGAGGCGGGCTCGGGCACGGCGCACACCGGGATAGTCGGTGACCTCCTGCTCCAAGGCGCCCCTGGCGGCACTCTCCGAGATCTCCACGTTGCCCGCGTCGTCGCGAGCCAGGTGCATACGACCCACGGTGTCGTTCATGCCCTGCACCATCAGCCACCGCAGGGCCAGGAAACCGGCCACGAAAGCGACGGCCACCGCCACGTACGGCACCCACTGCTGGGCGAGCACCTCGTTGGCCCGGTCCCCGAGCAACGGAGTGGTGGCGAGGTCGCCGCCGAGGAGTCCCTGCCCGGCGGCCAGGGCCGCCAGGCCCGCCACGAGCAGCATGATTCCCACGACCACCAGGCCCAGGCGGTTGCCCCGGGCCGACCTTCGAGACCTGTCGCGCGCCATGGTCAACCCTCCGCGTATCGAACGTGCGTGGCGATCCGCATGCTGCGCAGCGGGGCCAGCTCCTCCAGCCGGGTCTCCACGGCCGAGGTGACCTCGGCGGGCAGCCCGTGCGACTCTCGCATCCCGGTGCGTACGTGGACCCGGAGCCGGTTGCCGCGCACGGCCACGTGCACGTGGTCGACGCCGCTCACGTCCTGGGCGGCGGCCGCCACGGCCCGCCGCAGAGCCGGGCGGGTCAGTCCGACGACCAGCGCCGGGTCGTCGGTGCGCAGCGCCGTCCACCGGCTCCGACCCGGAGCCAGCGCGACCACGATCAGGGCCAGTCCGATCAGCGCCAGGACCGCCGAGGCGATCTGCACCGAGGGCTCCGACCAGGTCGTGGCGGCGGCGTAGTCCGTGGCCGGACCGACCGGGATCAGCCTCAGCGGGTTGCCCGCGAGGGCGGCGATGACCTCGGCGGCCGCGACCACGGCCACCACCAGGATCAGCAGTCCGATGAGTACCGCGGGCCACGACCTGCGTGGGCGGAACGTGTGGACGGCGACGCGCTTGGCGCGGCGGTCGATCCCCTGGCTCGGACGGGCGAGCGCCTCTTCCACGGTGGTCATGTCAGCGCACCAGCTCCGCGATCTCGATGTCGATGTGGTGGACCTGTTTGCCGGTGATGCGCTCGACCCGGTCCCTGACGTGGCCGCGCACCTCCTCGGCGACCTGGCGTGCGGGCCTCGGGTAGCGCACCCCGACCCGCAGGCGCAGGAGGACGATCTCCCCGCTCACCCGGGCGCGGGCGGTCCTCGACCGCACCGCCCGTGCCCCGGAGACCTCTCCGACGGCCCTGGCCGCCACCTTCTCGATGACGGCCCCGGGGATGTCCGTGCGGCCCCCGGGGTCCCGTCCGCGGGTGTGCCCTACGGCCTCCCCCTCCGGAGCGGGACCCCTCTGACGAGGGACGGTGTCCGTGCGAACCCCGACCACGACCTCACCCCTGTCTACGCCGACCGCCGTGTGAACATCTCGGCGAGGTCGATCTCACCCTCCATTGCCCGGCCCGCGACGAACCCGACGAGGCCGAGGACCAGTACCAGCGCGAAGGCGGGGAACCCGCCGAACGCCGCCGAGAGCCCGAGCACCGTCCCGTAGGACAGTCCAACGATGGGCCACATGGCTACCCCCTCTAATCAGAACGCCCTGCTTGTAGGTCTAGCTGACGGTGCGCGCGCCGTCGCCGAGTCCGGCGACCACGTCCTCCACGGACACGTGGACGGCGCGGCCGCCGGACAACGGGGCCAGGCCCCGGCGGATCTCGGCGGCGATCTCCGGCAGCGGACGCCCGTAGCGGACCACCACGCCGACCTCGACGTGGTCCTCGCGCACCGCGACCCCCCGGACACGTCCCCCGGGCACGGCGGTGCTCAGGGTTCCGAAGGAGCCGGAGGACAGTTCCACCACGTCGGAGAAACGCGACGCGGCCTCCGCGACGGCTCGTGCGGTCGCTCCAGGATCGCCGCCGGCCATGGCTACTGGACCCTGGGTTCGGAGTCGCCGTCGTCGGCGGACTCGTCGTCCTCGGGCAGGTGGATGTCGTCCACCCGGATGTTGATCTCGGTGACCTCCAGGCCCGTCATCCGCTCGACCGCCTGGGTGACGTTGCGCCGTACGGCGGAAGCCAGGTCCTGGATGGCGGCCCCGTAGTCGACGACCAGGTCGATGTCGACCGCCGCCTGGCGTTCCCCCACCTCGACGGAGACGCCCTGCGCCACCGATCCGGAGGAACTGCCGCCGCTCACGGCGTCGCGTACCGCGCCGACCACACGGGCGGCACCGCCGCCCATGGCGTGGACGCCACCGATCTCGCGGGCGGCCTTGCCCGCGATCTTGGCCACGACGCCGTCGGCGATCTGGGTGTGTCCCTGCTCGTTCGTGCTCGCGGAGTCACGCCCGCCCCTGGACTCACGGGCGCTCGGTACCGCGGATTCGGTCTTCAAGTCCGACACTGGTCCCCCTACACAGTGCGCAATCCGTCCTGGACGCCGCTACTTCTTCTTGAAGACGCCCTTGATCTTGTCCTCCGCCTTGTCCTTGAGGTCCTCGGCCTTGTCCTTGGCCTTGTCGGCCTTGTCCTTGGCCCCGGCCTTGGTCTGGTCGAGTTTGCCCTCGGCCTCGGTGCGCTTGTCGCCGGTGGCCTTGCCGAAGGCTTCCTTGCCCTTGCCGGCGGCGTCGTCGAAGTGCTTGCCCATTTGTGCCCCCTGATCAGAGCCCGTGCGGCTCAGGGTTGGTGGTCCGAAACCCGTGTCGCCCCGAGTCAGGACGACCGGAGCGGTTTGGACCTCATCACACCTTATACGCACTCTATGTAGCCAACAAGGCACTTCTGGTCATGATTTGCAGGTCAGAAGGGTCACGGTCATACCATCCGTGCCCCAAAAACACATCCGGAACCCCGACTGGGCAGGAAAAACGTCAGGGGTGCCCGTGGGCACCCCTGCGCGTCCGAAATCGTGTTGTGCCCGCCCGCGTCGGGCGGGCCAGGCGGTTCGCCCTAGCCGAAGATGACCGTCCTGTCCCCGTTGAGCAGGACCCGGCGCTGGGCGTGCCAGTTCACGGCGCGCGCCAGGGCCACGGACTCCAGGTCCCGGCCGATCGCGGTGAGCTGCTCCGGGCTGTGGGTGTGGTCGACCCGGGAGACCTCCTGCTCGATGATCGGGCCCTCGTCCAGGTCCGCCGTGACGTAGTGGGCGGTGGCGCCGATCAGCTTCACACCGCGCGCGTGCGCCTGGTGGTAGGGGCGGGCGCCCTTGAAGCTGGGGAGGAAGGAGTGGTGGATGTTGATGATGCGTCCGGACATCTTGGTGCACAGCTGCTCGGAGAGCACCTGCATGTACCGGGCGAGCACCACCAGGTCCACGTCGTAGGAGTCGACCAGCTCGAGGACGCGCTCCTCCTGCTCGCCCTTGCTCTCGGGGCTGACGGGCAGGTGGTGGAAGTCCACGCCGTAGGAGTCGGCCAGGAACTCCAGGTCGGGGTGGTTGGAGATCACCGCAGCGATGTCGATGTCCAGCAGGCCGCTGCGCTGGCGGTAGAGGAGGTCGTTGAGGCAGTGCCCGAACCGGGACACCATCACGATCATGCGCGGGCGCACGTCCCGCGCCTGGAGGTCCCATTCAACGAACGAGCCCTCGGAGCCACCGCCGAACCCCCCGGCCAGAGCGGCGAAGGCTCCACGCAGGACGTCCTCGCCGACCACGCCCGCGTGTCCCGCCTCCGCGACGAACTGCGTCCGGAGGAAGAAGCGACCGGAGAAGTGGTCACCGTACTGCTGACTCTCGGTGATGTTGCAACCGTGGTCGGCCAACAGGTTGGCGACGGCGGCCACAATGCCCCGGCTGTCGGGGCAGGAGAGGGTCAGGACGTACTCACGCTCGTTCATGAAAGGAAACAACTCCCGGGGTCGACCGGCTGATCAGCCGTGACGCCCCAGGATATCCAGCGGGCGCGACCGGCGGGGCCTGCCCCCGCGTATCCCGCGTCACCCGCGACCGACCCGAAAAGCACGAAATCGGACCCCCGAGCAATATGAAGCACATTCATGTTCTGGCATCCTCAGGAACATGACGAGACTGCGTGAGAAGTACGAGGCCGCGACGCGCGACATCCAGGCCCCCTTCGCCATGGTCGACCTGGCCGCCTTCCGCGCCAACGCCGCCGACCTGACCCGCCGCGCCCACGGACGCCCCATCCGGGTGGCCAGCAAGTCCGTGCGCTCCAGGGACCTCCTTCGCACCGTGCTCGACCTGCCCGGATACGCGGGCGTCATGGCCTTCACCCTCCCCGAGGCACTCTGGCTGGCCACGGGCGACCCCGAACCGCTCAGCGACGACATCCTCGTCGCCTACCCCACATCGGACACCGACGCCCTCGCCGAACTCGCCGCCTCCCCCACAGCCGCCCGCGTCATCACCCTGATGGTCGACGACCCCGCCCACCTCGAACTGGTGAGCGCCGCCGTCGCCCGGGCCGACCGCGCCCCCGACGCACCCCCGATCCGGGTCTGCCTGGACATCGACACCAGTTGGCAGCCGCTCGGCTCCGGCATGCGCGTGGGCGCCTACCGCTCCCCCGTCCGCACCCCGGCACAGGCAGCGGCGCTGGCCCGCGCCGTCGTGCGCCTCCCCGAGCTGGAACTGGACGGGATCATGGCCTACGAGGGACAGATCGCCGGGGTGGGCGACGCGCCCCCCGGCCGTCCCCTCTACGGCAGGGTCCTGCGGGCCGTCCAGCGCCGTTCGGCCGTCGAGCTCGCCAGACGCAGAGCCGCGATCACCAGAGCCGTCCGAGGCGTCGCCGACCTGCGCTTCGTCAATGGCGGCGGCACCGGCAGCCTGCACACCACCGGGCGCGAACGCGCCGTGACCGAACTGGCCGCCGGTTCCGGCCTCTACCAACCGCACCTGTTCGACCAGTACCGGTCGTTCCGGGGCCGTCCCGCCGCACTGTTCGCCCTTCCGGTCGTCCGCCGCCCCGCCCCGAACGTGGCCACGGTCCTCGGCGGCGGCTACCCGGCCTCCGGCCCCGCCGACGCGCACCGCCCACCGGTCCCCCACCTGCCCGAGGGCCTGGCCTACAGCCCCACCGAGGGCGCGGGCGAGGTCCAGACCCCCCTGATCGGGGAGGCCGCCCGCGAGCTCCATGTGGGCGACCGCGTGTGGATGCGCCACGCCAAGGCCGGGGAGCTCTGCGAGCGGTTCGACACCCTGCACCTGGTCGACTCCGACACAGGCACCTACGAGGGCTCCGTACCCACCTACCGCGGCGAGGGCCGGACCTTCCTCTGATCCCCCGGGGGATACGGCACCGAGCCGACATGGCGACGGGGCCCGCGCGAGTGTTCGCGCGGGCCCCGTCGTCGTCTCTGTGCGGCTACTTCCGTTTGCGGCGGACCGCCCAGGCCACGACGCCCACCGCGACGACCGTACCCACCCCGGCCATCAGGAGGAGCGCCTCGGGCGGCAGCTGGCCGCGCGACTGGTAGGTGGTCACCACCTTGTCGTCGCCCTTGACCACAATGCTGCCCTCCTCGGGCTGCACCAGACGGCTCTCCACGCGTACGGCGCCACCGCCGAACACGAGGGCCCGCGCCTCGTCGAAGATCCGGGTCCCTCGGTCCCTGGCCCTGTCGATCTGGCGCCGGGCGATGTTGGCCGGGCGCGCCTGCACGCCCAGCTCCTCCAGTGTCTCGGCCAGCCGACGCTGCTCTCGGTTGATCTCGGCCTGGAGTTCGGCGGGGGTCTGGCGCGGTTCGGTCTCGTGTCCCGTCATAGGGTGCCTCTCTTCACTAGCGCACGGTTGTCTGAGAGTCCGAGTCCGAGCCGGTGTCCCGACCCTGTTCCTCCGCGCCGTCGAACGGACCGGAGAATCTCAGCGCGCCATCGATTCCGTCGACCACACGGAAGAAGTCCCGTGTGGACAACCACAGTTTATAGATGATGGCGATCTCGAAGGCGAGCAGCAAAACGCCGACGACCGCGGTGATCCAGCCGATGACCGGCGGCCCGAAGACGACCGCCGCGATCGGAGCCACCACGAAGACCGCCATCTGGAACTCGATCCCGCCCACCAGGTGGGTGCGGACCCGGCGCGCGTTGAGCGCAGCCCAGAACCGCTGGTACCAGGGGAAGCGGCTCCGGAACTCCTGGTGCAGGTCCACCTTGGGCAGTGTCAGGTCCGGCTGCTTGCCCGCCGTCCGCTGGTTGCGAGCCTCGCGCTCGTTCTGGCTGCGCAGGATCTGCTCCAGGACGCCGATGCCGTGACGCAGCACCGCCTGCTCCCCGCCGTCGCTCATGGTGCGGCCGCCGCCACCGGTCGCGTCGCCGGTGGCGTCGCGCTCGGGCTCCAGCATGGAGAGGGTGGCGCGGGCACGCTCCAGGGCGGCCGCCAGGTGCGAGCGCATCTCACGGCGGACCTTGTACACCTGGAGCGCGTTCAGGTAGCGCAGCATGTCCAGGAAGACCACGGCCAGCGCCAGCCACACGAACGCCACGTGCCCGGTCTCCCGGAACTGGCCGCCCATGAGGGCGACCACGCACACCAGCACTCTGAACCGGTCCGAGACGTAGTCCATCCACGCCCCGAAGAGCGACTCCGAACCGGTGAGGCGGGCGAGCTTGCCGTCCGTGCAGTCCACGAGGAAGCAGGCGTAGTAGAGCAGGGATCCGAGCAGCAACAGCTGCCAGTAGCCGAACGCGAAGCACACGGCCGCGCCCAGGCCCAGGAAGAGGGCGACGACGGTCAGCTGGTTGGGGGTGACGGACGTCCGGTTCGCGATCAGACGCACGAGCCGGACCGCGATCGGGTCGACCAGGTACACCGTCAACCAGGAGTCGCGCTCCTTGAGGGTGCGAGCCCTGACCTCGTCGAGTGTGTATCGAGGCATCGTGACGAACTACTCCCAAAGCGAAGCGGATGTGTGTCCCGGTCCGTGGTCGTCGGACACACCATCGGGTCACGGGCGACCCGCGCACGCTGCGCCATGTCCCAGAGGACGACCAACCTATAGCACAGGGTCAACAATAGGTGATCGAACCGTTGGTCGATCCCAAAGCGGATGAACCGAACCGGAATCGCAACCGAAGATCATCCGCGTCTCCGACCAGCGCCGACGAACCGGCCCTCCCGCCGCTCAGGAGGATCTCGTACTGTGAGGCGTGAAACGACGCGGACCGTCGCACGCGGTCCGCCAGCAGCAGACAGGAAGACACAACGTGAGCGACCCCATCCGCCTGGAGCCCGGCGACCAGGCTCCCGACTTCACCCTCAGCGACGCCGACGGCCAGCCCGTCACCCTGAGCAAGGTCCTGGCCGACACCGGCAAGAGCGTCGTCCTGTACTTCTACCCGGCCGCCATGACGCCCGGGTGCACCACGCAGGCCTGCGACTTCCGCGACAACATCGCCGAGTTCGCCGCCGCCGGCTTCACCGTCCTGGGTGTCTCCCCGGACAAGCCCGAGAAGCTCGCCCAGTTCCGAGAGCAGGAGAGCCTGACCTTCACCCTGCTCGGTGACCCGGACAAGGACACCCTGCGCGCGTACGGCGCCTTCGGCGAGAAGAAGAACTACGGCCGCGTCGTCCAGGGCGTCATCCGCTCCACGGTCATCGTGGGCACCGACGGCAAGGTGACCAAGGCGTTCCACAACGTGAAGGCCACCGGCCACGTGGACCGGATCAAGAAGGAACTGGGCGTCTGAGCCCGCCGACCGGCCGCCCGGAGACCACGGGCCCGGACGGCCGGTCGAGTCCCCGATCCCGGTAGAGTGGCCCCGTCGGGGCCGTAGTCCAACGGCAGGAGACGGCAGCTTTAGGTGCTGTACAGTGCGGGTTCGAATCCCGCCGGCCCCACTCCATCCCCGGCGGCTCTTCGGAGCGTCCCGGCGGACCCCCGTGAACGACGAGAGGCGCGCGAACACCGGTTCGCGCGCCTCTTCGTGTGTCCGGTGGTCAAAGACCGAAGAGCGCCCACACGACCAGGGCCAGCAGGGCGACCACACCCAGGCCGACGGCGGCCGCCACCGTCAGGTGGCTGCGCTCGGAGTGCTTGCCCGACTTGGTGAGCCCCAGCGTCTCGGTGGACTCGCGGATCGACAGCATGATCGAGTTCACCGCCTCCGGGCTGTTGCGCAGCCGTTCGCTGATGGACTCGGCCAGCACGTGCGCTCCCGCGCGGAAGTGCTCCCGCGCCGACTCGCGCTCCTCCGACCCCTCGGTGTCGGCTCCCGCCTCCTCCTCGGAGGCGCCCTCGGCCGCGGGCGCGCGCTCCACGTCGGTACGTTCGGGTGCCCAGGGGGCCAGCGCCGCGATCCGCAGCATCTTGGCGGCGTTCTCCGCGCTCAGCCGCTCCCCCGGCTCCACCCGCAGCATCCCGGCCAGCACCGGGGCGAGCGGCCCGGCGTTGGTGGCCTCCTTGGGCTCGTCCAACGGTTCCTGGCGCAGGATCTTGATGTAGCCCTTGCGGTCGTAGGGCGGGTAGCCCTCGACCGCCGCGTACAGGGTGGCGCCCAGGGACCAGATGTCGGACTCCGGCCCGACGGGACCGGCCTTGGCGCGCTCCGGCGGGATGTAGGCGGGTGAACCGATGATGCGTCCCGAGGCGCTCAGCGCGGACTCGCCGTTCCAGGCGGCCAGGCCGAAGTCGGTCAGAACCACCCGACCGGCCTCGTTGATCATCACGTTCTCCGGCTTGACGTCCCGGTGGACGATGCCCTCGTTGTGCGCGACCTTGAGCGCGTCGATCAGCTGGAGCCCGATCTCGGCCACGCGCTGGTACGGCAGCGGGCCGCCCACCTGGATGATCTCCTCCAGGGTGGAGGCCTCCAGCAGCTCCATGACGATCCACGGCCGCTCGTCCTCGTCCACGACGTCCAGGACGGTGACGAGGCTGGGGTGGACGAGGCGTCCGGCGACCCGGGCCTCCCGCGTGGTGCGCTGGACCAGGGACTCGCGTTCGTTCCGGCTCAGGTCCGAGGGCAGGCGGAGCTCCTTGACCGCCACCTCACGCTTGATGACCAGGTCGGTGGCACGCCAGACGGTGCCGACGCCGCCGCGCGCGATCTCGGAGGTCAGCTGGTAGCGGGCCTTGAGCAGCCGACCACCGCCCTCCGGCTCAGCCACGGCCGCCTCGGGAGGCGCGGGATCGAGCGACGTCTGGGGCCGCTGCGTGTGCGGATTTTCTAGGGAGGACACGGTTATCCACGGGTCCATTCACCGGCCATGGTGGCCTCCTGCGGAGCATTGCGGTCGCTGTCACCACTTAGGTGCACGGATCACTCGTTATACCAGGATGACGCCGGGGTCACGCCGCTGGTTGTCTGATGGCTGACACATAGGTTCGGTTTCGTTATGTCCGGGGGAGGGCCACGCATGCCGTGACGAGGCCCTCCCTTACCAATCCTTGACCCGGGCGGGCCCACGTACACGTGCGTGCTCGCGTGCGCCGCCCCCGGGGATCAGCTCCAGAGGGACTCGGGGCTGCGTACCTCGACCGGCCCGACACCGGTGTTGGTCAGCGGTTCGCGCAGGCTGTCGGCGTCGCCGACCACCACCACGACGGCCTCCTCAGGACGAAGGTACTCGACGGCGGCGGAGTTCAGGTCCTCGGCGGTGAGCTTCTCGTATCCGGCGCGGATGCGGTCCACGTTGTCGTCGGGCAGGTCGTGCACGACCATGTCGACCAGCGCGCCCGCCATGGCCCGGGCCGTGGAGTAGGTGACCGGCAGGCCCACGGTGTTGGACTCGCGGACCGTGGACAGCTCGTCCTCGGTCACGCCCTGGTCGCGCAGCTTGTTCACCTGCTCCAGGGAGGAGGTGACCGAGTGCGCGGTGGTCCCGGCCTCGACCTGCGTGCTCATGAAGAACACACCGCTGTCGCGGCGCAGGTCGAAGCGGCTCCCGGCGCCGTAGGTGTAGCCCAGGCGCTCGCGCAGCTCCATGTTGAGGCGGGAGGTGAACATGCCGCCGAGGATCTCGCCGACGCCCTCGGCGCGCGGCAGGTCCACCTGCGAACGCGAGGGTGCGCGGTGCGCGATGACCAGGGCCGACTGCACGGAGCCGGGACGGTCGACGATGAGCACGCGCGGCAGGTCGCCGGGCGGCGGCTCGGGCTCGGTGGCCTTGCGCTCCGGCGCGGGCGCGGCGTCGCCGAACACGATCCGGCCCAGCTCCTCCAGGTCGACGTTGGCCAGGTCGCCGACGACCACGAGGGTCCCGGCCACCGAGGCGATCGAGTCGGCGTGGAAGCGCGCGACGGTCTCGGGGCTGATGTCGGCCAGCTTGACCGGGCCGCCCGCCAGCGGCGTGGCGTAGCGGCCGGTGAACAGCTGGCCGCCGAGGCTGCGCATGGCCAGGGTGGAAGCGGAGGAGGCGTCAAGCCAGAAGCGCTCCAGGAGCTGCTCACGGCGGCGAACGACGTCGTCGGGGTTCAGGGCCGGACGGCGCACGGCGTCCGCGAACAGGTTGACGGCGTCGCCCAGGCGGTTGGTGGGCGCGTCCAGGCCGGTGATGAAACCGTCCCAGTTGACGCGGGCGATCCACTCGGCGCCGTGGCGCTCCAGGGCCGGGGCCAGGGAACTGTTGCCGCCGGGGCCGTCCTCCAGCGCCTCGCTGGTCAGAGCGCTGACGCCCATGGCGTCGAGCGGTTCGACGGCACCGCCGAAGGGGTGCACGAGGCGGAGGGAGGCCAGCTGCTGGCCGGGGACGTCGAGGGCGACGACGGTGCCGCCGCCGACGGTGATCCGCTGGGGCTTGGGAAAGGTGAAGGACGCGGGGGCGCCGAGGTCCGGGCGGTTCTGCATGCTCTGCGGCTCTTTCTGCGGCTGGGCGGGAACGGGGCGGTTACGCCTGCTGGGCTTGGGCCGCGGCGTCGGCCTCGGCTTCCGCCTGGAGCGTCTCGGCGGCGGTCTCGGGCTCGGGGTCGAACCGGACGACCAGCATGTTGTCGTCGACGAGCAGGTTCGCGGCGGCGGCGCGGACCTCCTCGGCGGTGATGTCCGCCCAGCGCTCGGGCCAGGTGAAGGCGAGTTCGGGGTCGCCGAACAGCTGGGTGCAGCTGCCGATGCTGTCGGCCAGGCCGGAGGGGCTGGCGATGGAGTGCAGGTGCTCGCGTTCCAGGACGGCGCGGGCCCGGTCGAGCTCCTCGTCGGTGACGCCGTTGGCGAGCTTGGCGACCTCCTCGCGGATGGCCTGCTCCAGGACGTCGCCCTGCACGCCCTCGCGGGCCAGCATGTTCACCAGCAGGAGGCTGTCGGTGTAACGGAAGGGCAGGATGTCGGCGGAGCCCCCGCCGTCGTCGGCGGCGATGGGCCGGTCCACGACCAGCGACCGGTACAGGCGGCTGCCCTGGCCCTGTCCGAGGACGGCCGCTGCCAGCTGGGCGGCGTCGTGTCCGCGCTCGCCGTAGGAGGGGACGCGGAAGCCGATGAACACCCCGGCGGCCGGGACGGTCTCGGTCACGGCGTCCCGCACGGGGCCGCCCAGGGGCGCGCGCAGTGCCGGGTCGGGGGTCTCGGGGAGGTCCTCGCGGGCGGGGATACCGCCGAAGAACTTCTCGACCCTGGCCAGGACGTCCTCGGACTCCAGGTCGCTGACGATGGTCAGCACGCAGTTGTCGGGGCCGTAGTGCGCCTTGTGGAAGGACTTGACGTAGTCCAGGTCGGCGTCGTCCAGGTCCGCCATGGAGCCGATCGTGGAGTGGTGGTACGGGTGGCCCTCGGGGTAGGCCAGGCGCAGGATGCGCTCCAGGGCCGTGCCGTAGGGCTGGTTGTCGTAGCGCTGGCGGCGCTCGTTCTTGACGACGTCGCGCTGGTTGTCCAGGACCTCCTGGGTCATGCCCTCGCGCAGGGTCGCCAGGCGGTCGGCCTCCAGCCACAGGACGGTGTCCAGGGCGTGGGTGGGGACCGTCTCGTAGTAGTTGGTGCGGTCGGTGGAGGTGGAGGCGTTGATGTCGCCGCCCAGCCGCTCGACCACGTCGAAGTGCTCGCCCTTGGTGACGTTCCCGCTGCCCTGGAACATCAGGTGCTCGAACAGGTGCGCGAACCCGGTGCGGCCGGTCACCTCGTGCCTCGACCCGACCCCGTACCAGAGGTTGACCGAGGCGACCTGCCCGGTGGAGGCCGGAGCCGTCACCAGACGCAGTCCGTTGTCCAGCGTGTACTGCTCGACCCGTCCCGCCGTTCCCATGGTGGTCACCAGCGCATGCACCCCATCAAGTTCCGTTGACTGCTTCACCGAACACGACCCTATGTCCTCAGGGCCCTTCGGGAACACTCGGTTGGAGTAATCCACAGGTGCGAAACCCGGCCGCCGCCCGGCCCCCGGCCGTGGACCCGACCGGTAGCCGCGGCCACGGCCACGGAGCGGAAGCGGCTACCCGTTCCGGTACTCCGTGGTGTCCATCGACTCGGCGATCTCGTCGTAGACGGCGCTGTACTGGGCGTCCACGGACCACACGTAGAGGAGGACGTCGCTCTCCGGAAGGAACCACATACGAACCTCGAAGGTGTCGTCGTTGTCGCAGGTGACGGACCAGATGGAGTAGTGGGACTTGCGGCCGTCGGCGTGCTCGAAGACGCTTCCGGCCCCGGTCTCCAGGCTGGCGTCGGCCACACCGATGTTGCCCGAGGCGGCCGTGTTGAGGCTGCGGCAGCTGCCGGTGTCGTCCGCCCAGCCGTCGTCGTCGTTGAAGGACTCGTCCTTCTTCGGCCAGCTCTGCGGGTGCTTGTCGGCCTGCTTGGGAACGAGCTGGATCGAACCGTAGGCACAGGAGCTCTGGCCGGGAGGGGTCATGCACAGCTCGGAGCCGTCGTTCTGGACGTCCCACTCGTCGGGGGTGTCGATCCGTACGCCCATCACGTCGGCGTTCTCGAACCCCTCCGGGCCGGGCGGCTCGATCGCGGGCATCATGCCGCTCTCGCCGCGCTGCAGTTCGAGCTCGCCGGGGGCGTCCTCGGAACCGCAGGCGGTGAGCGCCAGCAGGGCAGTCGCCGCGACCGCGGCGACACGACCGCCCCTCAGCCGGTCCCGAACCAGGTCCGTCGTGCCCGCCATTGTGCGTTCCGCCCTTCTCATACGGTCCCCGAACTCGTGTCCGACAGATCGGAGCACAGTCGACCATAGCGCCCCCGACACACCCTCCGCGCCGGACCACCTCCCCTACTACTCTGGGTCCATGGTGGACCTCGCGAAGATCACTGAGCCCTTGTCCCTCAACCGGTTCGGGGCCCGACCCCGGGGACCGTTGGTCCTGGAACTGGACCTCACGGAGGGTGTCGCCGACGAGGCGCCGGGCGATCCCCTCAGCCAGATCATGAACAGGCGCAAGCAGCACTACCTGGAGGTGCTGGAGGGCATCCGCAGAGGTGCCCGGGACCCGGAGGTGGGCGGTCTGGTCGTGCGGGTGGACGCCCGCTCGCTGGGGATCGCCAAGATCCAGGAGCTGCGCGACACCGTGGCCGACTTCCGCGCCACCGGCAAGCCCGCCGTGGCCTGGGCGGACACCTTCGGCGAGGCCGGGGACGGCAACCTGCCCTACTACCTGGCCACCGCCTTCTCCCGGGTGGTCCTCTCCCCCACCGGCCTGGTGGGGCTGAGCGGCCTGATGTCGCGCACCACGTTCCTCAAGGGCGCCCTGGACAAGCTCGACGTCACGTTCGAGGCCGGGGCGCGCCACGAGTACAAGAACGCGATCAACCCGTACACGCAGACGGGGTACACCGACGCCCACCGTGAGGCTGCGGGGCGGCTCGTGGAGTCGATGAACGACCAGATCGTCGCGGCGGTCGCCGAGAGCCGCGGGCTCTCCGAGGATCGTGTCCGGGAGCTCGTGGCCACCGCGCCGATCCTGGGCCAGGAGGCGCTGGACGCCGGGCTCGTCGACCAGCTCGCCTACCGCGACGAGGTGTACTCCGAGCTCAACGCCGAGGTGCGGGCCAGGGCCGAGGGCTCCCCCGAACCCACCCTCCAGTTCGTCACCCGGTACCACCGCAGGCACGTCCCGCCGCCCCGGCCCCGGTTCGCCGACAACGGGGACCACATCGCCCTGATCTCCGCCAACGGCGGCATCAACCTGGGTAAGAGCCGCCGTTCACCGCTGGGCGGCACCGTGATGGGTTCGGACACCGTCTGCGCCGCCTTCCGCGCCGCCCGCCAGGACCCCCGGGTCCGGGCCGTGGTGTTCCGGGTGGACAGCCCCGGCGGTTCGGCCATCGCCTCGGACCTGATCCGCCGCGAGAGCCAGCTGACCCGGGAGGCGGGCAAGCCGGTCGTCACGACCATGGGCGACGTCGCCGGGTCGGGCGGCTACTACGTCGCCATGGGGTCGGACGCGATCGTGGCCCAGCCCGCCACCATCACCGGGTCCATCGGCGTGCTGATCGGCAAGCCGGTCATGGGCGCGCTCCGGGAGCGCTTCGGCATCACCTCCGACTCCGTGAGCGAGGGCCCGCACGCGGGCATGTTCGACACCCTGACGGGGTTCAGCGACTCCGAGTGGGAGCGGATCAACACGCTCCTGGACTCCATCTACGAGGACTTCGTGGCCAAGGCCGCCGCCGCTCGGGGCCGTACCTGGGACGAGATCCACGCGGTCGCCAAGGGCCGGATCTGGACCGGGGCGGACGCTCTGGAGAACGGCCTGGTCGACGAGTTGGGCGGCGTGGAGACGGCGGTGCGTCTGGCCCGCGCCAAGGTCGGGGCCGGGGCGCTTCCGGTGCGCGTCTTCCCGCGGTCGCACCCGCTGGACCGGCTCCGCCAGCACGAGTCCAGCGAGGACGTGGCCTCCGCGGAACCGCAGACGGTGCTGAGCGCCTGGGGCCCGCTGGAGCACCTGGCGGCCCGGCTGGGGCTGCCCGCCTCCGGCCCGCTGAGCATGCCCGGCTCGTGGGAGATCCGTTGAGCGTTCCGAGCGGCGCCTACCTGGAGGCGATGGCGCTGCTGCCGACCGGTGTGACCGTGGTGACCATCGCGGACGGCCGCGACGACATCGGGGCGACGGTGAGCGCCCTGGTGTCGATCTCCACGGACCCCCCGGTGGTGATGTTGAGCGTGGCCGGGGAGGGCTACGTGGCCGAGGTGGTGGGGGAGGTGGGCGCGTTCGCGGTGAGCGTGCTCGCCGCCGACCAGCGCGCGGTGGCGGGGCGGTTCGCCGCCGAGGGCCGCCCGAGTGCCCGGCACCTGGTGTCGGGGCTGGCACACCACCGGGGCGCGCACACCGGGGCGATCGTGTTGGATGACGCGCTGGCCGCGATGGAGTGTTCGGTGCGTCAACGCGTGGAGGTCGGCGACCACGTGGTGTTCTTCGCCGACGTGGTGGGCCTGCCCGAGGTGGGCGAGCGTCGGCGCGGTCCGGCGATGGTCCGCTGGGACGGTCGCTACCACGCCCTGGGCTGAGCGGATCGACGGACGCACGAGGGGCCCCGGAACCGGGCGACGGTTCCGGGGCCCCCTTGTGTCAGCGGGCGGGGTCAGACCAGGCCCTGCTCCTCCAGCCACTCCTGGGCGACGTCGGCAGCGTTCTCGTTACCGACCACGACGCGCTCGTTGAGCTGGGTGAGCTCCTCCGTGGTCAGCGCCGCGGAGACCGAGTTGAGGGCGTCCCTCGCGGTGTCGTCGACCTGCTCGGCGTTGATGAGCGGCGTGATGTTCTGCGAGCCGAAGAGGTTCTCCGGGTCCTCCAAGACCACCAGGTCCTCCACCTCGATCTGCGGATCGGTCGTGAAGAGGTTGGCCGCCTGGATGTCACCGTCCTGGAGCGCCTTGGTCAGCAGCGCGACCTCCAGCGAGCGGAACTCGGCGAACTCGATCCCGTAGACCGACTCCAGCCCCACCACGCCCTGGTGGCGCGTCTCGAACTCGGGCGGCCCGCCCAGCACCAGCTCGTCGGCCACGTCCGCCAGGTCGGTGAGGCTGGCAAGGTCGTGCTCCTCGGCCACCTCTCTGGTGACGGTGATCGAGTCCTTGTTCTCCGCGCTGGAGGAGTCCAGGATCTCCAACCCCTCCGGCAGGGCCTCCTCGACCAGGGCGTTGGTCTCCTCGGCGTCGGCGCTGGGCGCGTCGTCGTCGAGGTAGGCCAGGGTCGCCCCGTTGTACTCGGGGAAGACCGAGAGGTTGCCCGACTCGATCTGCGAGTAGTACACCTCGCGGCTGCCGATGTTGAGCTGGTACTCGACGTCGACGCCCTCGGCCGCCATGGCCCGGCCGTACAGTTCGGCGAGCAGGGTGCTCTCGGGGAAGTCGGCGGAGCCGATGACGACCGAGCCCGACTCGGCGCCTCCGCCGCCTTCCTCCTCGAAGGGGTCGCTGCCACCGCACGCGCTGAGGAGCAACACCAGGGGAAGCCCGATGAGGGCGAGCTTCTTGTGCATGTCCGAACCTTCTCTCTGGGGAGTCCTACTTGACAGGCGGTGCCCGAAGACCGCCCGGTCAGCGCGCCACCGCGGATTCGGCACGCAGTCCGGGAGCGACGAGGACCCGTCGCAGCCCGGCGAACAGGAGCGTGGTGGCCACGGCCAGCGCCACCACGAGCAGGGAGCCGCCCAGCATCATCGTCAGGTCCTGTCGGGCCTGGCCGTCGACGATGTAGCGTCCCAGGCCGCCCACTCCCACGTAGGCGGCGATGGTGGCCGTGGCCACCACCTGGACGGCGGCGGTGCGCATCCCGATGAGGATGAGCGGCGTGGCCACCGGGAGTTCGAGTTTGAACAGGACCTCGCGGCCGCGCATGCCCATTCCCAGGGCGGCGTCCCGGAGCCGGGGTTCCACGCCCCGGACCCCCTCGTGGGTGTTGACGAGGATGGGCGGGACGGCCAGCGCCACCAGCGCGGCGATGACGGGCACCAGTCCGATCCCGGCGGCCAGCACGATCAGGAAGAGCACGCCGATGGTGGGCAGGGCGCGGGCGAAGTTGGCCAGGCTCGCGGTGAGGAAGCCGCCCACACCGGTGTGTCCGGTGAACAGGCCGATCGGCACCGCGATGACGGCGGAGATCAGCAGGCCCAGCAGCGAGTAGTAGACGTGTTCGCCCAGCCGGGCCGGGATGCCCGCCGAGCCGCTCCACTGCGCGGGGTCGCTGAACCACGCCACGAGTTCGTTCAGGATGTCCATGGTTACTCCCCCGCCGTGGCTGGGCTCGGGTTCGCGGGCGCGGCGTTCGGGGCGGCGGGTGCGCCGCTGGGCGCGGTGGCCCCGCGGCGCGCTCGTGCGCGTCGTCCGCCGCCCGGCCCCGCGTTGCCGCGCGTCCAGGGGGTGAGCAGGTACTGGGCGATCACCAGCAGGGCGTCGGTGACGAAGGCCAGCAGGACCACCAGCACGATGCCGACCACGATGGGCGCGTCGAACTGGCGGCGGAACCCGTCGCTGAGGATGAGCTGGCCCAACCCGCCGAGGCCCACCAGGGAGGCGACGCTGACCATGCTGATGGTGGCCACCGAGGCCACGCGCAGCCCGGCGATGATCACCGGCACCGCCACCGGCATCTCCACGGTCACGAGGCGCCGGAGCGGGCTGTAGCCGATCGCCACGGCCGCCTGGCGTACGTGGTCGGGGACCTGGCGCAGCCCGTCCACGACGTTGGGCAGCAGGATCACCAGGGTGTACAGGGACAGCGGGATGATCGCGGTCCAGTCACTGAACCCGGTGTAGGGGAGCATGAGGAAGAACAGGGCGATGGACGGCACCGCGTAGAGCACGTTCACGCCGGTGAGCACGGGCGGGTAGACACCGCGCCAGCGCGCGCACGCCAGCCCCAGCGGCACGGCGACGGCCAGCCCGATGAGGATGGACAGGTAGGCCAGGCGCATGTGCTCCAGGAGCCGGGGCCAGATCCCCCGGTTGGGCTCGCCCGGGTAGCTCCAGTTGGCCACGCCCCAGTCGGTGACCCGCACCGCCCACTCCCAGGCCCCCACGGCCCAGTTCCCGCCGTCGGCGGCGATCACTCGGACACCGACCAGATCGCGGAGCCGAGGTCGTCCTGGGAGACCACGCCGACGACCCGGCCCTCGTCGTCCACGCCGACGGCGCGGCCCGCGGGTGAGAGCACGGCGGCGTCCAGGGCGGCGCGCAGGGAGTCGACCGCCACGTCGAAGGTGTGGCCGTAGGGCGCCAGGTCCAGTGAGCCGAGCGGCACCCCGGTGGGGGCCCGGTCGAGCTGCGCCGCGCTGACCCACCCTCGGGGCATCCGGTCGGGGTCCACCACGAGGGCCCAGGGTTCGGCGTCCCCGGCGACGACGTCCTTGGCCCGCTCGACCCGGTCCTCGTCGTCGAAGACGACGTCCTCACGCAGGGAGAGTCCGCTGGCGGGGAAGAACGAGAGGCGTCGCACGCCCCGGTCGTAGCCGATGAACGACTCGACGAACGCGTCCACGGGATCGGCCAGCAGGCGCTTCGGGGAGTCGTACTGCGCGAGTTCGCCGCCGGGGCGAAAGACCGCGATGCGGTCGCCGAGGCGCACGGCCTCGTCGATGTCGTGGGTGACGAACACGATCGTCTTGTTCAGTTCCTGCTGGAGGCGGATCAGCTCGTCCTGGAGGCTGGTGCGCACGACCGGGTCGACGGCGCTGAACGGCTCGTCCATGAGCAGGATCGGCGGGTCGGCGGCGAGGGCGCGGGCGACGCCGACCCTCTGCTGCTGGCCGCCGGAGAGCTGGTGCGGGTAGCGCTTGGCCTGGGCGGGTTCGAGGCCGACCAGTTCCATGAGCTCGGCGGCTCGTGCGCGCGCCTTGCTGCGCCGCCATCCCAGGAGCAGCGGCACCGTGGCGATGTTGTCCAGGACCGTGCGGTGCGGGAAGAGTCCCGCCTGCTGGATGACGTAGCCGATGGAGCGGCGCAGCTGGGCCGGGTCCTGTTCGCGGATGTCCGCGCCGTCGACGCGGATGGTTCCGGCGGTGGGCTCGACCATGCGGTTGATCATCCGCAGGGAGGTCGTCTTGCCGCTGCCGGAGGGCCCGACGAAGACCGTGGTCCCGCCGGACTCCACGGTCAGGTCCAGGCTGGCGACGGCGACGGTGCCGTCTGGATAGGTCTTGGCGGCGCCCTCGAATGTGATCATCGCGGGGTCGTCTCCGTTCGGGGGCCGGTTGGTGTTACCGCGGGGAGCCGCGCAGGTACGCAGCCTTCCCCTGGGCCTGGGGATCAAACGGGTTGAATCGGGCACCGTGACCGGACCGCGACCCCGGTCGGTCCCTGGGCGTGCCGGGAAGGGTACCCGAGGCCAGGAGGTGGTGGGACAGACGACACGCCACCCGCGTTCGAACATGAGTATGACCCGGCGGACGTCACATTCCGGTCGGGCTCAGCCCTGGTCGGAGATCCAGTCGGAAAGCTGGTGGAGGTCGTCGACCACCACGTCGGCCCGTTCGGCGTCGGGGGTGGCCGCGTGACGGTACCCGTAGATGCCCCGGCGCAGCAGGGCGGTGCGCATTCCCGCGCGGCGGGCGGGGAGGACGTCGTTGTCGACGCGATCGCCGACATAGAGGATCTCCCCCGCCGTGACACCCGGGCGGACGCGGTCGGCCAGCTCCAGGACGCGGTCGAAGAACTCGGGCTCGGGCTTCTGCGTGCCCCACACGTCGGAGATGCCGATGCCGTCGACTCCCAGGCCCATGGCGTCCAGGGCCGGTCCGGCCTCGGGCGGCTGGTTTCCCGCGATCACCAGGGACAGCCCGGCCTCGTTCATGGCCTTGAAGGCGGGGCGCACGTCGGGGTAGAGGTCGCGCTCGTCGAAGTGCTCGCGGGCGCCCTCGGGGTCCTCGGCGCGCCAGCGGGCGCTCTCGGCCTCCAGGTCGAACCCGGGCACGAGCAGCCGGAAGCCGTCGGTGAGCGTGCCGCCGGAGGCGATCACCGCGCCGATGGTGCCGAAGAACGCCATGTGCGGGATCGCGAACCGGTCCGCCCAGCGCGCGAAGATCCGCGTCTCGTCGATGAGTGTCTCGCCGACGTCGAACACCACAGTACGAATTGCCACGGTTAGGGAGTGTACAAGGCCTGTACCGGCGCGGACCCGGACCGGAGCGGCCCGGGCCCGCGACGCACGGGGCTCAGGTGCCGGGAGGGCGCAGCACGGCGAAGGCGTCGGTGACCTCCAGTTCGCGCGCCCGGAAGCGGAAGAGCGCGGCGGGTCGGCCGCCAGAGCGGCCGGAGGGCACCGAACGACCCGTCTCCTCGATCTGTCCGCGCCGCAGCAGGACCCGGCGCAGGTTGGTGGCGGCCACGTCGTGCCCGAGGGCGGCCCGGTAGTGGGCCGACAGCTCCGACATCGTGAACTCCGGCGGTGCCAGGGCGAACCCCAGGTTGGTGTAGCTGAGCTTGGAGCGCAGTCGGCGGCGGCCCGAGAGGACGATGGAGGCGTGGTCGAAGGCCATCGGGGGCAGGTCGGCGGCGGGGTGCCAGTCGGTGTCCGCCGGAACCACCGGGTCGATGTGCGCCGGGACCAGCCCCAGGTACGCGGTGGCCAGGGTGCGGCGCTGGGGGTCGCGGTCGGGGTCGCTGCGGGTCTCCAGCTGTTCCATGTGGCTGAGGTCGCGGACGTCGACCTTCTGCGCGAGCTGACGGCGGATCGAGGCGCCAAGGCTCTCGTCGGCACCGAGTCGCCCGCCGGGCAGCGCCCACTCGCCCTCGCAGGGCGGCAGGGCCCGCCGCCACAACAGGACGCACAGCT
Organism: Nocardiopsis sp. B62; assembly: GCF_018070675.1. Taxonomy (NCBI): domain Bacteria; kingdom Bacillati; phylum Actinomycetota; class Actinomycetes; order Streptosporangiales; family Nocardiopsidaceae; genus Nocardiopsis; species Nocardiopsis sp. B62. Next base: position 12,642 of record NZ_JAGPXK010000033.1, on the reverse strand, counting down.
CGCCCGCGCGGATCTGGAGGACGACCGCGATCGCCTCGTGCGCGGACAGCACCGCGGCCCCTCCCCCCCGTTCGGGGTCGGCCGTCGCGGTCGGGCCCGCTGCGGCCACCATGGCCTGTCCGTTTGCTTCCGGGATATCCACCCTGTCCCTTCCGTTCCACGCCATGTTAAGCTTCACCAGGTTTGTGCCTGGCAGACAAAAACTTGGTCGGCGCACTCATCTCCCCTGGCACGGCGCCCGCACGGCGTGCCCACAGCCTCAAGGAAGTAGTAGGACATGGCATCGGTCACCGCGACGGCGGACACCATGACCAGGCAGGAGTGGGCCTCCGAGGTCCGCCGCCTGGCAGAGGAGCGCGACGCTGTCATCCTCGCGCACAACTACCAGCGCCCGGAAATCCAGGACGTCGCCCATCACACCGGCGACTCCCTGGCTCTCTCCCGGCTGGCCGCGAGCGTGGACGCCAGCACCATCGTCTTCTGCGGTGTGCACTTCATGGCCGAGACGGCCAAGATCCTCGCACCGGAGAAGACCATCCTGCTGCCCGATCCCAACGCGGGGTGCTCGCTGGCCGACACCATCACCGCGGAGGACGTGCGCGCCTGGAAGGCCCAGCACCCCGGCGCGGTCGTGGTCGCCTACGTCAACACCACGGCGGCGGTCAAGGCCGAGACCGACATCTGCTGCACCTCCTCCAACGCGGCCGACGTCATCCGGTCCATCCCGGAGGACAAGGAGATCCTCTTCCTCCCGGACCAGTTCCTGGGCGCCCACGTCAAGCGGGTCACCGGCCGCGAGAACATCCACATCTGGATGGGCGAGTGCCACGTGCACGCCGGAATCGACGGCCACACCCTGCGCGAACGGGTCGCGTCCGAGCCCGACGCCGAGGTGTACGTCCACCCCGAGTGCGGCTGCGCGACCTCCGCGCTCTACCTCGTGGGCAGCGGCGCGGTCCCGGAGGAGCGCGTCAAGGTCCTCTCCACCGGCGGGATGCTGAGCGCCGCCGAGAACACCACCGCCAAGAAGGTGCTCATCGCCACCGAGACCGGCATGCTGCACCAGCTGCGCAACGCCAACTCCACCACGGAGTTCGAGGCGGTCAACTCCCGCGCCGAGTGCCACTACATGAAGATGATCGACGCGGACAAGCTGCTGAACTCGCTCCGCCACGGCACCACCGAGATCCACGTGGACCCCGGGACCGCCGAGCGGGCCCGTCGCTCGGTGGAGCGCATGGTCTCCATCGGCCAACCCTCCCGGGGCGGCGAGTAGGGGGCACGTGGGCGAGGTCGGCGGCGCGTGGCGAGTGACGCCGCAGGCGCATGGACGGTAACAGAAGTCTCACCTTCCAGCCACAGCTGATCCATTCGCCCACACCAGACGCCTCCCCTCGCTAGCGTCACCTCAGGAGTGGGGGGAGAATCGTGACCAGAGGTAACGAAACAGGCGTACCGACGACCGACACCGTCGAGGGGCTGCACGACGCGTTCGCGCAGCCGCTCTTCCGGTACGCGTGGTCCCTGCTGGGCGACCCCGACCAGTACAGCGAGCGCGTTGACCGGCCCGACGAGGACCCCGTCACCGACGCCGTACACGAGGCCCTCGTAGCCGGGGTCGAACTGGGGTCCAGACTCGCGGACCCCGCCGACCGGGGCCCCTGGCTCTTCGCGCTCGTCCGCGCCGCCTGTCAGCGGCGCGGATTCGCGCACACCTGCCCCTACACGCGCCTGGCCACCGTGCCCGCCGAGGCACCGGTCGCGCGGATGTTCTCCCGCCTGCCCGCCAGCCACCGGGAACTCGTCGAGCTGAACCTGCGCCACGCGCTGTCCACCTCGGCCGTCTCCCGGGTGCTGGGACTGGAACCGAGGATCTGCGGCGAGCTCTCCCGCTCCGCGATCCGCCGAGCGGCGGAGGGACTGGAGGACCTTCCCGCGCCCGAACCCGACGAGGACACCCCCAGCGGCAACTGGCGCACCCAGGTGCACCAGGTCTCCTCCGCGCTGGCCCTGCTGCGCCCGCCCGGGGCGCCGCCCGGTCTGCGCGACCGGGTCGTGCGTACCTGTACCTCACCCGACGCGGCCGAGGAACGCGCCCGGATCGCCGCCGCCATGCAACCGCTCACCGCGGACGGCTACCCGGTCCACCGCTCGCGCCCGCCCGGCGACCCGGTGGTCGAAGCGGGCGAGGACGCCGGCCCCGTCGAGGTCCCGCTCCCCCGGGCCCTGCCCGGCGACCGAGTGATGACCGCGGACCACCCCGTGCGCGACGACGCGCGTTCACCGCTGCCCTCCCCCGACCACGACCCGCACGGCGAGATCACCGACACCGGCCGCAGGCGCTGGCCGCTGCCCGCGGTCTCCGGGCTGGCCACGGTCGTGGTCGCGTTGGGGCTGTGGTGGTGGGCCAGTTCGGTCGGCGGCCCCACCACCATGATCGACTCCGGCCCGGCCCTGCCGGGGCAGCGTCCGGGCCTGTCCGAGGTGGAGTCGGTCTCCACCGCCTCCGACGGCAAGCCGGGGACCGAGCCGACCTCGGCCACCGCCGCCGGGGAGACGAGTACCGAGGCCCCCGGGACGGACACACCGAGGAGCGACGGCCCCAGCGGCAGCCCGAACGGGCCGCGCGACGAGGGCGACGGCGGGGGACAGCCCCGGGAGGAGCACGGCGGGAACGGCCCGGAGGCCCCAGGTGAGGGTCCGGGCGCACCCGAGCCCCCGGCGGAGCAGCCCGACCCCGGCCAGGGTGAGGACGAGGAGGAGCCGCCCGGAGGCGGCGGCGGGTCTCCCGGGAACGGCTCCCCCGGCCTGCTCGGAGGCCTGCTGGGACTGTTGTTCGGGAGCGGGCAGAGCGAGGCGGAAGAACCGGCCGAGTAGCCGGCCGGGACAGCGCTACGAGGCGGACGCCCCTTGGCGGGAGCCGTGGGGAGCCGGAGCCGTCAGAAGGAGGAGAGCAGGCGTTCGGCGGCGGCCTGGAGACGCCTCTCGACCTCGTCGACGTCGCGGCGTCCCTTGAGGATCTCCACCAGCTCGAAGATCCACACGCTGGTGAGCGCGCCGACCAGGACGTACCCGGTGCTGTCGCGGTCCACGTCGGTACCGGCCTCCGCCTCGTCCTCGCCGGCCTCGTCGGTGGTGTCGGCGCCCTCGAGGTTGCCGGTGGCCACCCTCCACACGAGGTCGCTGATGCGCACGTCCAGCTCGATCTTGACCTCGGCCATGATCAGGGACCGCACCAGGGCGTCGGCCAGTTCCGGCTCGCGCATGAGACCGCGCGTGGCGCGCAGCAGGACGTCGACCGCCCGGCCGGAGGGGCTGTCGGCGGTGGGCGGACGGCGGACGATGCCGCCCTCCAGGAGGTCGAGCTCCTCGGTGACCACGGCCACGACCAGGTCCATCTTGGAGGGGAAGTAACGGTAGAGCGTGCCCAGGGCGACACCCGCGCGTTCGGCGACCGAACGCATCTGCATGGCCTCCACGCCACCGCGCACCGCCAGGGCGGCCGCGGTCTGGACGATGCGCCGACGACGCTGGGTCTGACTCCGTGTCATCGTTCCGATCGGTGCCTGCACCGCCACAGGGTCTCTCCCATTCGTCATCGGTCCGCGCGTCGCCGAGGTGCGACGGCCCGAGGGTCGGCCGAGCCCGGTGGACCCGCGCCCGGCGACCCGGCTCACGAGAACACGTTATCCAACGAATTCCCTTGATCACAGCGCCTGGAACCCATGATCCTCGCCTCATCGCCCGACGTGACAGAGGCAATACGAGAACTTGGCCGGAACTTTCGGGACGACACTCCGACCTTTGTAGAATATGTTCTATTTTGTCGGTCCGAAATGCGGCGGGCCGCGTCCGAGCCCCGGAGGTACCCACCCCCGCACGGCTCGAAGGACCCTTCCCTAGAATCGAACCCGATTCGGTTTCCAGTGGAGAGGTCGGCCAGGGATGCGTGAGGTTCCCCCAGTAGAGGACCTGGGCGAGGGGTTGTGGAGCATCCCCGTTCCGGTCCCCCACAACCCCATCGGGTTCACCTACGTCTACGCCCTCGACACCCCCGTCGGCCCCGTCCTCGTCGACACCGGCTGGGACCACGACGACTCCTGGGACGCCCTGGTCAAGGGCCTCCACCAGGCAGGGCACCGGGTGGACGAGGTCCGTGGCGCCGTCGTCACCCACTTCCACGCCGACCACTCCGGACTCACCGGACGCCTGCGCGCGGCCTCGGACGCCTGGATCGCCATGCACCCCGCCGACGCCGAGGTCCTGCGCCGCCAGGAGGAGCGCACCGACGACCAGCGTGCCGCCTCCGTCATCGAACAGATGGCCCGAGCGGGCTTCCCCGACCAGGACGTCGAGGCCTTCCGCGCCTCGCCCACCGTCTTCCGACCGCCCGCGCTCCCCGACACCGCCCTCGACGACGGCCAGCGCGTCGACGTCCCCGGCCTGGACCTGCGCGCCGTGTGGACCCCCGGCCACACGCCAGGGCACCTGTGCCTCCACCTCGCCGGACGCGAACTCCTCTTCACCGGCGACCACGTCCTGCCACGCATCACCCCGCACGTGGGCCAGTTCCCCCTGGACTCCGCCGAGGGCGACCCGCTCGGCGACTTCCTCGCCTCCCAGGCCCGGATCGGCGGCCTGCCCGGGGCCGAGCGTCTCCTATGTCTTCCCTCACACGAGAGGCGCTTCTCCGGACTGCGCGAGCGCGCGAAGGAGATCGTCGACCACCACGAGGAGCGCCTGGACCTCATGGTTCGCCTGGTGCAGCAGGGACCCACCACCCTGTGGGAACTCACCTCACGCCTGGAGTGGCGGCGCCCCTGGGCGGACATGAGACCACTGGCCCGGCACATGGCCGCCTCCGAGACCGCCGCACACCTTCGCCTGTTGGAGGAGCGCGGCCGCGTCGTTCGCGAGGGCACGCCACACCGACCCCGCTGGGCCAACGTCACCCCGGGGACGACGCCCCGAATATGATCCCCTGTACCTGATGCCCGGCGCCGACCCCGAGTGAACTCGCGAGTAACATATGGGGGCGCGCAGCATCCCAGCAGCCGCCCACCAGCGGCTCCGGCCAGTACCGGGGCACCAACGGCGGCGACCGGGCACGCGATCCAACGAAGAGGTGGACTCTTGACCCAGTCGGGCACCAGCACGGGACCGACCCCACGGCCCTCCGGCGAACGCCCCCTGCGCGTCGCCCTCCTGTCGTACCGCAGCAAACAGCACGTGGGCGGGCAGGGAGTCTACGTCCGCCACCTGTCACGCGAACTGGCCGCGCTCGGTCACGAGGTCACCGTCTTCTCCGGACAGCCCTACCCCGTCCTCGACGAGGGCGTCACCCTGGAGAAGATCCCCTCCCTCGACCTCTACAACGACGCCAACCCCTTCGTCGCCCCGCCCGTGCGCGAGTGGCGCGACTGGATCGACGTCCTGGAGGTCGCCACCATGTGGACCGCCGGGTTCCCGGAGCCCCTCACCTACTCCCTGCGCGCCAACCGCGAACTCCGCCGCCGCCTCGACGAGTTCGACGTCGTGCACGACAACCAGACCCTCGGGTGGGGTCTGCTCGGCATCAGGTCAGCGGGACTCCCCCTGGTCACCACGATCCACCACCCCATCAGCGTGGACCGCCGGATCGAGATCGAGGAGGCCCGCGGCCTCCAGAAGCTCTCCAAGCGCCGCTGGTACGGATTCGTCAGGATGCAGGCGCGGGTGGCCCGCCGCCTCGACCCGATTCTGGTCCCCTCTCAGTCCTCCGCCGACGACATCGCCCGCGAGTTCGGCGTCGACCCCGCCACCATGGAGGTCACCCCGCTCGGCGTGGACACCCGCTACTTCCACCCCCGCCCCGAGGTGGAACGCGTCCCCGGCCGCATCGTGTGCACCGCCAGCGCCGACAGCCCCCTCAAGGGGGTCAGCGTGCTGCTGCGCGCCGCCGCCAAGCTCGCCACCGAACGCGACATCACCCTGAGGATCGTCAGCAAGCCCAAACCCGGCGGCCCCACCGACCAGCTCGTCGACGAACTCGGCCTGCGCGACCGCGTGGAGTTCGTCAGCGGCATCGACGACGAGCAGCTGGGCGAACTCGTCTCCAGCGCCCAGATCGCGGTCGTCCCCTCCTTCTACGAGGGCTTCTCCCTGCCCGCCGTGGAGGCCATGGCCTGCGGCACACCCCTCGTCGCCAGCCACGCGGGCGCCCTGCCCGAGGTGGTCGGCACCGACGGCGACGCCGGACGCCTCATCCCCCCGGGCGACCCCGAACTGCTGGCCGCCGAACTCGCCTCCCTGTTCGACGACGACGCCGAGCGCGAGCGCATGGGCGCCGCCGCCTGGCGCCGGGTCCAGGAGCGCTTCACCTGGAAGGCCGTGGCCGAACTCACCGCCCAGCGCTACGCCACCACCATCGACGCCGTCAAGGGGACCAGCGCCGGTACCGGAGACGACGACACCCGGCCCGCACCCGTGCGGGCCCGCGCGAACGGCGCCTGATCCCACGACCCGCAGCACCGTCCCTAGGGAGCCTCCACTGATCACCGTCGACTTCAACCTGTTCCCCGTCGGCCCCGGCCAGCGCGTCCTCGACCTCGGCTGCGGCGGCGGCCGCCACGCCTTCGAGATCTACCGACGCGGTGCCGACGTGGTCGCCTTCGACCAGAACGTGAGCGACCTCGCCGACGTCGAGACCATGTTCGCGGCCATGGCCCACGAGGGGGAGGCCCCGGCCTCCGCCAAGGCCGAGACGGTCAAGGGTGACGCCCTCGACATGCCCTTCGACGACGACAGCTTCGACCGCGTCGTGGCCGCCGAGATCTTCGAGCACCTACCGCACGACACCGCCGCCATGAAGGAGCTGTACCGGGTCCTCAGGCCCGGCGGCATCGCCGCCGTCACCGTGCCCAGTTTCCTGCCCGAACGCATCTGCTGGGCCCTCTCGGAGGAGTACCACACCAACGAGGGCGGCCACATCCGCATCTACACCCGCGCCGAGCTGGAGGCCAAGCTCAAGGCCACCGGGTTCGTGATCGGCCCGCACCACCACGCGCACGCCCTGCACGCCCCGTACTGGTGGATCAAGTGCGCCGTGGGCACCGACAACAACGACCACCCGGCCGCCAAGGCCTACCACGACCTCCTGGTCTGGGACATGCTCCAGGCCCCCAAGGTCACCCGGGTGGCCGAGCGGCTCCTCAACCCCGTCATCGGCAAGAGCGTCATCGTGTACGTGCGCAAGCCGCACACCGACGCGGCCGCCTGATGGCACCCGCACCGTCCGACCCCGGCGCCCTCCACCTGCCCGGGGTCCTCAGCGCCGAACAGCTGTACCGGTCCGCGGACTACCTCGTGCGCTCCCAGGAGCGCGACGGGGTGATCCCGTGGTTCCCGGGCGGCCACGCCGACGTGTGGGACCACGTGGAGTGCGCCATGGCGCTGACCGTCACCGGCGTGCTCGTCCCCGAGCACGCCGAGGCGGCCCGCCGCGCCTACCTGTGGCTGGACGGGAGCCGCCACCCCGACGGCGGCTGGTACGCCAAGTACCGCCAGGGGCGGCCCGTGACGGCGCTGCGCGAGGCCAACCACGCCGCCTACCCGGCCGTGGGGCTCCTCCACCACCTCCTGACCACCGGCGACGTCGACTTCGCCGAGCGGATGTGGCCCGTGGTGGAGAGCGGCCTGCAGTTCGTGCTGGCCCTGCGCGGCGAGCAGGGCGAGATCCTGTGGGCCCGCTCCGAGGACGGATCCCCGGGCGACCACGCGCTGCTCACCGTGTGCGCGAGCGTGCACCACGCCCTGCGCTGCGGGACCGAGCTGGGCGCGCGGCTGGGCCGCGAACGACCCGACTGGTCCAAGGCGGCCGACCGTCTGGCCGAACTCATCACCGAGGACGAGGGGCTGTTCTCGGACCGCTCCCGCTTCTCGATGGACTGGTTCTACCCGATCCTCGGCGGTGTGCTGCGCGACGAGGCCGCCAAGGAGCGGATCGCCGAGCGCTGGGACACCTTCGTCATGCCCGGACTGGGAGTGCGCTGTGTGAGCGACCAGCCCTGGGTGACCGCGGCGGAGTCCTCGGAGCTGGTCATGGCGCTGGCCGCCATGGGAGAGACGGAGACCGCGGTACGCGTCCTGCGGGACGTGCAGCACCTGCGCGACGCGGACGACGGCGTCTACTGGACCGGATACCAGTTCGCCGAACAGGTGCGCTGGCCGGTGGAGCGCAGCACGTGGACCTCGGCGGCGATCATCCTGGCGGTGGACGCGCTCACCCGCGCCACCCCCGGCTCCCGGGTGTTCCTGCACACCGGGGCCTGAACTCCGACCCCGAACACACGAGGAGGGCCCCGAGGGGCCCTCCTTCGCTCGTTCGTCAGCCTTCCTCGCCCCGGCCGGGCGGCGTTTCCGGGATACCCGGATCCTCCGGGTCACCCGGCCACTCGGGGTTCTCCGGGATGGTCGGCTCCTCCGGGATGTCCGGCCCCGGGTCGACCGGCTCCTCGGGGGGCGGCGGCTCCCCCTCCGGCGTCTCCGGCTGGTCGTTCTGCGGCGCCTCGGGCTGCTGCGGCTCCTGGGTCGCCGGGTCCGGGGCCCAGTTCTCCGTGGTTCCACCGAACTCGGGGCCCGGGAACGAGGCGGGCTCGTAGCCCTCCATGGCGCGGTTCATGTACGACTCCCACATCTGGGCGGGCAGACCGCCGCCGGAGATGTTGTACCCCGGGACCTGGAAGCTCTCGTTGTTGCCGCTGTAGACCCCGACCGCCGTGGACAGCTGCGGCGTGTACCCGACGAACCAGGCCGCCACGCTGCCGTTGGTGGTGCCGGTCTTTCCCGCGACCGGGTGGTCCCACAGCTGCGCGGCGGTACCCGTGCCGGAGCTGACCGCCTGCTCCAGGGCGTAGGTGACGTCGGCCGCGGTCGACGCCTCAAGGGCTCTCCTGCCCTCAATCTCGGGCCGCTCGTTGTCACCGTCCTGGTTGACGATCTCCTTGACGACGTGCGCCTCCATGTGCACGCCACCGTTGGCGAAGGTCGCGTAACCGCTGGCCTGGTCCACCGAGCGAACGCTCGTGGCGCCCAGCGGCATGACCGGGACGAGCTGGTTGTCGTCGATGCTCCCGTCGGGCAGGCCCACGTCGTAGGCGGTCTGCCTGATGTTGTCGAAGCCGACCTCCTGGGCCAGCTCCACGAAGCCCAGGTTGTTGGACACCGTGGTGGCCTGGGTGAGCGTCATGACGCCACCGGGCGCGTCTCCCGCGTTCTGCACACGGGAACCCTGGATCTCCCTCGGCCCGCGGCCGTCCACCGTGGAGTTCAGGCCGTAGCCCTGCTCCAACGCCGTCGCCAGCACGTACGGCTTGAACGCCGACCCCGCCTGGGCGGCCCCCAGGAACGAGCTGTCGTACTGGTTCAGGTGGTAGTCGTGGCCGCCGTAGAAGGCCAGGACCTCGCCGGTCTCCGGGTCGATGGTGGTCAGCGCGATGTTGACGCCCTCGGGAAGGCTGTCCGGGTCGACCATCTCCTCCACCGACTCGTAGGCGGCGTCCATCATGTCCTTGTCGAAGGTCGTGACGATCCTGAAGCCCTGGCGGTTGATGTGGTCCTCGGTGTAGCCGAGGTCCGTCAGCTCGCTCATGGCCTCCTGGAGCATGTACCCCCGGTAGCCGCTGAGGTCCTCCGTGCTCTTTTCCGGCTCGGGTGCCGGGAACTCCATGGCGTCCGCCTCGGCCTGGGTGATCGCCCCGGTGGTGACCATCCCGTTGACCACGTACTGCCAGCGGTTCTCCATGTCGGGCGTGGTCTCCACGTCCGCCTGGCCGAACCGGGTCGGCTGCTGGATGGCGGCGGACAGGAAGGCGGCCTCCTCAGCGGTGAGCTCGTCGACGTCCTTGTGGTAGTACGCCTGCGAAGCCGCCTGGACGCCGTAGGACATGCGACCGAAGTAGATGGTGTTGAGGTACTGCTCCATCACCCACTCCTTGTCCTCGCTCTGATCCACCTTGATGGAGATGATGATCTCCTGGATCTTGCGGGACACGGTCTGCTCGAAGGAGACGCCCTCGTAGTAGTTGCGCACCATCTGCTGGGTGACGGTCGAACCGCCCTGCACCTGCTCGCCGGTGATGGTGGACCACACCGCGCGCATGGTGCCGCTGAGCGAGACACCGGGCTCGGTCCAAAAACCACGGTCCTCGGCGGAGATGACCGCCTCGACCACGTGGTCACCGCCGGCCGTCATCTCGTCGTAGCTGATGACCTCGCGGTCGGTGCCCCGGTAGGCGAACTCGGTCTCGCCGTCCGCGAAGTAGAAGGTGGAGCCCTGCTCCACCGCGTCGGCCTTGGCCGCGTCCGGAACCTCGACGGTCACGTAGAAGAACGTGAAGACACCGCAGGCCAGGACGACGCCCAGGCCGGTGACGGCGAGGAAGGCCAGCAGGAGGCGCAGCCAGAGCGGCTTCTTCGCCTTCTTCCTGTTCTTCCCGGAACCCTCACCCGGCCCCCCTGCGCTGTCGGTGGGCCCACCGGGCCCTCCCGGCCCCCCGGGGGTACCGGCTCCGCCCGAGGCCGCCGCCCCGGTCACTCCGCCCTCGGCGGGGCCGTTGGGCCCCTCCGGCGTTGGCCTGTCCGACACGTAGTCCGACAACCGTCGGGGCGTCGGCCACATGGCCGCGGTCTGCGCCGTGGCACCGGTGTCGGTGCCCTCGGCCGATCCGCTCCCGGCTCCGTGTTCCGCGTCGTCCGGCTCCGGCGCAGCGCCAGCGAAGGCCACCGCGCCAGCCGCGGGTGCGGGCATGGCCTCGGTCCGAGCGCCGTCGTCGGAATCCTTCGCGGCGTCGGTCCCGGGGTCGGGCTCGGGCTCGGTCACCTTCTCCGGCTCCGAGGAGGGTCCGGAGCCGGTGACGGCGGGGGCCGCCGCGGGTTCGGCCGCGTCCTCGGTCTCCTCGGCTCCAAGGACCGGGATCTGTTCGGTTCGGGCTTCCTCCAGATCGGCTTGCCCGGTGGCCGCGCTCGCGGACTCCCCGGCGGTCCGGTCTGCGGTGACAACCCGGTCGGCCTCGTCCTCCGCACCGGCGGCGGATGCGTCGTCGGCGGGTCCGTCGTCGGAGTCCACTTCGGAGGCCTCCGGCTTCGCCCTCTCCGAGTCGTCACCCGTCCCGGTCGAATCAGACCCCTCGGACTCGAAGCCCTGCTCGGCCAGTGTCATGGCAACGCGGTCACGCAGGAACGTGCCGCTCGTCTTGAAAGCGATGGCCCCCGGGACGAACTCCGGCTCGGGTTGGCCGTTGGCCTCGCCAGCCGACTCCGATGCCTCCCCCACGGATTGATCCTCACCCTGGGGGGTCGTTTGAGTGGACAGCTCCTCAGCAGAGGTCTCTTTCGTCTCCGGCGTGTTCGATTCGGGACGCTGTCCGTCCGTCCCGCCATCGCCGTGTGTGCTCTTGCTCAGCTCCCCGCCCCCAAGGCAAATCACGTCCGGCACCGTGCCGTCCTGGTGTTTGACGCGCGAGTGCCCCTGATCGGTTCAGTCGATTCAGGGCTGAAGCGGTATTTCGGGGAAAATCACCACCATCGCTCCACCCTCAAAGCCACGATACCCGCACGTAACCGTGTCAAGGCCGAATCCGTAACCGCACGGTCACTTCTTACCGAAGGCTTACCCTCCGAAGGCGTGTCCATGTCCGGGTGTTGGCTCACTCACAATACTGGACCAATATTGCCACACTCAGGGACAATCACTGAGCGTGCGCATTCGATTCACCAGAGCCCCCGTCACGAATGCCGCGCCCGCCCCCGAATCGCTTCAGGAAACGCGCTCCAGGATCCGCATGGATCCCACCACGCGCACCTCCCTGAACTTCCCGGAGTCCAGCGCGCGGCAGTAGACGTTGTACGGCGGCCGGCCGCCGTCCTCCGGGTTCGGGAAGACGTCGTGGATGACCAGCGCCCCGCCCTGGGCGACGTGCGGCGACCAGCCCTCGTAGTCGTTCTGGGCCGCCCTCTCGCTGTGTCCGCCGTCGATGAACAGCATGCCCAGCTCAGTGCCCCAGACCGCCGCGACGTCGACTGAGGCCCCCGTGATCGCGATGACCTCGTCGTCCAGACCCGCCTGGGTGATCGTGCGCCGAAAGTGCGGCAGGGTGTCGAACTTCCCGGTGACCGGGTCGATCAGGGAGCTGTCGTGGTACTCCCAGCCCTCCTGGTGCTCCTCGGACCCCCGGTGGTGGTCGACGGTGATGACCCTGGCCCCGCCCACGCGTGCGGCGGCACCGAGGAACACGGTGGACTTGCCGCAGTAGGTGCCGATCTCCACGACGGGTCCGCGGTCCGCGTACTCCAGGGCCGTCTCGAAGAGAGCCATCCCCTCGTCAGTGGGCATGAATCCGTTCGCCGCCTCAGCGGCCGCCAGCAGGTCCGCGGGGATTGTCTTCGTCATACGGAAATCCTCCCATCGCAGGAGGTCCGGCCCGCCAGCACCCCATGGGGAAACGACCCTGAGAAAGGCGTTCACAAACGCACAAACCACCCCAACAAAAAAGAAGGGAAAGAACCCGCCCCAAAGGACAAGCCCTTCCCCTCCCCTATCAAGAAAAACCGTGGCAGCGACCTACTCTCCCACCCCACAACAGGGCAGTACCATCAGCGCAAGGA
>NZ_JAGPXK010000032.1:0-53260 GCF_018070675.1 Nocardiopsis sp. B62 | reverse complement strand
TGTGGGGTGGGAGAGTAGGTCGCTGCCACGGTTTTTCTTGATAGGGGAGGGGAAGGGCTTGTCCTTTGGGGCGGGTTCTTTCCCTTCTTTTTTGTTGGGGTTGTTTGTGCGTTTGTGAATCGTGTTTTTTGGGTTGGGGCATGAGAGAACCCCCGGGGCCAAGGGCTCCGGGGGTGTGGGCGTTGGTGGTCGCTCCTCAGCCGTGGAGGTCGGCGGCCTCGATCTCCTCGCGGGTGATGCCCAGGATGAAGGCGATCGTGTCCAGGTAGGGGACGTTCACCGACGTGTCCGCCTGCTGGCGGACCACCGGCTTGGCGTTGAAGGCCACGCCCAGTCCCGCGGTCTGGAGCATGTCCAGGTCGTTGGCGCCGTCGCCCACGGCCACGGTCTGCTCAAGCGGGACCCCGGCCTCCTCGGCGAAGCGTTGCAGTGTGGTCGCCTTGCCCTTGCGGTCGATGATGGGGCCGAGCAGTTCACCGGTGAGCTCGCCGTCGACGATTTCCAGTGTGTTGGCGGCCGAGTAGTCCAGGCCGAGCCGCTCCACCAGGACGTCGGTGATCTGGGTGAAGCCACCGCTCACGATGCCGCACTCGTAACCCAGTCGCTTCAGGGTGCGGACCAGGGTGCGGGCGCCCGGGGTCAGCTGGATCTCGTCCCGGACCCGGTCGATGGCGGAGGCGTCCAGGCCCTTCAGGAGGGACACGCGGCGACGGAGCGACTCCTCGAAGTCCAGCTCCCCGCGCATGGCCTCCTCCGTCACCCGGGCCACCTCCTCCTCACAGCCGGCGTGGGCCGCGAGGAGTTCGATGACCTCGCCCTGGATCAGGGTCGAGTCGACGTCCATGACGATGAGGTGCTTGCCGCGGCGGTGCAGCCCGCTGGACTGCACGGCGACGTCCACACCCTGGGTGGCGGACTCCATCGCCAGCTCCGCTCGGAGCTGGTCCGGGTCGCCTCCGGAGATCTCCATCTCCACGGAGGTGACCGGGTAGCCGGAGAGCCGCTCGATCCGGTCGATGTTGGCGCCGGACCGGGCCACGCACGAGGTGATCGCGCCCAGGGCTCCGGGTCGCAGGGGTGCGGCGAGGACGGTGACGTGGAGCCGCTCCGAGGCGAACTCGTTCACCCGGCCGCTCCCACCGCCGTACTCGACCTCCATGTCGAGGTCGATCGCTGTCTTGTCCAGGGCGGAGCGGATCTCCTCGAAGACCCGCTGTCCGCTGACCCCGGGGGCGACCCGTTCGTCGACCTCCAGAACCGAGCCCAGGACCAGTCGACCGCCCAGGACGACCTGCTCGAGGTCGACGATGGTGACGGGAAAGACGGAGAGGGTGCTCAGAAGGCGTGCGCTGATGCCAGGGCGATCGCGCCCGGTCATCGTGACCAACAACGTGGATTCATCACTCATGGCAACACCCACGGTACTCGGCCGTGGGGCGGAAGTGACGGGCAGGGTCCGGGGTTTTCGCAGCTAGTTCACTATGTGGACACCTTGGCGCCTACTTCTCGCGGCGACCCTTGCGCTTCTTCTTGACCTTCTTGGCCTTCACGTCCACCCCGCCCAGCATGCACGTGCCGGTCAGACGCACGACCGGCGCGTTCGGGTCCGTGACCTGGTCCGTTCCGTGGAGGTCGGTGCCGCCCAGAATCGCTGACGTGTTGTTGATCACCCGGACCCCGTGGGGCACCGTGATGTCCACCCCGCCCATGATGACGGCGATCTGGATGGTGACCTCGTGCTGGCTCAGCACCGCCTCGCGAAGGTCCAGTTCCACCCCGCCGCACAGCACTGACACGTTGGTCCGGGGCTCCACCAGCCACCGTCCTCGGCGCTCGCAGCCACCGAAGACCGCCACCAGGTTCTCCGAGCCCTTGCTCTGTCCGGCCAGGTCACGGGCCTCGCTGCCGAGGATCTCCATGCCGCTGTCGGGGTCGCTGCGGTCCAGGGAGGTGAAGCCGGGCTGGGAGAGCCCTCCGGGGCCGGGCAGGTCGGAGATGATCGGGGACAGCTCCCCGATGGTCTTGGCCCTGTACAGGGTGTCCAGCCGCTCCTCGTGCTCGACCGGGCTGAGTCGTCCCTCGGCGAGGGCTTCACGGAGCCGTTCGGCAACCTGGTCCCGGTCCGCGTCCGAGGCTCGGATGTGCTCGGGTTGCATGATGGCGGCTCTCCTCCTCAGTGGGTCGGCCACGAACGGCCTCTCCCTCCAGTATCGGTCTGATCGGTCCCGCCGTGGATCAGGTGAATCCCCTGGCTTCACCCCTAGAAATCCCGACACTCCTCCCAGGGTCCCATCTACGACGGGGACGAGCCATACCCGTGGTCGAGGGCCGCGTGGGCGGCCACCAGGGCGCGGCGGACCGCGGCGTCCAGCTCGCGCAGCGCCTGCGCCCGTGTGTCGGCCTGGTGGGCGTTGAGACCGCGTCCGGACCCGGGTTCGGCCAGTTCCACGATCTTCGCGAGCCGCACGGCCTGCGCCGCGACCCGGTGCGCCCGCGCGGGGTAGCCGTGGGCGAGCAGCGGAGGGCCCGAGTCGCCCAGGGCCCCCTGCGCCGTGGGGGCGAAGCCCGCCACGTCGTCCACGGACTCCATCTGCTGGACCACGCGGAGCAGGGTGAGTTTCAGCTGCCGCTCGGCCTCGGGCAGGTCCGGTACCTGGGGAACGGTGTCGTTCGCCGGATACGGGGCCCACGAGACGCCCACGTAGGATGAACCACGCCGGTCGGCGTAGGGCACCAGCCCCACCTGCCGTTCGGCGAGCCGCATCAGCACCCCCTCCTGTGCCTCGATGGCGGCCTGGTTGAGTTCGGCCGGGCCCACCAGCCCGAACGGGTCACCCCAGGTGGGCAGTGCCAACCGGAACCCGGACAGGCCCAGTCCTCTCAGGCGTATCAGTGCGGTCCGCAGCGGTACGCCGCTGTCGAACGGCAGGTCGCCTGGAGGTACTGTCCCGATCAGGTTGGGGCCGCTCCGGCGCTCGACGGCGTCGACGGCGTCGTCCAGGCCGACGTGTCCGGACAGCCAGGCGTTGCCCCAGGCGACGAGCGGTGCGGACGTCAGATGCATTACTTCAGGGTAGGGCGGCCCGTGCACCGGCGTGGGACGTGACGATAGGAGGATGATGGACGGGCGTGTTCTGGGCCTGAGCGGGGTCACGGTACGACGGGGCGGCGAGCCGCTTCTCGACGGCGTCGACTGGTCGGTGCTGGAGGGTGAGCGCTGGGTGGTGCTCGGCCCGAACGGGGCGGGCAAGACCACCCTGTTGAACGTGGCTTCCAGCCAGCTGCACCCCACTGAGGGCGGGGTGGAGATCCTGGGGGAGCGGCTCGGCGCGGTGGACGTGTTCGAGCTGCGGCCGCTGATCGGTTACGCGGGTGCGTCCGTGTCCGGCCGGATCGAGCCGGGGACCCCGGTCCTGGACCTGGTCGTCAGCGCCGCCTACGGCTATCTGGGCAGGTTCCGTGAGGAGTACGGGACGCCCGACTACGGGCGGGCGCGTGCCCTGCTGGGCCACTGGGGCGTGGCCGATCTCGCGGACCGGGAGTTCCACACGCTGTCCGAGGGTGAGCGAAAGCGGGTGCTGATCGCCCGTGCGCTGATGTCCGACCCGGAGCTGCTGCTCCTGGACGAGCCCGCGGCCGGTCTGGACCTGGGGGGCCGTGAGGACCTGGTGCGTCGGCTGAGCAAGCTGGCGGCCAACGAGATGGCGCCCGCGCTGGTGGTGGTCTCCCACCACGTGGAGGAGATCCCGCCGAGCTTCACGCACGGACTGCTGGTCCGTGACGGACGGGTCGTGGAGGCCGGTCCGTTGGACGAGGTCATGACCGCGGAGAACCTGGGTGAGACGTTCGGTCTCACGTTGAAGGTGGAGCGTGACGGAGACCGTTGGACGGCGAAGGCCGTCTAGTAAATAGGGGGCGTTTATATGCGCGAAATGTATTGTCCGTAAAACCTATTTCCGTCCGGATGTGGTCGGCCCGGAGGGGTATGGGGTAGCGTCAACGTTCAGTGAGCGGATCGCTCTATTTCGGCGCGCTTTGATCATCCCCCGGGGCGAGCCGCGAGGGTGCGGTCCGCTCGCACGCTGCCTGTCACCCCCGTCAGGAGATCCGGAGCTGCCGCAGATGCCGCTGTTGAACACCGTTACCCGGTTCGACGTCGGGAGGGTGGGTTAGCCCATGGCCCCGATCATCATCGTCGTTCTCTTCGTCGCCGTACTTCTGATCATCTTCTGGCGAAGTGTGCGTATCGTGCCGCACTCGATGGAGGATGTCGTCGAGCGCTTCGGTAAGTTCCACCGAACGCTCAGTTCCGGCTTCAACATCGTGATTCCCGGTGTGGACCAGGTCCGTGAACGGATCGACCGCCGTGTCCAGGTGGTCAGTTTCCCGCCGCAGTCCGCCATCACCGAGGACAACCTGGCGGTCGAGGTCGACTCGGCGGTCTACATCCGGGTCGTCGACGCCTACCGCGCCACCTACGAGGTCGCCAACTTCATCCAGGCCGTCGAGCAGCTCACGCTCGCGACCCTGCGCAACGTGATCGGTGGCATGAACCTGGAGGGCACGCTCACCTCCCGGGACCAGATCAACCGCGAGCTGAAGTCCGTCCTGGACGAGGCCACGCGCGACTGGGGCATCGAGATCAGCCGTATCGAGCTGAAGGGCATCGAGCCGCCGTCCTCCGTGCAGGAGGCGATGGAGATGCAGATGCGCGCGGACCGCGAGAAGCGCGCCCAGCTGCTCAGCGCCGAGGGCGAGAAGCAGGCCGCCGTCCTGCGGGCCGAGGGTGAGCGCTCCTCGTCCGTGCTGCGGGCGCAGGGTAGCGCGGAGGCGCAGATGCTCACGGCCAAGGCCGACGCGGACGCGCAGACCCTGCGGGCCCGGGGTGAGGCCGACGCCATCCACATGGTGTTCAAGGCGCTGCACACGAGCCGGGTCGACCCGGACGTCCTCGCCTACCAGTACCTCCAGAAGCTCCCGGAGATCGCCAAGGGCGACGCCAACAAGGTGTGGGTGGTCCCGGCGGAGATGGGCAAGGCGCTCCAGGGCGTCAGCACCGCCTTCGACCGCATCCAGAACGAGGTCGTGAAGCTCCCGAACTGACCGGAGCGACCCGGACCCGTCCGGACACGAGGGGCCCCGCCGACGAACGAACGGCGGGGCCCCTCGTGTGTTCCCGGTCACCTCGCTGGTCAGGCCCCGGTCCGAGGGGCGCCGGACCCGGTCTCGTAGTCTGTTCTGGCCCTCGACGGACGGGGAGCGACGGATCGGGGGACGCCGCGATGGAACTCTGGGAGGCACTGGCCATCCTGCTCGCCGGTGTCGCCGCCGGCGGGATCAACGCCATCGCCGGTTCGGGCACGCTCTTCACCTTCCCGGTGCTGCTCGCGCTCGGCTATCCGCCGATCACCGCGACGGTCTCCAACAGCATCGGCCTGGCCCCCGGAACGCTCAGCGGCACCATCGCCTACCGGCGCGAACTGGCCGGACAGAAGTCCCGGCTGATCCGGTTCGGCACCATGTCCTTCTTCGGGGCGATCACCGGCGCGCTGCTGCTCATCTACCTGCCCTCGGGTGTGTTCGAGTCCGTGGTGCCGTTCATGATCGGCGGCGCGTGCGTGCTGATCATCCTCCAGCCGCGTATCACCAAGTGGGTCCGGGCCCGCAGGCCCGCCTCCAAGAACGGCGGCGTCCTCATGCCGCTGGGCGCCTACGGGGCCGGTACCTACGGCGGATACTTCGCGGCGGCGCAGGGGATCATCCTGGTCAGCCTGCTCGGCGCGACCCTGGACGACGACCTCCAGCGTCTCAACGCCCTGAAGAACGCGCTCGCCACCATCGCCAACAGCACGGCGGCGGTCTTCTACATCGTGCTCGCGTCGCCCGCCTGGCCCGTGGTGGGCCTCATCGCGGTCGGGACGATCGTCGGCGGCTACTTCGGGGCCAACTACGGCCGAAGGCTCAGCCCGACCGCGCTGAGGATGGTCCTGGTGGTCGTCGGCCTGACCGCCGCGCTCCAGCTGCTCCTGGGCCGGGTCTGACCCTTCGGGACCGGAGGTGGGCGGTCGGCTCGGGAGGGTTCGGTCAGCCCCGGAAGTAGCCGCGCCGGTCGGCGTCGTCGATCAGGGCGGTGGCGTAGGCGCCCAGGGCCTCGGAGCCCTCGGAGACCAGCTTCACCTTCTCCAGGACCTGGGCCTTGGTCACGCCGAAGCGCACCCAGGCCCCGCCCTCGTTGTGCCAGTTGGCGAGCATGGGGGCCAGCCGGTCCACGGCGCGGGCGAACCGCGCCTCCGGGGTGAGGCGGGCCTCGAACTCGTCCCACAGCTCGCGGGCGCGGGTGGCCTGGTCCTCGGGGAGCAGGGGGAAGAGGCGGTCGGCGGCGGCGCGTTCGCGCTCGTCCTGCGTCTCGGTGTTGACCTGGTCGAAGAGGAAGGTGTCGCCGGCGTCGATCTCCACGATGTCGTGGATGAGGAGCATCTCGGCGGCGCGGTCGATGTCGGTGCCCTCGGGAGCGTACTCGGCGAAGGTTCGGGCGGACAGGGCCAGGTGCCAGGAGTGCTCGGCGGAGTTCTCCCGCCGGGAGCCGTCCACCAGCAGGTTCTGCCGCAGGACGCGCTTGAGTTTGTCCACTTCGAGGATGAAGCGCAGTTGCGCGTTCAACCGCTCGTTGTCGACCCCGCTGGCAATGACCGGTGCCGGTTCCGTCACGTGGTTCGCCCTCCTGATGGATGAGTCGAAACGGATCAGGTGGGACCGCGGACGCGGTCGCCACTGGATGATCCCATGGAACGTGTACTGACTGTCGCGGTGGCGTCCGGGAGGCGGACGCGGGGGAAGGCCGCGGGGTGGTGCGGGTGAACGTCGTCCGTCCGCGTGGCCGCACGGGCGCGGCGGTGGCCCGGAGCGCTGGCGTTCAGGGGCGCGTGGGTGCCTGGACCTGCCTGGAAGCGGTCAGGTGCAGGTGGAACCACTCGGTGAGCGCGCGGTCGGTGAGGACTCCGGCGGGGGTGAGCGGGCCCGGTTCGAGGCCGGGCTCCGGACCGATCGCGTGCGCGAGGTCGGGGACCACGATGTGACGGAGCGCATGTTCGGAGGTGCGGGCCGTGCCCGAGCGGGCGAGCGCGTCGTGGAGGGCCCGGCCGTGATCGGGAGGGCAGACCTCGTCCAGCCCCCCGTTGACGATGAGGACGGGGACTCCGGTGCGGGAGAGGGCCTCGGCGCGGGCGGTCAGGTCCAGCCAGTCGCGGGCCCGCTGGGCCTGGGGGCTCCACTGGTAGGGGACGCCCGTGCGGCGTTCGCGGGCGTGGACCGGCTGCGCGGGGTCCACGACGGGGTTGATGACCGCGGCCGCGCCCACCGGGAGCCGGTTCCCGGACAGCGCCAGGACGGCTGCGGTGGCTCCGGCGCCCACGCCGACCAGACCCACGGGGGTGTCCGCGACGGGGAAGACCGCTCTCAGCTCGTCGGCGACGCGGGGCAGCTCCGCGGCGGCCTCCTCGACGACGGGACCGAAGAGTTCGAGGAGGTAGTCGTGCTCGCCGCGCCGGTTGATCTCGGCGACCCCGCCCTCGGGCAGGCGGGCGCCGAACTGGGGGAGGCCGAGGTGGACCCGCCATGCCGGGAGGGACGCCATGGGGACGGCTCCGGCCAGGGCGGCCTGGCTGCGCGGCGGCTCGAAGGCGTGGAGGCCGATGACGAGCGGTGCCGGGGCCTCGGTGGCACTGGCCGGGGGCAGCGCGAGGAAGGGGACACCCGCGACGGTGCCGGTGACGGGTGCGGTCGTGGTGTGAGCTGTCGAGTCGGCTACCAAGAACGGTCGCCTCCGTCGGGTTCGGAGAATTGGGACAGGTAGCTGCTGACGAGGCGCTTGGCCTCGTGGACCAGGGCGGGGTCGCCTTCGGGGTTGTCGCGGAAGGCGAGCTTGAGGACGGCGTCGGCGGCCTCGACCGCCACGTGGATGGCGCGGTCGAGGTCGGCGTCGTCGGGGATGCCGGTGACGGAGACGATGATCCTGCGCAGTCGCACGGAGATCACGCGGTTGTTGTCGCTGCCGCCGTTGAGCAGACGCGGGTCGACGATGTCGCCGAAGTGCAGGCTGCGAAAGCCCGGCACGTGGCGGTGCATGTCGATGTACTCGTCGACGATGGCGTCGACGGCGATGGTCCAGTGGGTGAACGAGGCGTCGGCCAGCCGCTCGGTGACGCGGGCGCCGAACTGGTCGAGGAAGCGGAGTCCGAGGGCCTGGGTGATGGCCTTCTTGTCCGGGAAGAACTGGTAGACGGAGCCGATGGCCACCCCGGCGCGTTCGGCGATCCGGGTGGTGGAGAGGTTGTCGTAGCCGACCTCGTCGAGGAGGTCGGCGCAGCAGTCGAGCATGCGCTGGACCCGAACCATGCTGCGTTGTTGGGCGGGGAGCCTGCGCAGGGGCGCCTGCGCGAAGGCGAGTTCGTCGTTGGCGACGCTGGCGGGCCCACGGCCCTCACGCGTCGCGGCCCCGTTGTTCGCACCGGGAGCCCGCCGTGCGCGCGGGGGCGTTGAGCTTCGGGAATTAGTCGTCACGAAGCCTATGATGCCTTTCCGGAATCACCTGGTTCCGGGGAAATTCCAGTTTCGTGCGGAGGAACCTCGTCCGGGGGCGGCCAGCGGCCGTGTGGTCGACGTTGTGCCAGGTGGGGGCGGGTGTCAGGGGTCGGAATCGAAGTTGCCCCATTGGTCTGTTGTGTCGCCCTCTGTCGCTTTGGGTAGTCGCGATGTCGCGTCGTGAATGGCAGGGCCGTGCCCCGCGCGGGCGGTCGTGGCATCGTGGGGCCCGTGCCCGACGCCGCGCACGCATCCCTCCAGGAGGTTCTGGCCATGACCACCGCAGCCCCCGACACCACACCCGAGGAACTCGACTCCGTACTGGAGCGCGCGGCCGCCGCCGCACCGCTCTACGCCGCCCTGCCCGCCACCGAACGCGCCCGCGCGCTGCGGGGGGTGGCCGACGCCCTGGACGCCGCGGCCGACACCCTGGTCCCCGTCGCGATGGCCGAGGCCCACTACCCCGAGGCGCGCTGCCGGGGTGAGCTGGGCCGGACCACCTTCCAGCTCCGCCTGTTCGCGGACGTCCTGGAGGAGGGCGAGTACCTGGAGGCGATGCTCGACCCGGCGGACCCGGACTGGGGCACGCCCCGTCCGGACGTGCGGCGCCTGCTGGTTCCGCTCGGCCCGGTGGTGGTCTTCGGCGCCAGCAACTTCCCGTTCGCCTTCTCCACCGCGGGGGGCGACACCGCCTCCGCGCTGGCCGCCGGCTGCCCGGTGGTGGTCAAGGCCCACCCCGGGCACCCGGAGCTGGCCCGACTCACCACGGAGCTGGTCGTGGCCGCCCTGGCCGACGCCGGGGTTCCGGAGGGGGTCTTCGCCCTGGTGAACGGCTTCGAGGCGGGCAGGCGCGCGGTCACCCACCCGCTCACGCGGGCGGTGGGCTTCACCGGTTCCATCCCCGGTGGACGAGCCCTGTACGACCTCGCCGTCTCGCGTCCGGAACCCATCCCGTTCTACGGGGAGCTCGGCAGCGTCAACCCGGTCTTCGTGACCCGCGCGGCGATGGCCGCCCGTGGGGAGGAGATCCTGGACGGCTACGCGGGTTCGGCCACGATGGGCTCGGGCCAGTTCTGCACCAAGCCCGGAGTGGTGTTCGTCCCCGAGGGCGCCAAGCTGGACTCGCTGGTCGCCGACTTCGAGGGCCGCGCCGCCGCGCCGCTGCTCAACGACCGGGTGGCCGAGGGCTTCGCCCGCGGAGTGGACGCCCTCTCCGCGCACCCGGCCACGGAGGTGCTGGTCCGGGGACGTGAGGGCGCCGAGGGGTGGTCTCCCACCCTGCTGCGCACGGAGCTGGACTCCCTGCTGGAGCACACCGAGGACCTGCTGACCGAGTGCTTCGGGCCCGCCACCCTCGTGGTCACCTATCCCGACGAACGCCGTCTCCTGGAGGTGGGCGGAGCCCTGCACGGTCAGCTCACCGTCACCGTCCACGGGGAGGAGGACGACGCCGTGGCCCCGGCGCTCCTGGCCCTGGGCGCCTCCGTCGCGGGGCGGGTGATCTGGAACGGCTGGCCGACCGGGGTGGCGGTCACCCACGCCATGACCCACGGCGGCCCCTACCCGGCCACGACCGCGCCCGCGCACACCTCGGTGGGCAGCACCGCGATCCGCCGGTTCCTTCGGCCGGTCACCTACCAGTCCGTTCCACAGCCGCTGCTGCCGCCGGAGCTGCGGGACGGCAATCCGTTGTCCGTTCCCCGGAGGGTGAACGGCGGGTTGCCGTCGGAGTGAGCTCCCGCCGTCGCCGGTGGGACGGCCGGTGCCCGCGGGCGCCGCGCCGTCCCGGGGCTCAGGAGTGGGTCGCCTCGTAGGTGCGGCGGAAGGCCGCGACCCGGTCGTGCCGCGCCATGGCGCGGCGGTAGACGGGGACCACCAGCAGCACCAGCACGATGGCGGGTGTGAGCTGGACCAGCGTCCGGGGCTCGAAGCCCGGTCCGATGATCTCCGCGAGGGGCCGGACCGTCACGAGGGTCAGGAACACCACCAACGGGACGAGGTGGTGGCGGGGGTCGCTCCCGTACCCCGTGTGGGTGGACATCTGGTGGGCCAGGCGGTTGGTCCCGTGGTCCGGGCCGAGTTCGCCGCTCTCCGCCTGGAGCCGGGCGGTGGCGTAGCGGACCGGGTCGGTCTCGGCCACCTTCGGAAGACTCCGGGCGTAGAGGGCGAGGAGGCCGGCGACCACCAGGGCGGCCACGAGCATGGCGACCGTGACCCCGGCCAGCAGCCAGCCGGGAGCGCCGGTCGGGTCGGTCAGTGCCGGAGCGGCGGAGACCAGGGCCAGGAGCGCGACCATCGCCCCCGCGACGAGTCCGCCGCCGAGCGCGAAGCCGACCGGACGGTTCCGGGCGTGGACGCGGACACGGGCGCCGAGGACCTGGGTGCCGGTGGGTCGGGGCAGTGCGGCGTCGGGCGCGGTCATCGTCTGCTCCTTTGCGGACTGTGAGGTGAGGTTCCAGAACCTACGCGGGTAGGAGGGGGTGCCACCATGCTCTTTGGTCAGCGTTCGAGAGCGGAGTTCCCCAACTTTCGTCAGGTTGCCCGTCCCCGGTGGCGACCGGGCGGGCCGTGCTCCTAGGTTGGCGCCATGGACCAGAACCCCACGTCAGACCTTCGTCCGCTCGTCCGTGACCTGCCCAAGGTCGAGCTGCACGTCCACCTGGAGGGCTCGATGCCCGCCGAGACCCTCTTCGAGCTGGCCACCAGGCACCGGGTGGCGGACCTCCCCGGCACGCTGGATGAGCTGCGGGAGTGGTACGTCTTCACCGACTTCCCGCACTTCGTCGAGGTCTACCTCGCCTCGGTGCGCACCCTGCTGGACGAGGCCGACTTCGCCCTGCTGGCGTCGGTGGCCGCCGAGCGGCTGGCCGCGCAGAACGTGCGCTACGCGGAGGTGCACGTGAGCCTGTACGCCCACCTCATGCGCGGTGTCCCGGCGAAGGTGGTCTTCGACGGGATCGAGCACGCGCGTGTGCGGGCCGAGCGCGAGCACGGCATCCAGCTGCGGTGGATTCCCGACTTCCCGGCGGACTTCGGGGTGGAGTCGGCCGAACGCACCCTGGACGCGGTGCTCAGGGAGGGGCCGCCCAGCGTGGTGGGGTTCGGGGTCGGCGGGGTGGAGTCCCCGCTCGCTCCGTACGCCGAGGTGTTCGCACGGGCCCGCGCGGCCGGGCTGGCCAGCCTCCCGCACGCCGGTGAGCAGGCCGGGCCGGAGCGGGTCCGGGAGGCCCTGGACCTGCTGGGCGCCGAGCGGATCGGGCACGGCATCGACTCGATGAAGGACCCGGCGCTGGTGGAGCGGCTGGTGGACGCGCAGATCCCGGTGGACGTGAGCCCGACCTCCAACATCCGCACGCGCGTGGTGGAGCGGATCGAGGAGCACCCGCTGCCCGCCATGCTCGACGCGGGTCTGCTGGTCACCCTCAACAGCGACGACCCCACCCTGTTCGGCAGCGACCTGAGCGGGGAGTACGGGATCGCGCACGACCTGGTGGGCGCCCAGGGGCTGGTGCGCCTGGCCCGCAACGGCGTCCACGCCTCCTACCTGGGCGCGGCCCGCAGGCACGCGTTGCTGGCGGAGATCGACGCCGTCGCCGAACGGCACGGAGCGGCCTGAGGGCCCGGGGCCGGGGACCCGGGAACCCCGGGCCCCGGACACGGGTTCAGCGGGCGGGCCCGTAGGTCAGGTGGCGCAGCACCGTCTCGGCCGGGCCCCGCTGACCACGGCGGCGCATGAGGTCGGCGAGGACCACGGTGGTCGCCCACACGGCCACGGCCACGCCGACGCCGATGGCCGGGGACGTGAGCTGCACGTGGAGCGTGTAGGAGGAGAAGAGCACCGCCCACACCACGGACTGCGCCAGGTAGAAGGTCATGGAGCGCTGGCCGAGGGCGGACAGCGCGACGGTCACCCGCCCCCGGGAGTGGTTCGTGCGGACGGCCACCAGGGCGATGAGCGCGGCGTAGCCCATGCCTCCCAGGTACCCCGTCACCTGGTGCAGGGGCGCGACGAACAGCATGTCCAGCGCGGTGGGGTCGGTCCACACACCCGCCTTCGTCAGGGCGAAGGGGACCGCACCCAGCACCGCGACGGGGACGCCGACCAGCGCGGTCGTGCGCAGCAGGCGAAGGTGCTCGTGCGGCTTCTCCAGGACACGGTGCCGGGCGGCGAGCACGCCGATGAGGAAGGGCACGACGGTGCTCAGGAACATCATCACGATGAGGACCGGGTAGACGGTCACCCGGAAGAGGAACTCGTTCACGAGGCCGTCGGGCATCAGGGGGAAGCCCAGGCCGGACACGGCCCCCTCGGCGGCGACCAGGGCGTGGGCGGTCGCGGCCAGGGGCAGCCAGGCCAGGGCCATGATCACCAGGGTGCGGTCGCGGAACCGCAGCACACCGACCAGGAGCAGGGACACGGCGCCGTAGACGGCCAGGATGTCTCCGGGGAAGAGCAGCACGCCGTGGGCGAGGCCGAGCACGACGAGCCAGAAGCCGCGTCGGCGCAGGAGGGCCCGGGTCCAGCGCCACTCGCGTCCCTGTTCGGTGCGGCGGCGGTGGATCTGCGCGAGACCGTAGCCGAACAGCGCCGCGAACATCGGGTAGGCGCGCAGGTCCACGAACATCACCGTGCCCGCGGTGGCGATCCGGTCCAGGACGCTCGGGGTGGTCTCGGTGCCGCCGATGAACACGGTGAACAGGTGCGTGTGGGCGAGCGCGATGACCAGGAGCATGATCCCGCGTGCGAGGTCGGGGGCGAGTGAGCGGCGGTCCGGTGCGAGGGGACGGTTGGCGGTGTCCGGCACACCGTGTGTGGACACGGGCGTCTGGGTCATGGTGGTCTCCGGGGGCCGTGGTGGTGGATGCGGCGCACGGGTGAACGCTGTACGCGCTCGGGCCCGACGCATGTGAACCGCCGGGTAGTGCACCTTGTGCGTACACTATAAACACGAAAGTGCCCCAGAGGAAACCCGCTTTCTGCTGGAACATATGCGTGAATGCACTAGTGCACCAGGGGTCGGTGCGGAGGTGTCGGCCGAAGGTGCCGTGTGCGCTGCGGTGCCCTGGGGGGCAAGTGCACTAGTACACTGTCGAGCATGGTGACGTGGCTCTGAAAGAGGACAGCATGGACGCTGAGGACGGGCTCTCGCCCTACGAGCGGATCGTCGCCGACATCCGCGCCGACATCGACTCGGGGGAGCTCCCGCCGGGTTGCCGGGTTCCCTCCACCCGGGAGATCACCCGGCGGTGGGGCGTGGCCATGGCCACCGCCACCAAGGCGCTCTCGGTCCTGCGCAGGGAGGGGCGGGTGGAGGCCCTACGGGGAGTCGGGACCGTCGTCAGTCGCGCCCCCGCTCTGGGAGAGGCCGCGCCCGGGACGGAGAACGGACCAGCGACCGATCCGTCGTCCGACCGCGAACCCGAGCCCCGTGCCGACCGCGAACCCGAACACCCGGCCGGACCACGGGTGGCGCGGGAGCGCGGCACGCGGGAACCACGGGAGCGTCCGCGATCCACCCCGAGAGTGGAACGCGGCTCCCACCCCGAGTCGGGTCTGACCCGCGAGGGCATCGTCCTGGCCGCGATCGCCGTCGCCGACGCCGAGGGCCTCGAGGGCCTGTCCATGCGCCGGGTCTCGGTCGAACTCGGGGTGAGCACCATGGCCCTGTACCGGCACGTCGCGAGCAAGGGCGAACTGCTCACCGAGATCGTCGACCACCTCTTCACGGTCCACGCCCTGGCCGAGCCCCCGCCCTCCGAGTGGCGGGAGGCCTTCGAGGTCGCCCTGGTGCGTGAGTGGGAGATCTACCGCAGGCACCCCTGGGCCGCCCGGCTGACGGTGATGGCGGGCGGGGTCGTCACCCCGGCGCTCCTGAGGAACGGTGAGTGGATGATGCGGGTGATCGTCGCCCAGGGCCGCACCCCCGACGAGGCCCTCGAGATCCTCACCATCGTGTCCGCCTACACCTCCGGTATGGCGCTCCAGGCCACGCGGGTGGCGTTGGAGGAGCACGAACACGACATGGACGCCGAGCACTGGTGGCGCTCCCGATTCCCGTTGTTCCAGCGGTTCGCCGCCGAGGGCAGATTCCCCACCATGCTGAGCGTCTCCGGCCCGCCCGACGTCAACGGCATGTTCGCGTCCGGCTTGCGGCGTCTGCTGGACGGGCTCACGCCCTGGATGGAGGGCACCGGCGCCCCCTGAACCGCCCGACGTCCCTGCGCAGGCACCGACACGCCCGTGACCTGCCCCCTTTCGACCGCCTCCCCCCGCAGACTTGTGCGCGTACGTGTCGGTCGGGGGAGGCGTGTTGGAGCAGGACGCCACGCGGGACGGGTACCACTGGGAGGTCCCCTGCCGGGGGCGTCGGCGCGGGGGGTGGCGGGCCGCCGTCGGCCGGTGGATGACGTCCCACCAGGTCGACGACGTGGGCGGTGCCGGGTCCCGGCCGCGCGCCGAACGGCAGCACTCGTGGTGGAAGGTCATGTGTCTGACCGGCGTGGACTACTTCTCCACGCTGAGCTACCTCCCCAGCATCGCCATCCTCACGGCCGGGGCCCTGTCGCCGGTCGCCACCCTGCTGATCGTGCTGCTGACCCTGTTCGGCATGCTGCCCATCTACCGCCGCGTGGCCGAGCGCAGCCCGCACGGGCAGGGGTCGGTGGCGATGCTGGCGCACCTGCTGCCGGAGTGGCGGGGCAAGTTCCTGGTCCTGTGCCTCATCGGCTTCGTGGCGACCTCGTGGATCGTCACCATCACCCTCTCCACCGCCGACGCCACCGCGCACCTGGGGGCCAATCCGTACACCCCGCAGGCGGTGGCCGACCATCCGGTCCTGGTCACCCTGGTGCTCCTCGCCCTGCTGGGCGCGGTGTTCCTCGCGGGGTTCAAGGAAGCGGTCCGGGTGGCGATCCCCCTGGTGGTGCTGTTCCTCGCGTTGAACCTGGTGGTCGTGGTGGCGGCCCTGGCGCACATCGCCGCCCACCCGCAGACCCTGGCCCAGTGGGAGCTGTCCCTGACCGGCGACGGGCTCTGGTCCACCACCGGTGTGGTGCTGCTCGCCTTCCCGCTGCTGGTCCTGGGGCTGTCCGGGTTCGAGACCGGTGTGAGCATGATGCCGCTGGTGAGTTCGGAGGGCGCCGACGACGAGGAACGGATGCGGGCCCGCATCGCGGCCACCCGCAGGCTCCTCACCACCGCCGCCGTCATCATGAGCTTCTATCTGCTGGCGACCACCTTCGTCAGCGGGGTGCTGGTCTCCCGTGCGGACGTGGAGGTCGGGGGTCCGGCGGCCGACCGGGTCATGGCCTACCTTGCGCACGACCTGCTGGGTGAGGGGTTCGGCACCGTCTACGACGTCTCGACGATCCTCATCCTCTGGTTCGCGGGGGCCTCGGCGATGGCCGGGCTGATCAACATCGTGCCGCGCTACCTGCCCCGGTTCGGGATGGCCCCGGCGTGGGGGACCGCCGTCCGGCCCGTGGTGCTGGTGTACACGGCCGTGACGATGGTGATCACGATCGCCTTCGGAGCCAGCGTGGACGCGCAGTCCGGTGCCTACGCCACGGGCATCCTGGCGATGCTGGTGACCTCGGCGGTGGCGGTGACCATCATCGTGCACCGCAGGCGGGCGCTGGCGGCGACCGTCGGGTTCTCCGTGCTGACTGTCGTGTTCGGGTTCGCGCTGGTGGACAACATCGTGAGCCGCCCGGACGGCCTGGCCATCGCGCTGTTGTTCGTGGTGGCGATCATCGTCGTGTCGCTGGTCTCGCGCGCCCTGCGTAGTACCGAACTGCGTGCGCACTCGGTGGACCTGGACCCGACCGCCCGGCGGTTCGTCCGGGAGGCGGCGCGGCACGGCAAGCTCCTCCTCTTCGCGAACCGGCCGCGCTCGGGGGAGGCGGACGAGTACGCGGCGACCGAGGCCGAGCAGCACCGGCTCAACCCGGTGTCACTGAAGATCACCCCGCTGTTCCTCGAGGTGCGCGTCCACCATCCCTCGGACTTCGAGGGCACCCTCACCGTGCGGGGGACGTGGGTGCACGGGCACCGGGTGCTGCGGGTGAGCAGTCCCGCGGTCCCCAACGCGCTGGCGGCGGTGCTGCTGTGCGTGCGTGACGCCACGGGGAGCATCCCGCACTGTTACTTCGCCTGGTCCGAGGTCTCACCGGTGCGCGCGTTCTTCCGGTTCCTGGTGTTGGGCGCGGGGGGTACCGCCGGTTTCACCCGGGAGATCCTGCGGGAGAACGAGTTGGACGCCGACCGTCGGCCCGTGGTGCACGTGAGCTGACCCGAGGAGCCGGGGCGGTCCCCAGCCCCCCGGGAGGGTCCGGTCCGTGCGTCCGTGGTCCGGTCAGGCGGGGGAGTCGGACAGCGGCAGCTCGCACTGGGCGCGCATGTCCACCCAGGACCGGTGGGCCCGGTCCGCGCTCTCCCCCTCGTGGGGAACCGGGACGCCGCCCTGGATCCGGGCGGGGGCCCAGTCGGCCTCCGTGACGTCGCCTTGGTCGAAGGTGAGGGTCAGCACCCCGGTCTCGGCCGTGGCGCCGCTGAAGTTGTAGAACACGAAGTTGCTCAGGCCGTAGTGGACGTAGGCGCCGCGCTGGTAGCCGCCGGGGGAGAGCACGTGCGCGTGGCCGCCGACCACGGCGGCGGCGCCCGCCTCGGACAGTTCGTCCGCCAGCTGCGGGGCGTGCGGGAGCGGGCAGTGCGCGCCCTCCAGCCCCCAGTGGAGGAAGACCACGACGTTGTCGTGCTCGGCGGCGGCCTCGGAGACCGCGCTGACCATGCGTGCGCGCATCTCGCCCTTGGTGGAGGCCAGGCCGGGTTTGCCCTCGCCCGCGGTCCACTCGGGGATGAGGTGGTCGTCGATCACGTCGGTGGCACCGAACAGGGCGATGCTCTGGCCGTTGACCTCGGCCACGTGCGGCGTGTAGGCCTCGTCCGCGTCCCGGCCCGCGCCCACGAGAGTGACGGGGGAGGCGTCCCCGTTGTCGAGGGTGTCGAGCAGGCCCGGCTCGCCGTAGTCCATGCCGTGGTTGTTGGCGACGGTGGCCACGTCGACACCGGCCGCGTCCAGGGCCTCCAGCGAGCTGGCGGGCGCGCGGAAGACGAAGTCCTTGCCCGGTACGGGGGTGCCGCCCTCGGTGACGGCGGTCTCCAGGTTGACCATGGCGAGGTCGGCGGCGGACAGGCGTGTGGAGATCGGGTCCAGCGCGGTGGCCGGATCGTCCAGGCGGGAGCGGAGCAGTCCCTCGAACATCACGTCACCGCCGAAGGCGACGGTGAGGGGTTCCGGGTCCGGCTCCGGCTTGGGTTCCGGGGCCGGGTTCGGAACCGGCCCCGCGGAGGGCCGGGGTTGCGCGGGTCCCTCGGAGCCGGGGACGAGGGTCCCCACGCCGAGTTCGCCGTGGTCGCCCGCCGAGGAGCAGGAGGCGACGAGAGTGAGGGCGAGCGTGGCGGTCCCGGCCGCGATCGACCTGCCCAAACGTGGGCGCGGGTGTTCTGGGTTCATGCGTGCTCCAGTGAGGGAGCGCAGAGTGCATGTCCTTCCGGTAGGACGCGACCCGGCTGGCTCCGGTTGGCCCTGTGTGTGGGCGGTGCTCGCGGCGGGTCCTGACCCGCGCCGACTGACTACTCCTCGTTCTTGTCTCATGTCGGAGGGTGATTGCTCTTGGACGTGCGGTGCCGTTGGTGTGTGTGGTGAGGCGGTGCTTCGCGCCAGGTTAAGCCGCTCTGACCAGCGTTTTTGGGTCTCCCGTGGTTCGTGGCGCGTCGCCGTGGGCGGGTGGCGGGACTCGGCGGCGCCGGTGTGTGCGTGTGGGCCCGGGGAGGGTCGCGAAAAGGGGGGACTATTCGGGCATAAAGTGCGATCCGCTTAATTGTGTGCGCAGGGTATGAGGCGCTGGGTGGCTGTCCCGAAACGAATCTACGAAGTCGGTTAGTTTCTATTTGTTGAGCGCCGTTGACGGGGCCCCTGGGTGTCCAGTGGCTTTAGTTGTCGCGAATTCGGCGCTCAGTGAGTTGAAACGAACCCGCCTGAACAGGAAGAATGACTCTACGTAATATCCTATGGGCGTAGGGTGTTCATGATTCGCGTCAACATTTCCGGAATAGGCCTGCGCGGACTCCCAGGCTGCTAACGTTTCGGTCCGTTGGCAGTTCCGGGTCGGAAAGAACTCCGCGATAACCGGGCCGACACCCATGTCTTGAGCAAGCGGGCCACCCCGCCGTCCCGACGTCTTCGTGGACGGGTCCGCTCGCCGTGTGACCCGGGGCGACCGCATCGACGGTCGCCGGTCTCGGGCTCACGGCTCGCGCCTCTCGGCGCATCCCTGGCAGCACATCGTGAAAGGGTCCAAGCCGCACCATGCGAAACACGTTCCGTTACACCTTCGCCACCGCACTGACCGCGGGGCTGGTCCTGGCGCCCTTCAGCGCCGCGTTCGCCGACGTCCAGACCGACGGCTCCGGCGGTGTGGCCAGCGGAAACCAGATCGTCGTCCCCGTCGACGTCGAGGCCAACCTGTGCGGTAACTCCCTGGCCGTCCTCGGCATCTCCAAGGCCACGTGCACCAAGGTCTCCGAGGTCCTCTACGAGAACAGCGGGCAGGGCGCCAGCACCGACGGTTCGGGTGGCGTGGCCAGCGGAAACCAGATCGTCGTCCCGGTGGACGCCGCCCTGAACGCCTGCGGCAACTCCGTGGCCGTGGCCGGGATCTCCGAGGCCGAGTGCAAGGAGGTGGTCGAGGTCCTGGAGAAGGAGGCCGAGGACGCTCCCTCCACCCTGACGACCGACGGTTCGGGTGGCGTGGCCAGCGGAAACCAGATCTCCGTCCCGGTGGACACCGCCATCGAGATCTGCGGCAACTCCATCGCCGTCCTGGGCGCCTCCAGCGCGCAGTGCACCACGATCATCAACATCATCCACGCCTCCCCGGACAACGAGGGCGCTCCCTCCGCCGCCACGAGCGGCGCCGGCGGTGTGGCCAGCGGCAACCAGGTCTCGGTGCCGGTCAACGCGGCCGTCGACATCTGCGGCAACGCGGTGTCCGTGCTCGGCATCGCCGAGGCCTCCTGCGTGGAGACCATCTCGGAGAAGCCCGAGGAGCCGAAGACCCCGGAGGAGTCCGAGAAGCCCGAGGAGCCGAAGACCCCGGAGGAGTCCGAGAAGCCCGAGGAGCCGAAGACCCCCGAGGAGTCTGAGAAGCCCAAGGTTCCGGAGAAGAACGAGGAGACCGACGAGAAGCCCGCTCCCCCGCAGGAGGCCGGTGAGGAGCTGGCGGTGACCGGTGGCGCCTTGGGCGGTCTGGTGGCCGCCGCCGTGGCCGCGATCGGCGCTGGTGGCGCCGGCCTGTACTTCGCCCGCAAGCGCAGGGCCGCCACCGCCGACGACGAGTAGTCGGCCCGCCCGGAGCACCGGGCCAGGAGCGCGGACGCGACGCGCCCGACCCACGGGGTCGCCGGGAGACCGGCGGCCCCGTCCGCGTGTGTGGGGTCGGTGCGGGGCGGCCGGGAACGTCTCATAACCTCGAAGACGTGCTCAAAGTCCTGTTCTCCTCACGCATGCTGGCCTTCCACGCGCTGGTCGTGGTCCTGGTGCCCGCCTTCGTCTGGCTGGGGTTCTGGCAGCTGGACCGCGCCGAGCAGCGCAGCGCGGCGGTCAACCTCCAACGGGACAACGTCGCCGCCGAACCCGTGGCCGTGGACCAACTCTCCTCCGTGGGCGAGGACGTCGCGCCCTCGGACCGCTGGCGCACTGTCGAGGCCACCGGCACCTGGGACCAGGAGAACGAGATCCTGCTCCGCAACCGGGACGGCTCCCAGGGGGTGGGCTTCCACGTGCTCACCCCGCTGGTCACCGGGGACGGTACGGCCGTCCTGGTCAACCGGGGGTGGATCGAGCGCGGCGAGAACGCCCAGGACACCCCCGACGCTCCCTCGGTCCCCGAGGGCGAGGTTCAGGTGACCGGGCGCCTCCAGTTCGGGGAGACCGAGGAGAACACCGGACTGCGCGAGCGCGACGGTATGCCCGAGGGCCAGATCATGTTCGTGGACATGGACCGGCTGGCCGAGGAGCTGCCGTACCCGATCTACGGCGGGTACGTGGAGCTCACCGCCCAGGACCCCGTGCCGGAGGAGGCGCCCGAGCGGATCGCCCTGCGCGAGGAGAACACCGGCATGAGTGCCTCCTACGCCTTCCAGTGGTGGGTGTTCAGCGTCGTCGCCGTGGTGGGCTGGGTCGTCCTGATCCGTCGTGAGCTGCGCGACGCCCGTGAGGCCGAGGAGAACGGTGCCGGGAGCGGGGACACTGGTGACGGAAGTGCCCAGGAACCGGAGGGATCCGGTGGCCCGGCCGAGCCCGCGCAGAGCGCTCGGCCGACCCGGACCTGAGCCGCGTCAGCAGCCCGAGGAGCAACGTGGACGATCAGATGGACTACCCGGCTCCCGGTTGGGTGGAGCGGCGTGCCGTGGCGGGCGACGAGAGCGCCCGCGCCGGTCGGCTGTGGTGGGACGGTGCCGCTGACGCCTACCAGGCCGAGCACGGCGAATTCCTCCGTGACGTGGGGTTCGTCTGGTCGCCCGAGGGCGTGGACGAGGCCGACGTGCGGCTGCTGGGCGACCTGGACGGCAAGCGGGTCCTGGAGGTCGGCTGCGGTGCCGGGCAGTGCGGCCGGTGGCTGCGGTCCCGTGGGGTGCGGGAGGTCGTGGGGTTCGACCTGGCCCGGCGGCAGCTCCAGCACTCCCGGAGGATCGACGAGCAGACCGGGCACCGGCTGCCCGCGGTGCAGGCCGACGCGCAGCGGATGCCGTTCGCCACGGGCTCCTTCGACGTCGTCTTCTCCTCGTTCGGAGCCTTTCCGTTCGTGCCCGCCGCCGAGACGGCCCTGGCCGAGGCCGGGCGGGTGCTCAGGCCCGGCGGGCGGTTCGTGTTCTCGGTGACGCACCCGATCCGTTGGTGCTTCCCGGACGACCCCACCGAGCAGGGGTTGACCGTGCGGCAGAGCTACTTCGACCGCCGCGCCTACGTGGAGGAGGACGACGAGGGCCGGGCGGTCTACGTGGAACACCACCACACCGTGGGCGACTGGTTGCGGGGGATCGTGGCGGCCGGGCTGGAGTTCCGGGACATGGTCGAGCCGGAGTGGCCCGAGGGGAACGACCAGGTGTGGGGCGGCTGGGGGCCGGTACGCGGCCGGATGATCCCCGGGACGGCGATCTTCTCGGCGGTCAAACCGGGGTAGCGGTACCCCGCGTCAGGCGAGCAGGCACGCGGGCGGGACGGAGTCGGTCGGCCGCACCCCGTTCCCGCTGACCCCGAACCGGTGGCCGTCGGCGTACATGCGGGCCGCGTCCACGGTGAGCACGACCGGCGAACCCCGGCGCGCGCCGACCCCCGCGGGCGGTCTCCCGGTCCGCCGACAGGTGCGCGTGGTGGCGGTTCATCGGGAGCAGCCCCTCACGGTGGATCGCGGGCAGGAACCGCCCGACGGTTCCGTGGAAGAGCAGTTCCGGTGGGGGCGCCGCCTCCAGGGAGAGGTCCGCGTCCACCGCGTGCCCCTGCTGGGCGCGGATGCGCAGTCCGTCGGGGCTGAGGGCGAAGCGCTTCTTGCCGTCGGTCCGACGATCTCCCGCAGTTCCTCGTAGATCAGGCCGAACCCGGCGCGGCGGCAGCCCGAGAGCAGGGCCTCGACCCTGACCAGCCCTGGGGGTCGAGGTCGAGGCCGACCCGGCCGCGATCGTGGCGCAGGACCAGGAACCTGGACGCGCGACGGATCTCCTTGTCGTTCACGACTTCGATGATCCCGGCGCGGGACGGATGGTCCCAGTGGCTTTCCGTGTCTCGCCGTCGGGTACGGGAACCGAGCAGTGGCTGTGCGGGTGTCAGTCGTGCCTGTCGTAGCGGTCGCGGTTGGCCTGGACGGTATCCATGTGTTCCTGTGCCCAGGTCCTGAGCTGGCGGGTGGTCTGGTGGAGCGAGTGGCCGAGGTCGGTCAGCGCATAGTCGACCGTCACCGGGACGGTCGGGGTGACGGTGCGAGTGACGAACCCGTCCCGTTCCAAGGATCGGAGGGTCTGGGTGAGCATCTTCTGGCTGACCCCCGCGATCCGGCGGGACAGCTCCGAGTACCGAAGGGACGTGGGCTCTCCCGAACTGCCCGGGCCGTCACCGCCGAGGGCGCACAGGATCAGTACGACCCACTTGCCCGAGAGCCGGTCCAGGAGCTGGCGGCTCGGACACAGAGCGAAGAACGCGTTGTAGGCGTTCCTGTGCTGTTCCCGGCTCTCGGCTGCGGTCGTTGTCGCCACGACGATCACCTTTCACGCGGGGAGGTAACGCACTTCCAAGTGCGTACTTCCTACAAGAGAGTTGCTCTCCAATACTGGTGCACGTGGGGGTGGGGAACCACCCCCACCCGCACGCTAGGAAGGCACGACGAGATGACCACAACCCCGACCACGCCGCCCGGCGGCACCTGGAACCTCGGCGGCCGCACCGTCACCCGCTTCGGGTACGGGGCCATGCAGCTCGTGGGCCCCTGGGTGATGGGGCCTCCCGCCGACCACGACGGTGCGATCGCGGTGCTGCGTGAGGCTGTCGAACAGGGCATCACCCACATCGACACCAGCTACGCCTACGGCCCGCGCGTCACCAACCAGCTGATCCGTGAGGCCCTGCACCCTTACGGGGAGTCGGTGCTGATCGCGACCAAGGTCGGAGCGACCCGCGACGCCGACGGCGGCTGGCCCATCGCCCGGGCCCCTGAGGACCTGCGCCAGCAGGTCCGGGAGAACCTCGAATCCCTCGGCATGGAGACCCTCGACCTGGTCAACATGCGCATGGGGGACGCCACCGGGCCGCAGCCCGGTTCTGTCACCGAAGCCATGGAGACCCTCGTCGAGCTCCAACAGCAGGGACTGATTCGTCGGCTCGGGGTCAGCAACGTCACCGCGGAGCAGGTCGCCGAAGCCCGCGAGGCCGCCCCGATCGTGTGCGTGCAGAACATGTACAACCTCGCCAACCGTCGGGACGACTCGCTGATCGACGAACTCGCCGCCGACGGGATCGCCTACGTTCCGTTCTTCCCTCTGGGAGGGTTCACACCTCTTCAAGCAGACGCCCTGTCGAACGTGGCCGCGCGACTGGATTCCACGCCGATGGCCGTCGCCCTCGCATGGCTGCTGCGGCGCTCGGAGAACATCCTCCTCATCCCCGGCACCTCCAAGGTCGCGCACCTGCGCGAGAACATCACCGGTGCCGCGCTCCCGCTGTCAGCCCAGGACGTCACTGAACTCGACGGCATCAGCCGCTGACGACACCGAACGCTCTGACGAGTCCCTCCAGCTCGCGGTCAGGCCCTCCGGCCCGGGCGGCGTAGGACCGCGGTCCCGGGGTACCCGAACCCTTGGAGGAAGCCTTCGATGAACGCATGGAGCGGTGAGTTCGAGAGCCGTGGACCCGGCGGGGTCACGGTTCGGAACGCGGTGCCCGACGACCACGGGCGGATCATCGCCGTGTGCGACGACTGGTGGGGGAGGCCGGTCGCGCACATCCTGCCCCGTCTGTTCCTCGACCACTTCGGAGGGACGTCCCTGGCCGTCGAGGACGACGAGGAGATCGCGGGCTTCCTGGTGGGGTTTCGGAGCCCGGACCGGCCGGAGGAGGCCTACGTGCACTTCACCGGGGTGGCGCCGAGGCATCGGCGTTCGGGGCTGGGAAGGGAGATGTACAGCCTGTTCGCCGACGCCGCCCGTGCCGACGGGCGTTCCCTGGTACGCGCGGTCACCTCACCGTCCAACGAGCGCTCGATCACCTTCCACCGGGCGATCGGATTCACCGTGACCGGACCGTTCAAGGACTACGACGGCCCGGGCCACGACAGGATGTGCTTCGCGCTCCAGCTGTAGACCCGGGTCACACGCCGTAGCGGTGATGGGCCTCGCTGGCCTGCGCCATGCGTCGCAGCGCCGCCAGGAGTCGTTCGCCCAGGACGGTGCCGACCACGACGGTCCTGAGCACCTCGTCCAGGCCGTCCAGTTCGCCGAGGACCTCGTGGTCCCGCCGGGCCACGTCGTCGGCGGCGCGCGCGTAGCCGTCGACCCACTCCTGTCCCAGGTCGATCCCGGAGTCCCGCAGGGCGGAGATCACCCGGGCCACCTCCTCGCGCAGCGGCGAGTCCGGGTGGACATACCAGCCGTGCCGGTCGGCGAGGGAGTCCACCTCCGCGAGCGCGTCCTCGGACGGTTCGGCGTCGCCCTTGGGGTCCACGGCCTTGAGGGTGACGCCCATGAGGTCGTCCAGGTTGGGTTCCTCGGCGTCGATCACCGCGAGCACGTCCCGTGCACCGGCCACGGAGAGCCCGCCGACCTCGGTGAGGGCGCTGACCAGGCGGAGCCGGTTGAGGTGGCTCTCGTCGTATCGGGCCTGGTTGGGGCTGGTGAGCTCGCCACGGTGAAGGAGGCCCTCCCGTAGGTAGAACTTGATGCTCGGTACGGGGACCCCCGAGCTCCGGCTCAGTTCCGAGATGCGCATGCCGTCCCTTCGAGCGCGAACGCCCTTGCGTCCGCGCGGCCTCTTATGGATAGTAGGAGTATCTGTAATGGATAGTGGAGCTATCCGCTTAAGGAGTCCCCCATGTTCACTCCCTGGCACCGGCCCCTCATGCTGGCCACGTACCTCTTCGTCGTCATCCTCCTCGTCAGCGTCGTCGGCCTCATCGTGGACGACCGTCTCGTCAACGGCGACCCGGCCTGGCTCAAACCGGCGAAGTTCGCACTGTCGATGATCGTCCACGACGTCACCCTCGCCTGGCTGCTGTCCCTGCTCACCCGAGGCAGGCGGACCGCCTGGTGGCTCGGCACCGTGGTCGCCGCCATGACCGCGGGGGAGATGGTCCTGCTCGTCACGCAGGCGGGGCGCGGGCGGATGAGCCACTTCAACAACGCCACCCCGCTCGACGCCACGCTCTACACGGTGATGGGCGTCCTGATCATGGTCCTGTGGTTCGCCACCTTCGCCCTCGCGGTGATCCTCATGATCCAGCGGGTGCGGGAGCGCAGCACCACCTGGGCGATCCGGATCGGCATGGGCATCGCCCTCCTCGGCATGGCGGTGGGCCCGCTCATGACGGGCCCCACCCCGGAACAGGCCACCGGAGCCTCCGACGTGATCGGAGCCCACACGGTGGGGCTGCCCGACGGCGGTCCCGGTCTGCCCGTCCTCGGCTGGAGCACCGTCGGCGGCGATCTCAGGGTCGGTCACTTCGTGGGGATCCACGGGCTCCAGGTGATGGTCCTGCTGGCGCTGCTCCTGATCGCCCTCGGCACCCGCCATCCCCGTCTGAACGACGACGGCACCCGCCTCCGGCTGGTCTCCGTGGCGGGCGCCGCCTACGCGGGTCTCATGGTGCTGGCCGTCTGGCAGGCCCTCCGGGGCCAGTCCGTGGTCGCTCCCGACGCCCTCACTCTCACCGCAGCAGGCGCACTGGCGGCCCTCACCCTCCTGGGTCTGGCGTGGTCCCTGCGCGTATCATCCGGGCCATCGAGGAAGGGAAGAGGATGCGACTCAAGCTCGACCTGCACGACATCTTCAACAAGGGCACCAGTATCGACAAGGCCCTGAACGACATCATGGACGAGGCCGAACGGAAGCGCGCCAAGACCATCGAGATCATCCCGGGCAAGGGCTCGGGGCAGTTGAAGAAGCGGGTCTTGCGCTTCCTCGACCGCAAGGACGTCAAGGCCCGCTACCACCGCGTCGAGAAGGACTCGAAGAACTTCGGAAGACTGTTCGTCCACTTCAAGCACTAGGAGGGTCAGGGGTGGGGCAGGTGAGTCCTACTCCGACGGTGCTCACTGGACATGGCGTAATACTCGTATTACGATCGTGGTATGGCGAAGGTTCGCATCAGTATCAGCCTCGATCCGGATGAAGCGGAACGCGTCCGGTCCCACGCCGACCGTGCGGGTATGGACGTGTCGTCCTACCTGGTCAACGCGGCGATCCGCCAGATGGCCGAGGCTGAGGCCGCAGAGGCGGAGTTCGAGGGCATCGACGCGCTGATCTCCGAAGCCGAAGGGCGGGCCGAGGCCCACGGGCCCGTCGACGAGGTTGGCGAAGACTCTCTGAGCGCGGATGAGCGCCGTGAGGTCGACGAGGCGATGAACCTGGTCTATGGCGTCGGGGAGACCCAGACTCGAAGCAGGGGCGAGGTGGCGTGAGCGCTCGCGTTCCGGTCTACGACACGGGAATGCTCATTGCCTTGGCGGCGCGCAAGGCCAAGGCAGTTCAGATGCATCGGGGGCTCCTACGCTCCGCGCACCGGCCCGTGGTCCCCGGCCCAGTCCTGGCCCAGGCATGGCGTCCGGATCCGGCGACCGTGCACGCTATGAGCGCGGTCCTGAAGGAGTGCACGGTTCCCCAAGCCCGGTCATCTCCCTCTGCTCTGCGGCCCACGGGCGCTGGGCAGCCGGAGTGCATCGCGTGTGCGGCGGCTCCGGACATCACCGACTGGCGGCGTATCGGCGCGGTTCTGGGTGTGGCGGCCCTCCCCGCGAAGAAGCGCCCGGACGCCGTGGACGCCCTCGTCGCCTGGACCGCCGTGAAGCACCGTAGCGCCGTGGTGTTCACCAGCGACCCGGGGGACATCGCGGCCTACGTGGACGCGATCGGCACGGACGACGTGCACCTGGTCACGGTATGAGTCCCACGGCAGGAGCATGCTCGACGAAGGCGTGGTCGTCGTGAGGTCCACCGGAACCTCTGAGCGAATCGCGCCTACCTGCGCAGACTTGGCATGAGGTACACGCTTCCTGAACCGGTCGATCAGGTCCGCGGCCGCAGGACACTGCCGCTGTCGCCGTCCGCCCGTCCTCAACCGCGAGGCCCGCAGGGCCCGGCACGCGGTCGGCGGGATCAGCCGTCCCCAGCAGCTCCGGGCTGTGACGACCCGGTTCGGTGAACTCGCGGTTCGGTGCGAGGCGACGGCATCAGGTGAAGGGCGCGGGGCATGGGCGCGGGGCGGTACGTAGGGGTTGCACCTTCCGTAGCGGCATGTGGTCCAGTGGACTCACGTCCCGACCCCTTGAGGAAGGTCCCCGCCCATGCAGGTGTCTCTCGTGCCACCCCGTCAGGTCAAGATCGGTGACGCGGCGGCCTTCGTCGGCACTACGCCACGGGCGATTCGCCACTACCACGAGATCGGTCTGCTCCCCGAGCCTGAACGGGGCGGCGATGGCCGCCGCCGGTACGGGCACGAGGACATGATCCGCCTGCTGTGGATTCGCAGGATGGCCGACGCCGGAATCGCCCTGGACGACATCCGTGACGCCTTCAACACCGGCACGAATCCCGTCAGCGCCGACAGCGGAGACGGTATCGGGGGCACCCTGGAGCGGTTGGAGGAAACCCTCGCCGAGCAGGAAACAGAACTGCGGCGGCAACGGACCGCCGTGCAGCGGATGCGCACCGAAGGCAGCCGGATGGGTCTGCTCTCCGACTTCGTCACCGAACGCCTCAGGAGCCTGCCCGAGGGCTCCCTGCGTCAGGCGGACCTGGACACTCTGCTGGTCACTGAGCGGATTCTCGGCCCGCTCGGCGCGGCCGTCCAGGCCACCCGCTTCATCGCCCTGGCCACGCATCCCCCTCTGCGGGAGGACTCCGACCGCATCGATGCCGCCGAGGAGGCACTCGACGACAGCGTCGCCGTCGACGATCCACGAGTGGCCCAAGTGGCCGCCGAACGGCACATCTTCGAAAGCGCCCTGAACGCCGTCATCGAGGAGTCCGGCCTGGACAAGGACGACGATGCCCTCTTCGAAGCCTGGGACACTTTGCACCCTCCCGCCGATGACGGCGAGGACGGGGCCCACCTCAGCACTGGCAGGCGGGAGGCAGGATCCATGAGCGCGTTCGAAGCTCTCGGCAAGATGCCCTACGACTTCTCCCCAGCCCGCCAACGCTGCATGGAA
This sequence comes from Nocardiopsis sp. B62, assembly GCF_018070675.1. Taxonomy (NCBI): domain Bacteria; kingdom Bacillati; phylum Actinomycetota; class Actinomycetes; order Streptosporangiales; family Nocardiopsidaceae; genus Nocardiopsis; species Nocardiopsis sp. B62. The sequence goes on along the minus strand of NZ_JAGPXK010000032.1, from coordinate 24,708 downwards.
CTGGCCGTCGAACTGTCCGTCCAAGGCTCACCCGCTACCTGAGACACGGCCTGGGAGGCCCCGGGGCGAGGTGGTGTGAGCGCCGGCGCGCCCCCGGAGTCGAGAGGGGAGTCTCCCCGAGATCGCATTACCCGACACGCATCAAGGCTCTGTTTCCCGTGCACGCGGGGATGACTCCGGTGACGAAGAACGGAGTGGGAACGCTGTGATCGATCTTCCCCTGGATCAGACGGCTGAGCGGGTACTCGACGAGGTGACCGGAAGCGACCGCTCGGTGTTGGTGGAACACCTCTGGACCAGATTGAGGACGGAGCCCACCGGAATGGTCGCGGAGCTGGTCTCCGGGATCGACCTCCCCACGAGTCCGACCTCGATCGACCGAACGGTGCTGCTGGAGCGGGCGGGCCGGGAAGCGGAACTCTACGGCGACGTCACCGTGCGGTGCGAGTACCTGCCGCTGGGGTGGTTACGCGCCCTGAGCGACACCGACACGGGGCGAGGCCTGGCGACGGCACGTGAGAAGTTCCAGCTCCTGCGCGCCGACTGGGCCTTGGCCCAGTACGAGAGGCTCACGCCGCCGCCGTCCACCGGGGACTCCGGCCGTCCGGTAGTGGTGCTCGTCGCCGGTGTTCCCGGCACCGGCAAGAGCACGGTGGCCGAGAGGCTGGGCCGTGTGCTGAACGCGCCGGTGTTCTCCATGGACTGGCAGCTTGGCGCGGTGGTGGGGTTCGGGGTCCTGCGTCCTGACAACAGGGCTCCGATGGCTGAGCTGATGATGACCTCCGCTGTGGCACGTCAGCTGAGCCTGGGTATGAGCGCGATCATCGACGCGACAGGGCACACCAGAGCTCAGCGGATTCAGTGGCGGTCGATCACCGAACGCATGGGTGGGAGGTTCGTCGGGGTGGAGTGCGTCTGCTCGGATGAAAAAGCGCAGCGGAGCCGAGTGGAAGACAGGTCCAGGGGCATCCCCTGTTGGCCTGACACGGTCTCGTGGGAGCACGTCCAGCACATGAAGAAGCTCTGGGAGCCGTGGGAGGAATCGCACCTGTTGCTGGACTCGGCGGCCAACTCGCCCGAGGAGAACCTGCGTCGAGTGCTGGACCTTGTGGAAGGTGCCGGTCAGTGATGGAGAGATTACTGGTCAAGGCGTTGTGCTGTGAGGAGCTGCTCGACCAGCGGGATGCCCAGGTCGCGCGCCAGAGGCTGGAGGAGATCCGGTCAGGCGATGCCGAGGTCGTGTCCGCCGAGGATGTGGCCAGGGAGCTCGGTTTGTGACGGACGGACAGCCACCAGGGACCTCCGCCTCGGGAGGCCTGCTCCTCGCGCACGCGGGGCTGGTTTTGGGGGGCGAATCCCCAGTCCCGAACCGCTGCTCCCCTCGCATGCAGGGATGGAGAGCCGAGGTCGCGACCACGCTCGCCCACATGGGCCTATGTTCCTGGCGTGAGCGGGGTGGTCGGGGGGCCCGGCGGGTGCCGGGCCCCGGCTTTTGTTGGTTCAGGTTGGGATGCCGATCTCGTGGGTGAGGGTTCGGCCGAGGGTTTCCAGGGTGGTCAGGCCCAGGAGGAGGGTGGAGCTGATGGCGGTGGCGGGCCATCCCCACCATCGGCGGGGTGCTCGGTGGCGGCCCCGGGGGAGGTCGGGTTCTGGTTCGGCCTGTGCGGCGTCGGCTGCCCTTTGGGCCTCTTGGGCCTTCTGTTCGCGTTGTTGGCGGGCCACTTTGACCCAGTGCGGGAGGGGTCCGTGTTGAAGCATGTAGGCCACGCGGGGGTTGTCGCTCATCTGGCGCAGCAGGCGTTCCTGCCGGGCCTGGGGGGTCTCGTCCCAAGGCGACTCCGACGCCGGAGGTGGGACGGCCCGGGGAGAGGTGGTCCGGGGCGACTCTGATGCCGGGGTCGGGACGGTCCGGGGAGGGGTGGCCCGAGGTGGGGTGGGCCTGGGCTGGTGGGTGCTGGTGGTTGGGCGGTGGAAGCGGTGGCCTCGGGGTGAGGTCAGCACCGATCGCACCTGTGCGCTGAGCTGGTGGCCGGTCATCGGGCACCTCCGCCGCGGGAGTCGCCAGCGCAGGTCAGTGCGGGGTGGGTGAACTCGGCCCAGATGACGGTGCCCAACCCTGCGCAGAAGGGGAAGTCCAGCACCGGGCGGGTTCCCCATCGGGTGGCGAGGTGGTCGAGCAGCAGCAGCCCCCGGCCGCGTTCAGCCCGCTCCCACTCTTGCCTGGTGCGCCTGCGCGGAACCTTCGGGGACGAGTCTGTGGTGTCGGTGCGGGTGCCGTCGTCGATGATCGAGATCCGGACCGTTCCCGGGCGGGGCGTGTCCAGGGTCCGGACCACACACCCTTCGGGGTCCTGTCCGGAACGGGAGTGGTCGCAGGCGTTGGCGAACATCTCGCTAGCGCACAACACCATGTCCTCACAGGCCTCGGCTCCGATACCGGTCAGGCCGGTCAGCCCGTTGAGGTCTGCGGCCAGGTCCGAGCGGACCTGGCGGGTCTGGGACAGCTGTCCGGGGTAGAGGCGGCACTCCCACCGAGGCCCGCTGTCGAGTGGGGTGATCGTGTGGTTGAGGGCAGGGGTGTGCGGCACAATAGCCATGTCGGCAATCTCTTCTCTGCAAGGTGTGGTTGTTGTCGGCCTGCTCTGGGGGTGTTGCTGCACCCGCCAGAGCTTTTTCATGGGACCCCACAGGCTGTGGGGCCCTCTCTCACTACCTGGGCGTACTCCACAGGGCATGTTGGGGTCCGTGGACCCACACGGTCTGGAGTCCCTTCTCCAGGTCGACGGTCAGACCGAAGTCCGCCACGGCTGGCCGATCCCAGCGTTGCCACACGTCCCAGGCCCCGGCCGCCTCGTCGACCAGACGCCTACCGCCGCCCTGTTCCACGCGACCGTCCGCGTGCAGCCGGGCCCACCCGGGGTCGGCGGAGGTCGAGGTCACCCACACGTAGGGGTCCGTGCCCCCTTCCTCCATGCCCATCCCGAAGGCCCAGTGGGGCATCAGGAGTGACAACAGCAGTGCCTCCTCGCCGTCGAGCCACGGAACGCGGGGGTCGCCCTGGACCCGTTCGGTGCTCTGGGCCTCGACCCCCTGATGCGGGGGCGGCGTCCCTCCTGGGTCTCGCTGACCGCGCGCCCACATGAAGGCCAGCCCTCCTTCGAACCGCCCCTCGGCCGTGGTGGCGGTGGTGTCCAGGACGGCGAGGGCACCGTTCGGGGCCCCGGGGGAGGGCGCCCACGGCGTGACGATCCGCCCCCTTCCCCGCATCCGGTGCAGCCAGACGGACGGCACCCGCGACACGGAGCAGGTGGCGATCACCCGGTCGTACCCGAGGAGGTCCCCGGCCGCCTCCTCGCCGTCACCGGTGAGCACGGTCGGGTGAACCCCGTGGGTGAAGAGCGCGGAGCGGGCGGTCTCGGCCACGGTCGCGTCGATCTCGACGGTGGTGACCTGGCTGGATCCCAACATCTGGCAGAGGAGGGCGGCGTTGTACCCGGTGCCGGTGCCCACCTCCAGGACCCGGTGGGTGGGGGCGAGGTCGGCGGCGGCAAGCATTCGCGCCATCACGGTGGGGGCGGAGGAGGACGAGGAGGGCATGAGCCTGCCGCCCTCGTGGCCGTCGTCGAGCTGGGTGGTGAGCGCCTGGTCCGTGTACACCGCGCGCGTCCACGCCTCGGGGTCCGAGGTGCGGTCATAGCGGGTGAAGCCCGGACCCCACATGACGTCGGTGAGGAACCGGTGTCGGGGGACGGCCGCGAACAACCGGCGGATGTGGTCGGGGGTGCCGTTCGGGAGTCGGGCGGCGAGGGCCGAAGGGGTGTACTTCATGGTGTCGTTCTGCCCCATCAGATCTTTCCCGTCCCCTTGCAGGGCTGGCAGGGGACCCAGCGCCCCATGCTCTTGCCCGGGGTCTGGCCGTCGTTCGTGACCATCGTGCCGCCCTGCCCGTTGCAGGCGCCGCACATCGCGGCGGTGGACGGCTGAGGCGTGGACTGAGGGGGTCGGCTGGGGCTGCGGGGGGTCGTCGGGCGGGTGGGGGCGATGGTCGACACGGGTGGTCTCCTTCTTCTCGGGGGTGTGGGCCACCGGTTCGGGTGACCCTGGTCCGGGCTGCGTGGTGTGCGGCGGGGACTCCGCAGAACAGGGCGTGGACCGACTAGGTGCCGGGCGGTCGCTCGGGCGGGTTGGTTCCCAGGTGGCGGTGGGCGAGCAACCGCAGCAGTTCGGTGCGGTTGGGCGCGGTGATGCGTTCGTAGGGGTCGCCGTCGCCGGTCCAGCCGAGGGGGCGGCGGGCCACGTAGATCTCGTGCGGGGGTGCGCCTTCCACGGTCATCGCCCAGTGCCGGTACAGGAGCGCGCACAACACGTGTTCGGGAACCGGCAGCGACTCCGGGTGAGGGTTGTTCGGCTTCGGGAGGGTGCCCGCCACGGGCCGGTTGCCGGGAACCCGCGTGGGTGCGGGGTGATCGTGGATGGCCTGGTCGATCAGCTGCATCGCCACCTCCGCGTCGCTCTCCTCGCGAGCGATGCGCAGGGCTTCCAGGACCAGGGGGACGCGGTTGCGCAGGGTGTGGTTGTGCCACACGTCCACCTGCGCGGGGGTGAGGTGGGTGGGGGTGGTCAGGGCGTCCTCCGCCACGGCCAGCAGATCCCTGGTGCCAACGTCCAACATCACTGCTCTCCCTCGATCAGGGTCCACGGGTTGGTGGTCAGGTCGCAGGGAGGGAGGAACCAGTCCCGCTGGTGGCCCTGTTCGAGGGAGAACACGCTCACGGGTTCACCGCCAGTCGCCGAAGCCCGGCCAGGACGGCCCCCAGCACCTCCACAGGGACGGCGTCGACCGGCCTCCTGGGCGAGGGGATGAGCGGGCTACGCGGGCGAGAAGTGGTGCGGCGGGGGTTGGCGGCGAAGGCACGCACACGCGCGGCCTGCCTGGGACGACGGCGATGGAACGCCTCGGACGCGAGAAGGCAGATGCATGCCAGCGCGGAGAGATTCAGGGATCGGGGCGCCATAGGCGCACACCTCCGGTACGAGATGCCGCTGGATGAGGGCGGCTCGAATGAATGCACTCCTATGATGAACTTCGGAATCTAATATTTGCAAGAGGATCACAGGAATCCGATCACAGGATTCCGAAAGATGCCCGTTTGAGAAGATCCCCATACGATCGGCAACATGACCCCCAGGGAGGCCCCATGAGCAGGAGAATCAGCCCCACGGTGCGTAGGCGACGTCTGTCTGCCGTGCTTCGCCAGCTCCGGCACGAGAAGGGGTCGACGCTGGAGACCGTCACCGCAGACTTGGAGTGGTCGCGCGGCAGGCTGGCTCACATGGAGGGGAACAAGTGGGTCAGGCCTGATCTGGGCAACATCAGACAGCTGTTGGACTACTACGAAGTCGAGGACCCGGCCACGCGGAAGGCCACCATCGACCTCGCGCGACAGTCCCGCGAGCGTGGTTGGTGGACCAAATTCAAGGACGTGTTCGGTACCGACTCCTTGGTTGGCTTCGAGGAGGAGGCTTCTGTCATCTCCACCTGGCAGCCCGTCGTCATCCCGGGCCTGCTCCAGACAGAGGGCTACGCAGAAGCCTCCGTGCGTGCCAGCCTGGCCCGCCCGTCTAACGAAGTCGCTCGCCAGGTTGAAGCACGCATGGCCCGGCAAGACGTCCTTGAAGGTGAACAGCCTCCGACTGTGTGGGCTGTGATCGATGAATCCGCTCTGCGCCGGATGCCTACGGAGGACGGTGTCGCTGCGGGGCAGATCAAGCATCTGATTGACGCAGCGGAGAACCCTGATAACGGAGTCACTATCCAGGTACTTCCGTTCACTGCCGGGCTCCATCCCGGAGTGTCAGGACCGTTCGTCGTCTTGGATTTCCCCGACGAGATGGACGCACCGATCGTCTACCTCGAATCGAGGACAGAGGGGCTGTTCCTAGAGGAGACGGAGGAGGTCGGTGAGTACCGGCACGTGTTCGATCATCTCCAGGTCACAGCCCAGTCACACACGGAGTCGATCCGCACCATGAAGAAGATCCACGACGCTCTGTAGAAAGCAGCCGACATGCATTCATCCACTCAGCTCAACTTCCGCAAGTCGAGCTTCTCCAGCACCAACCGCGACTGCGTCGAGGTCGCTGACTTCCAGGGAGGCTCTGCGGTGCGAGACACCCAGAATCGCGATGCCGGGCACCTCGCCTTCGCGTCCCAGGAGTGGGTCGCTCTACTCAGCACTGCGCGCACCAACCGGTAGCCCGTACAAAGGATGAGGGCCCTGACCGTGATGGTCGGGGCCCTCTGCATTCATCCAATCCAGATTCTACCCCGCACTCCTGCGGGCGGGAAGCAGGCTCCTCTGTCCACAGCTGGACAGGAGTTCGGGACATTCTTCTCTGCACACAGGGCGTTGAAGCGGGCAGGACTGTGCATGAGTCAGTCAGTGCCCTCACTCCCAGCGGAGGCCCCCAAGATGCACCCTCACATCGACGAACTCACCTTCCTCAAGTCCAGCTACAGCGCCAACAGTGCCAACTGCGTCGAGGTCGCCCGCTTCCGCAAGTCCTCCTACAGCGGGGGCCGCACCGACAACTGCGTGGAGGTCGCTGACCTCCCCAGCGGCGCCGCTGTCCGCGACACCCAGAACAGGGACCTCGGGGCGCTGTCCTTCCCGTCCTCGGAGTGGTCGGCCTTGCTCTCCACCACCCGCGCTGGATGACGAGCGGATGTTCCGTGTCTCAGAGATGATCACCCGATAGGAAGAGCCGATGTACTCGTTCCCGGCTGAGGCCCCCTGGCGCACTTCGTCCTACACGCAGCAGCAGAACTGCGTTGAGGTCGCTGACGCGCCAGGCTTGTCTGCCGTCCGAGACACCAAGAATCGCCAGCAGGGTCACCTGGCGTTCGCCTCCCCGGAGTGGCGCGCCTTTGTTGCGGGAGTTCGACAGAGCTGACCTCAGGCAGAACGTAGGCCCCCAGGTGAAACCAGGGGGCCTACGTGTACTCGTTCCAAGACCACTTCACCCCGGAGTGGCGGGCGGCCATTGTCCACAGCTGGACAGTGTCTCGGGACGTTTTCCTCTGAGCACGGGTGTGGAAGCGGGCAGGACTGTGTATGAGTGAGTCACTGCCCACCCCCAGCGGAGGTTCCCAAGATGCACCCTCACATCGACGAACTCGCCTTCCACAAATCCAGCTACAGCGACCGTAACAACTGTGTGGAAGTCGCCCGCTTCCGCAAGTCCTCCTACAGCGGGGCCCGCACCGAAAACTGTGTCGAGGTCGCTGACCTGCCCACCGGTGCCGCCGTCCGAGACACTCAGAACAGGGAACTCGGTGCGCTGGCCTTCCCCTCCCTCGAATGGTCCGCGCTCCTCCGCGTCGCTCAGTAGCCCGAACGCGAACGCCCCCGACCATGGTGGCCGGGGTCTTCCTCACGCCCGAGCACTCAAAAACCCCTCCAGTTCCTCCCGGGTGGGCGAGGTGGCGGGGCCGGGCCGGGTCACAGCCAGGGCGGCCCCCGCGTTGGCCCGGCGGGCGGCCTCCCACGGCGAACTACCCGAGGCAAAGGCCGCTGTGAACACACCTACGTGCGCGTCGCCCGCGCCGTTGGTGTCCACGGCCTCCACGGTGAACCCCGGGACCCGGACGGGCTCAGCATCCCTCGTGGCGACCAGACAACCCTCGGCGGAGTCGCGCAGCACCACCACCCCGTCGGGTGCCACACGTTTCACCAGCATCGCGGCGGCGGCGTGCAGATCAGCAGTCCCGGTAACGGTGACCGCCTCGGCAGCACTCAGGCTGAGCACGTCCGTCCGTGCCAGAACCGTCGCGAGAGTCCCGGTGGGAACATCACCCACCACCGGCGCCGGGTCCAACACCAGCCTCACCCCCTGCGGAAGCTCACCGATCCAGGTGACCAGCTCGTCGGCGCGCTGCCCGGGCAACAGCGAGTACCCCACCGTGTAGACGAAGTCGCCCTCCGCGGGGCGCAGGGCGCGCAGGTCCGCCAAGGGCAGATCCGTCTCGGCACCCAGGTGCGTGACGAAGGTGCGTTCCGCCGAGGAGTCCACCAGTGCCACGCAGAAACCGGTGTCGCGGGGCCTGGGCGGGTGCGCGCACACCACCCCCGCGTCGCGCAGCGCGGCCCGGACCAGGTCACCATGGGGACCCTTCCCGTGGGCACCCCCGTAGACCACATCCATCCCGGCGCGCGTGGCGGCGGCGATCACGTTGAACCCGCCCCCGGGTACCGTGCGGGCGCTGCTGGCGAAGGTGTCACCACCCGGCTCGGGCAGGTGTTCGACGGTCATGACGACGTCGATGATCACCGGTCCCACATGGTGCAGGCGAACGGACATTCCTGGGTCCCTCCATCGTTCTGTTGTCGAGACTTTGCCCTGATCATCCCCGTTATGTCAGTGCCCTGGAGGACACTCGGGAGGGAGCCACGACGGGAGGCAGCATGATCACCACCGACTATGTGGTCGGTTCGCCCTGCTGGGTCGAGCTGACCACCGCCGACGTGGACCGGGCGGTCGACTTCTACGGCCGGGTGTTCGGTTGGACCGCGGAGTCGGCCGGCCCGGACACCGGCGGCTACATGTTGATCAGGCACGAGGGTGCCCTGATCGGCGGACTCGGCCCGAAGATGTCCGACGACCAGGCCGTCACCTGGTCCCTCTACTTCAACACCCCCGACCTCGACATGACCTTCCAGCGCGCCCGGGAACTGGGCGCCACGCCCTACGTGGAGCCCATGGACGTCATGGGCCTGGGCCGGATGGCCGTCGTCGGCGACCCACAGGGCGGGTCGGTATGCCTCTGGGAAGCCGGAACCCTGCCCGGCATGGAGCGGACCGACGAGCCGAACACCTTCATGTGGGCCGAGCTGTGGACGCCCTCCGCTGAGGGCGCCAGGGAGTTCTACAGCGGCCTGTTCGGGTGGGAGTTCGACGCCTTCGACCTCGGCGACGCGGGCGTGTACTCGATCACCCGACCGGCGGGCCTGGGCGACGACCGGAGCTTCGGCGGAATCATGGGGGTCGACGCCGACAACCTGACCGCCACCAGGGGCGCGGCCGACTGGCATCCCGTCTTCCACGCCGCCGACTGCGACGCGGCCGTCGCGGAGGTCACGGCGGCGGGCGGACACGTCTACATGGGTCCGGACTCCACCGCGGGCGTGGGACGGCTGGCGGCGGTCGCCGACCCGTTCGGCGCCGGGTTCGTGCTGCTCAGCCCGGACCCCGGGTAGGACCGACGGGCCCCGCCCGCCAGGCGGAGCGGGGCCCGGCTGCTACTGGCGCGAGACGGCGGAGGCGCCGCCGCGCAGCACGAACTTCTGGATCTTGCCGGTGGCGGTCTTGGGCAGCTGCTCCACGAACTCCACCTGGGTGGGCGCCTTGAAGTGCGCGAGATGCTCACGCGCGAAGGCCATGATCTCCTCTTCCGTGGCCGAGGCACCCTCGCGCAGCACCACGGAGGCACGGGGAGTCTCGCCCCAGCGATCGTGCGGCACCCCCACGATCGCCACCTCCAGCACCGCCGGGTGCCGGAGCAGCACGCCCTCCACCTCGACGGACGAGATGTTCTCGCCACCGGAGATGATCACGTCCTTGATCCGGTCCTGGATCTCCACGTAGCCGTCCGGGTGGGTGACGGCGGCGTCACCGGTGCGGAACCAGCCGTCGCCCATGGCCTGTTCGGTGGCCTCGGGATCGTTGTAGTAGCCCTTCATCACGACGTTGCCGCGCACGGTGATCTGGCCGACGGTCGTCCCGTCCCAGGGCACCTCGTCGCCGTTCCCGTCGACCACGCGCAGCTCACCCGAGGTGATCAGCTCGACCCCCTGGCGGGCCTTGACCGCAGCGCGTTCGCGCACGTCCAGGTCGCGGTGCTCGGGACGTGGTTCACAGACCGTGATGAAGGGCGTGGTCTCCGTCAGGCCGTACACGTGTGTGACGGTCCAGCCGAAGTCCTCCTCCAGGCGTTCGATGGTCTCGGCGGCGGGCGAGGCCCCGGCCGTGACCACGTGCACCCCCGGCGCGACGGCGCCGCGCACGGCCTCGGGGGTGTTGGAGAGCATGATCAACACCGTGGGCGCCGCGCACAGCCAGGTCACCTCCTCGGTGCGGATGAGTTCGAACACCCGCGCCGGGTCCATGGCGGGCAGGCACACGTGGGTGCCCCCGGCGGCCGTGACCGTCCACGTGTAGGTCCAACCGTTGGCGTGGAACATCGGCAGTGTCCACAGGTACTTCTCGCCGAGCCCGATCCGCAGGTGCAGCAGGGTGCCCACCGAGTTCATGTACGCGTTGCGGTGGGTGATCATCACACCCTTGGGGCGCGCGGTCGTGCCGGAGGTGTAGTTGATCGTGAGCAGGTCGGTCTCCGCGATCTCCGGGCGCGCGAAGTCGGGAGAGGCCGCCGCCACCAGGGCCTCGTAGTCCTCCCACCCATCGCGGGCGCCCTCCAGGGCGACGAAGCGCTCCACCCCGGGCATGCGGTCCCGCACGCCCTCGACCGCTTCGAGCTGGTCGGAGTGCACGCACAGCACCTTGGCGCCGGAGTGGTTGACGATGTAGACGAAGTCCTCGGCGGTCAGGCGGAAGTTGACCGGGACCAGGACCGCGCCCAGCTGCGGGACCGCGTAGAACGACTCCAGCTGCGCGTGTGTGTTGGGTGCGATGTAGGCGACCCGGTCGCCCTTGGCCACGCCCATGTCCTGGAGCGCGGACGACCAGCGGTCGCAGCGGTCGAAGAACTGCTCGTAGGTGAGCCGGAGGTCCCGGTCGACCAGCGCCTCGCGGTGCGGGTGCAGTCTGCGGGTCCGGCGGGCGAACTCCAGGGGGGTCAGGGTGAGTTCCATCGTGCCCTCTCTGTGTGGTGCTGCCTGGTGTCGGCGACCGGCTGGGTGCGGCCGGGGCGGGTCGGGAGGTCGAACAGTGCGGCGGCGTTGTCGTGCAGGACCCCGCGTAGCCAGTCCTCCCCCAGGTCCAGTTCGACCAGGCTCCGGATCTGGTCGAGATAGGGGTAAGGGATGTTCGGGAAGTCGGTACCCAGCAGCACGCGGTGCCCGAACTCCCGGAGGCGGGGCAGTTCCTCCCGTGGGAAGGGCGACTGCCGCTCCGTGAACGGCGTGAACGTCATGGTGGTGTCCAGGTGGACGCCCTCGTACCCCTCGACCAGGTCCAGGAACGCCGAGTACTCGGGTGCGCCCGCGTGGGCGACCACGGCGGTCAGCGCCGGGTGCTGGCGCAGGACCTCCGCGAAGGGGCCGGGGCCGGTGAAGTTCCCGGGGGTCGGTCCGGAGCCGCAGTGGACGACCACGGGGGTCCCGGAGTCCGCGAGGGCGCCCCAGACGCCGGAGAGCAGGGGGTCGCGCGGGTCGTAGGCGCCGACCTGGAGGTGGGCCTTGAAGACACGGGCACCGGAACCGATCGCGTCGGCCACGTAGTCGGCCGCCTCGGGCTCGGCGAAGAAGGTGGCGCTGCGCAGGGAGTCGGGATGCCGGTCGGCGAAGTCGGCCGCCCAGTCGTTGAGCCAGGCGGCCATGGCCGGTCGGTGGGGGTAGGAGAGCGCGGTGAAGCCCAGGACGCCGAACCCGCGCAGGAGGGCGACCCGTTCGTCCTCGGCCACCCGGTAATGGGGGTTGAGGGGCCAGACCCCCTCGCCGAGGGCGTCGAAGTAGGCCTGGACCTTGCGCAGGACGTTGTCGGGCATGAAGTGCGTGTGCACGTCCACGAGGCCGGGGAGCCCGAGCCCGCCCCAGATCCGGCGGATCGCGGTCTCCTCGTCACCCTCGGGGGCAAGTGAGATTCCAGTCACATGCGCCAGCCTACGGCCGATCCGAACCGCGCTCGGGGCTGGGGCGGGCCCACTGGTCAGTGACGGCCCCGGGCTGGTTCAGAGGGTCAGCAGGAGGACCCCGGCCACGACCACGGTGGAGGCGACGATCCGGATCGGACCCACGCGTTCCTTGAAGAACACCAGGCCGATCAGCGCCGCGAAGACGATGCTGGTCTCCCGCAGGGCGGCGATCCCGGCGACGGCTCCCGACAGCTGCGCCCACAGGACCAGCCCGTAGGCGCCCGCGCTGACCGCGCCGCCGAACAGGCCGACCTTCCAGATGGGCCTCAGTTGCTCGACCAGGTTCCTCCGCCGGGTGCCCAGGGCCACGAGGAAGAACACGGGCCCCTGGAGCATCATGATCCACGTGATGTACCCGAGCGGATCCTGGGTCAGGCGCACACCGTAGGCGTCCACCACGGTGTAGGAGGCGATCGCCAGCCCGGTCGCGAAGGCTGCCAGGAGCGCGGGCACGTGGTGCCGCTGCGGCAGCCCGCCCGCGAACACCAGGATCATGAGCCCGGCGGAGATGACCAGGACCCCGACCAGCTCCTGGGGCGGCAGGCTCTCGCCGAGCAGGAGGACTCCGATGAGGGCCACCACCCAGGGCGCGGTGCCGCGAGCCAGAGGGTAGACCTGCCCGAAGTCGCCGGTCCGGTAGGAGAGCATCAGCAGGGTCAGGTAGAGCAGGTGCGTGCCCAGGGACGCCAGCAGGAGCGGCCAGGCCTCGGGCGGCGGCATCCCGACCACGAACAGCAGCGGGAGGGTCGCGAACATCCCGCCGAGTCCGATCAGCGCGAAGCCGAGCAGGCGGTCGGTGATCGCGTGCGCGATCGCGTTCCACGCCGCGTGGAGGAGTGCCGCCACCAGCACCGCGACGACGATAGGTGTGGTCATTGGATGTCTCGCAGAGGGGAAGGGGAACCCCGCAAGGCTAGCCTCCGCCCTCCGTGCGTCCCGGTGGCGGCCCCGGCCCGGCCGCTCCGGTCAGGCGGGAACGCCCTGTGGGGGCTACGCGCGACCGGAGGGCCGCAGGCTCACGAGGGGCGCTGCGCCTGGGCGTTGGTGGGGGAGATGTGGCTGTTGCGCAGGTGCTCGTAGACGATCGAGGCGCGCACGTCGGCCACCTCCGGACGTTCGGTCAGCTTGTCCACCACGAAGGCGTACAGGCTGTTGTTGTCCGGCAGGGCCACGTGCACCAGGAAGTCCTCGTTCCCCGAGGTGACGAAGACCGACAGGGTGTCCGGCAGAGCGCGGACCCAGTCGCGGAAGGCCTCGATGTTGTGGCGCGAGGGCTTCACGACGCTCACGGTGATGAGCGCCTGCACGGGGCGTCCGATGAGTTCGAGGTCCACGTCCAGGAGTGAGCCGCGAATCACACCCCTTTCTCGCAGCGCGCGGGTCCGATCCAGCGTCGTGGTGGGCGATGCGCCGACCGCCGCGGCCACGTCCCGGTTGGTTTTTCGTGCGTCTGACTGGAGTTCGGCCAGGATCGCCGTATCTAGTTCGTCAAGATGAGCCATGACCAGAGTTTACCCGTACTTAATACGGGTTGTTGTGTTCGACTCCGAAGCATGCGTAACATCTGAGCGAAAAGGTCGTATTTGGCTCGCCAGGAAGTGACCCTTCCTGGAGGCAGTGTCGCCCGCCGGTCGGCCCAGCACAGGTGCAACGTCGCACCACCGCAACACAAAGGGACGTCCGTCACCGTGAGACCTTCCTCTGTCCTGGCCGTCGCCGACCGACCGTCGGCACGCCCGGAACCGCGGGGCCGTGTCCTGGCCCTGCTCGCCATCGTCTGCGCGGCGCTCAACCTGCGCCTCGTGGTCACCTCCCTGTCTCCCCTGCTGACCACCGTCGGCGAGGAGTTCGGGTTCACCGCCACCGTCGTGGGTGTCTTCGGCACCCTGCCGCTGGTGGCCTTCGCCTTGTTCGGTCTGGTCACCCCGGCCGTCATGCGCCGCCTGGGCCCCGAGGCCACGGCCGCGCTCAGCATGCTCCTCGCCGCTGTGGGCCAGGTGACGCGCGCCTTCGCGCCCGACACCGGAACCCTGCTGGTGCTCACGGGGATCGCGCTCACCGGAGCCGCCCTGGGCAACGTCGTGCTGCCGCCGCTGATCAAGCAGTACTTCCCGGACCGGCTCGCCGCCCTCAGCACCGTGCAGATGGTCTCCATCCACCTCGGTGCCCTCTTCCCGCCCCTGGTCGCGATCCCCCTGGCCGAGGTCGCCGGGTGGCGGGTGGCCCTGGGCGTCTGGTCCTTCCTGGCCCTGGCCGCCGCGATCCTGTGGACCGTCCAGTGGCGGCGGCCCGGTAGCGCGCCGCGCGCCGTCGTACCCTCCGGAGGGCCGGCCCTGGCCCGCCCGATCTGGCGGGTGGGGATGGCCTGGCGGATGGCGCTGCTGTTCGGCATGGTCACCTGGAACGTCTTCACGCTGTTCACCTGGCTGCCCGCGCTGCTCGACGACGCCGGGCACAGCCCCGCCCTGGCCGGGAGCCTGGTCTCCCTGATGGTCGGTACCAGCCTGATGTTCGGCCTGGTCGCGCCGATCGTCACCCTGCGCGCCGCCAACACCTTCCCGATCGTCGCCCTCGGTCTGGTCGGCTACGGCGTGGGCTACCTCGGTGTGGCCGTGGCCCCCGGGTACGCCGCGCTGTGGGTGCTCTTCCTCGGCATGGGCACCAGCCTGTTCGTGGTCGTCATGACCATGATCAACGCCCGCAGTTCCACACCGCAGGGCGCCGCGGCCCTGTCCGGGTTCGTGCAGGGGGCGGGCAGCGGTATCGCCCTGGGCGGCCCGTTGTTGTTCGGCCTGTTCAGCGAGCTGACCGGCGGGTGGACCCTCTCCTACACAGTGATCGCTGGCGGATCGCTGGTCGTGGGCCTGGTGGTCGCCTACGTGGAACGCACCCCGTGGACGATCGAGGCGGCCGCCCAGCGGAGGCGCCCGGACCGGTCATCCGACCTCTCGGATGTCCGTTCCTGAAGGGGCGGCCGAAAGTGGCCAATTCGTCGGATATGCGACTGATGTGTCCTCTCAAGCTCGCAATGCCCACAACAGGCGCATAATGTCTGTTTGAGCAATCCACCCCCCGAAAGACCCTCTTCGTGATCCCCGCCGTTCCCTCCTGACGCCCGAGACCCGCACGCACACCGTGACGGGGGCGCCCCGGGCAACGCTCGGAGCCGGGCCGCGGGGCACCCCGGGATCCACCGGGTATCACGACGGGGCCGGACACCATGACGATCGAACAGCGGCATCCCTCCCCGCCCCCGGACACGGTGTCCCCACCGGGCACCGGGACCGCGCCGCCGGGGGGCGGATCGGCCCCGCTCCTTCGCAACCGGGACTTCCAGGCACTGTGGTCCAGCCGCTTCCTCGCCGGGCTGGGCAAGGAGAGCGGCGAGGTCGCCTACCCCATGCTCATGCTGGCGCTGGCCGGATCGGCAGCCGAGGCCGGGTTCGTCGGCGCGGCCCAGGTGGCCACCACCATGGTCGCGGCCGTGGTCGGCGGCTCCCTCGCGGACCGCGTCAACCGCCGCGCCGTGCTGCTGGTGTGCGACCTGGGCCGCCTGCTGCTCCTGGTCGCCTTCGCCGGAACCCTGTTCGGGGGGCACGCCACGGTGCCGGTGGTGGTCGCCGTGGCCGTGATGTCCTCGGCGCTCATGGGTGTCTCCAACCCGGTCGCCATGGCCGCGATCAAACAGCTCGTCCCGCCCGCGCAGATGGCCGACGCCGCCGCGCAGAACCAGATCCGCTTCTTCGCCACGACGGCTCTGGGCGCGCCCGTCGCCGGGTTCCTCTTCGGCCTGGGACGGGCCTACCCCTTCCTGGCGGAGGCGGTCCTCTACCTGGTGTCGGGGGCGCTGATCCTGCGGATCCGGCGCCCGATGCAGGCCCGCCACGACAGGGTCGAGCGGATGAGCCTGCGCGGGGCGGTTCGGGGCTTCGCGCTGCTGGCCGGGCACCCGATCCTGCGGCCGATGCTCGGGTGGATCGTCTGCTTCAATCTCGCCTTCACGCAGACGGGTGCGTTCCTGGCACTGATCGCCACGGCCGATGACAGGGGCGCCTCCCACCTCGTGGTCGGGCTGACCGTCTCCCTCGCGGGCACCGGTGGGCTGGTCGGCGCGGTGGCCGCCGGGGTGGTCGTTCGCCAGGTGCGGCCCAGCGCGATCTTCCTCTTCACCGCCTGGTCAGCCCCGGTGTGCGCGCTCGCCCTCCTGGTCGCTCCGGGTGTGCTGTCGCTCGGGTTGATCGTGGGGTTCGTTTTTGCCGCGGTGCCCTGTGTGAACGCGCTGTTCTACAGCTACGTCGCCACCTCGGTCCCCGACCGCTACCAGGGGCGGGCGCTGGGCGCGGTGACGTTCATGGCGCTGCTGTCCCAGCCGATCGGGATCGTCGCGGTCGGGCTGCTCTTCGACCTCGCGGGGCCGACCCTCGTGTTCCTGATGATGGCGGTGGTGTCGGCCCTGGCCGCCCTCCTGACACTCGGGCCCACCATGCGCGACCTGCCCCGGCCGGAGGAGATCGCGCGGAGGTGAGTTCTGCCTCGGCTGCGCTCGCGGGGGTGGGCCCGGCCTCGGTACTGCTTGCGGAGGTGGGTTCTGCCTCGGCTGCGCTCGTGGAGGTGAGTCCTGCCCCGGTCGGCTTGTGGGGAGGGTTCTGCCTGGTACTTGCTCGTGGAGGTGAGCTCCGCCCTGGGGCAGCGCCCGCGGATGCGGGTCCCGCCCGGTACTTGCCCGCGTGGTGGGTCCGGCCTCGGTACGGCTCGTGGTGGTGGGTCCTGCCCTGGCGCTGCCCGTGGAGGTGTCCTCACTCGGCAGCGCTCGCGTCCGTGGGAGGCGGCTGGGCAGGGGAGGCCGCAGAGCACGGGGACCCGATCCCGCGACCTGCCATGGCCCCCTCGGCGTGCCCGGACACGACGCGGCCCCCGCCGGAGAGACGGGGGCCGCGTCCGGGCTGCGGACGCCGCACGGAGGCGCCGCCCGCTCCGGTCAGCCGGTGACCGGCATCGCCATCACCGGGTCGGATGTGGGCTGCTCGGAACCGCCCTCCGGCTCGACGGTCACCGCCACGCCCTCGGTACCCTCGTCCGGCGCCGCCAGGACCGGCAGCACGAACCCGGCCTCGTCCACGGAGAGCACGCCCGCCGAGTACACGCTGCCGTCGTCGCGGGTCAGCCAGAGCTGGTAGTCCTCGTCGTGCAGGTCGTCCAGCCCGTGCGCGCTGAACACCAGGTTGCCCAGGCCCTCGGAGTGCACCACCGTGACGCTCACGCCCTCCATGGGCTCGGCGCTGGTGGAGACCGCGTCCGGCGCGGAGATCACCGCCGCGATCCGCTGTTCGTTGGTGCGGAGCTCGTCCACCTGGCGGCCCTGGTCGAGCACCACGGCGCCCAGCGCGATGATCGCGGCCACGCACGCCGCCAGCGCCAGACCCAGCATCCACGGCCAGGCGCGACGCACGCGCGGCTCGGGCAGACGTTCGGGGGCCGGGGCGAGCTGCCGGGTCCGGGCCACCTCCTCCAGCACCCGTGCCCTGAGTTCGGCGGGCGGGGCCTGCGCTGTCGCGGCGGCCAGCCTCGCCGAGGTCTCCTTGAAGCCCCGCACCTCCTGGACACAGGAGTCGCAGTCGGCCAGGTGGTCCTCGAACCGGACGCTCTCGTTCGGGGAGAGGGCGTTGAGCGCGTAGGCGCCCGTCAGTGTGTGCGTGTCCTGCCCCATCGTCCCTCTCACCAGTCCACCCCCAGACA
Organism: Nocardiopsis sp. B62; assembly: GCF_018070675.1. Taxonomy (NCBI): domain Bacteria; kingdom Bacillati; phylum Actinomycetota; class Actinomycetes; order Streptosporangiales; family Nocardiopsidaceae; genus Nocardiopsis; species Nocardiopsis sp. B62. The sequence goes on along the minus strand of NZ_JAGPXK010000032.1, from coordinate 7,100 downwards.
GTCCCTGAGCCTTATCAGCCCGTCGCGCATACGCGTCTTGATGGTGCCCAGGGGCGACGACAGCAGGTTGGCCACCTCACGGTAGGAGTAACCGCCGTAGAAGGCCAGCCGTACCGACTGTTCCTGGAGCTCGGTCAGCGTGTCCAGACATCGGCGCACGCGTTCTCGTTCGAGCCGGTTGGTGGCCTCCTCGGCCACCTCGTCATAGGGCCTCTGGGTGTCGGCCGCCGCGGCCCGGGCCTCCCGGTCGGTGCTGGCCTGCTCGGACCGCACCCGGTCCACGGCCCTGCGGTGGGCGAGGGTCATCACCCAGGCCTGAGGGCTGCCCCGCCGGGCGTCGTAGCGGCAGGCGCTGCGCCACACCTCCACGAGCACCTCCTGCGTGACCTCCTCCGACTGGGCGGGGTCGCGCAGGATGCGGCGCACCAGCCCGTACACGGCGGGGCTGATCAGGTCGTAGACCCGGCCGAAGGCGTGTTCGTCACCGCGCGCCACGAGGCGCAGCAGCTCCTCCAACCCGGGCGGGTCGGTGTCGTGGACCGCGTCGTGCGGTGCGGCGGCTGCCCTGTCCATCCGGACCCTTCTCGTCTCGGTGATGTGGTGCTTCGTTCACTTCGTGACCGGGCTTCGGGGCGGAGCCCGGTCAGGTTCCCGGTGGGGGACCCGGACGGTCCGGCCTCAACGCGCGGACCGCCCGGGTGTCCCTCCCGGCGAAGCCTCTCATTAGGAGGGCATCAGCACCGTGTCAACGATGTAGACGGTCGCGTTGGAGGTCTGCACGTTGCCGCAGACCACGCTCGAGTCGCCGTTGACGGTGTAGTCCTCGCCGGAGCCCTCGGTGGTGACGTCGTCGCCCTGGAGCGAGGTGAAGGTGCCGTTCTCAAGGGCCTCGGGGGCCTGCTCGCCCTCGACCACGTGGTAGGTCAGCACCTCGGTGAGCTGCTCCTGGTCCTCCAGCAGGGCGTTGAGGTCCTCCTCGGGGATCTTGTCGAAGGCGTCGTTGGTGGGCGCGAACACGGTGATGTCCTCGGCCGAGTTGAGCGTGTCGACGAGGTCGGCCTCGCCCACGGCCGTGACCAGGGTGGACAGCAGCGGGTTGTTGGACGCCGCCGTGGCGACCGGGTCCTGGGCCATGCCCTCGAAGCTGCCGTCACCGTCCTCGGGCACCTCGGCGCAGCCCGGACCGAAGTTCTCACCCGCGGTCTGGGTGCCCTCGTCCATGTTCTCCTCGGTGCCGGTGCCCTCGGTCTCCTCCGCACCGCCGGCGTCCGTGTTCTCGCTGCCGGAGTCGTCCATGCCGCCACAGGCGGACAGGCCGAAGGCCAGCGCGGCGGCCGCGGCGGTGGCGGCGAGCTTGTTCCTGCGGGCGGTGGCGGTGATGCGGTTCATCGTGAATCTCCTTTGTTGCTGACTGCGTTCTCGGGTCTGTGTGTCGGCCGTGTGCGGAGGGTCCGGTGCGCGGCGGTGCGCGCTCGGAGCCGTCTCCTCAGGTGGCCGTGAAACGGATGCGGTGCCAGCCCGTGGCGCCGTCGGGGATCGGGTCCACCCGTTCGGACGGCTGGGTGAACCCGGTGGCGTCGGTGGCCCTGACCTCCACCGCGTGGTTGCCGGGGTCGACGGTGGTCTCGGTGACCCACTGGACCCAGGTGTCGATCCCGGGGACCTCGGCGAGCTCGGCCTCCCACCAGTCGCCGTCGTCCACCCGAACCTCCACCCCCGCGACTCCCCTGTGCTGGGCCCAGGCGACCCCGGCCAGGACCACCTCGCCGGACTCGACCCGCCCCAGAGGGGAGGGCACGTCGATCCGGGACATGGTCTTGATCGGTGCCCTCACGCCCCAGTCGCGCTGGGCCCAGTAGGCCTGCTCGTCGGCGAAGCGGGTGAGCTTGATGTCGGTGACCCACTTGGTGGCGCTGACGAACCCGTACAGGCCGGGGACCACCATGCGGGCGGGGTAGCCGTGCTCGTGGGGGAGCGGTTCCCCGCCCATGCCCACGGCCAGCAGGGCGTCGCGGCCGTCCATGACCACCTCGGTGGGGGTGCCGCAGGTCCAGCCGTCACTGGAGGTGCTGAGGATCTGGTCCGCGCCCGACTGCACTCCGGCCTCCCGCAGCAGCTCCGCCAGGGGGAAGCCGAGCCAGCGGGTGTTGCCGACCAGGTCCCCGCCGACCTGGTTGGACACGCACGCCAGGGTGATGTCCGCTTCGACCAGGTCGCGGGAGAGCAGTTCGTCCATGTCGATCTCGAAGGGGCGGTCCACCATGCCGTGCACGCGCAGCGTCCACCGGGCGGGGTCCGGCCTCGGGACCGTCAGGGCGGTGTCGATCCGGTAGAAGTCCGTGTTGGGGGTGGTGAAGGGGGCCAGCCCCGGGACGCCGAGGTCGACGCCGGACGGAAGGGCGGGCAGCGGGGAAGCGGGGGCGGGCAGGGCCAGCCGGGTTCCGGAGCCCGCGCCGCCCAGGAGGGACGGCAGCGAGCGTCCGAGGGCGCCAGCGGTCCCGGAGGCGGCCAGAACCCCGGCGGCGGTGAGGACGAAGCCCCTCCGGCCGGGACCCGCGTCCGGGCCCGTCTGGGGGACGCCGTCGGCGTCACCCTTCGCGCGCGGCCCCTGCTCCTGCCCGGTGTCCTCTTCGGAACCGGCCTCGTCGGCGCGGTCCGTGTCGGTCTCGCTCTGCGGCCCGGCGTCCGGTCCCGGCCCCTGTGTGCGGGACGGAGCCGGGCCCAGGCTCCTCAACAGCAGGGCGAGGGCCACGGTGCCCGCGACCCCGCCGACGACCACGGCCGTGGCCGCCCCCAGGTCGTCGGCGCGGCGCAGGACCACGGCGGTCAGCCCCACCGCCGTGAACAGCCCCAGTCCCACGTATCCCGCCACGGGGCGGCGCGAAGCCACGACACCCAGTGCCGCCCCGGACAGGATCAGCACGAGCAGCACTCCGATGACCAGCACGGCCTTGTCGGCCGTGCCGAAGAGCGCGATCGCCCATGACATGAGGAACTGGGGGCTGTTGTCGACGAGCGCGTCGCCGACGGTCACCACCGGGGACGTCACGCGGAGGAGCCCGGCGGCGAGTTCGCCGAAGCCGAGCGCCGCCCCGACGACGAGCAGGCCGAGGCCCGCTCCGACGCCCCAACGTCGTCCGTCGCGTGGCGGGTGCTGTTCCCCGCGTGTCCCGGTAGTCACGTGGGGCATTCGGGGCCGGGGGTGAACCGGATTGGTGGACGGGGAGGTTTTCCGAGATTTCTCCCCCGGGCCCCCGGCGTGCCCCTCCGCTCAACCCCGGGGCGGCTGCCGTCCGGCGCGCGCCGCGTCCCGTCGTCCGGCGCCCCGGCCCCGGGTCAGGACGGCATGAGGAGCATGTCCACCACGTGCACGGTGGCGTTGGCGGTTCGCACGTCCGCGCAGTCCACGGTGGCGTAGCCGTCCACGGTGTACCCACCCCTCGATCCGGAGACGCGCACCTGGCCCCCGTTGAGGGAGTCGAACACGCCCCCGTCCAGTTCCGCGCTGTCGACCTCGCCCGCGACCACGTGGTAGCCGAGCAGGTACGCCAGCCTGTCGGAGTCCCCCAGGAGGTCGTCCATCTCCCCGTCCGGGTACATGTCGAAGGCGTCGTTGACGGGGGCGAACACGGTCACGCCCTCGGCGGTGTCCAGCTCCTCGCTGAGCCCGGCCCGTTCCACGGCGTCGGCCAGGTTGCCGAGCACCGGACTGTCGGCGATGGCGGTGGCGAACGGCTGGTCGGCCATCGCGTCGAGACTGCCCCCACCCTCCGAGGGGAAGTCAGAGCACCCGGGGCCGAAGGGACCGTCCGCGCTCCCGTCCCCGGCCGCGCCCTCCCGACCGGTCTCCCGCCCCGACTCCTCGGTGCCCTCGCCATCGGTGTCCCCGCTCCCGGAACCACAGGCTCCGAGGGCGAGGGCGAGAGCCACGACCGTCGTGGCCGCGGCCAGCGTGGATCTGCGCATGCGTCTCTCCTTCGGGTGATGCCCCTCAGTCACCGGGATACGACGCTACGTGTCGGTGGCTGGCTCCGCGGCGCCCGACTCACTGCACCCGCGCACGAAGCCGGTGCCGTGGAGCGGCAGCCCCCGCGCCATAACCGAAGAAACCCCCATAGGGGTCACCCCTGGCCAGGGAGGTTGACCGTGCTCCTACGGGGACGCAGTGGTCGGTTCGACCCCGCGAGTGCAGGAGGATGTTGCCCGTACGTCTCCTCAACGATCGGAGTTCCCCCACATGGCGCGGAAGACGCCCCTCACCGTGGTCGCGCTCATGGTCTCTGGCAGCCTCCTGCTCAGCGGCTGTACCCCCGTGTCCGACTGGTGGTCAGAGACCTTCGGCGACGCGTCGGGCCCGCCGGAGGTGAGGGAGGAGTTCCCCTACGTCCGAGAGGGCCGGATCTTCCAGGACACCGGACAGGACGCCGAGATGCGTTTCTCGATCACCGGCCTGGAGCGCACCGACGACTACACCGTCATGCACTACGAGGTCACCTACCTGGACGACTTCGCCGGGCCCAACCGGAACCTGAGCATGGCGCACACGCTGGTCGACCCCCTGACCGGCCGCGTGTACCGGCAGTTCCTCGACGAGGGGGGACTCAAGTACGGCTCCGAGAGCCCGAACGAGGACGGCCTGTACCCCGTGCACGACGGGGTCACCAACGAGTACACCCGGTACTTCCCCCGCATCCCCGACGAGGTCTCCCAGGTGACCTTCGTCGGCAGCGGTCTGGGCGCGATGACCGGCATCACCATCCAGGACGTGGACGAGGAGAGGGCGGACCCCGAGAACCCCAACGGTCCGGACCACCTCAGCCTCGACGACCCGCCCGGACGCGGTGAGAACCTGACCTTCGCCAACCGGCGTCCCGACGACGACGCGGTGGCGGACGAGGGTTGGGTGCAGAGCTTCGTGGACTCCGAGATCGCCTCCACCACCCGTGACGGCGACCGGGAGATCATTTCCCTCCACTCGGACGTGATGTTCGAGTTCGACCGCTCGGACCTGACCGAGACCGCCGCCGACGTCGTGCGGCGGGCCGCGACCACGCTGGCCAACAACGTGGACCCCGACGACCCCACCATCACGGTCATCGGCCACACCGACGGCATCGGTGACGACTCCTACAACGACAACCTGTCCGTGGAGCGCGCCGAGACCGTGCGCGACCTCCTCGCGGAGGAGCTCGGCACCGACTACAAGCTGGAGGTCGAGGGCCGGGGCAAGCGCGAGCCCGTCGCCCGCGAGGGCGGTCCCGACGACGAGGAGGCCCGCGCCCGCAACCGCCGCGTCGAGTTCTCGTACGTCTTCAACCCCACCGTCGAGGCCACCGAGGACGAGGAGTACGACGACGACGGCCTGGGCGTGGCCCAGCGCAACGTCACCTGGCCCGCGCCGTACAGCGACGACCCGGGCTCCGTGGTCGCCGAGGGGGAGAAGGACGGCATCCGCCTGGAGCTCTACCCGCTCCGCCGCGACGGCGCCTACGTCATCGGGACCGTGGCGATGACCAACACCACCGACCAGCCGCTCACCCCCGAGCTCGGGGGTTCCGAGACGGTCGCGGGTGGCCCCGAGCAGTTCAACAAGGGCACCCTCGGCGGCTTCCAGCTCTTCGAGCCGGACAACGGACTGGTCCGCTACGTGGCCCAGATGGACTTCGGCGACGGCCGCTACAGCAGCTTCGCCGAGGAGGTCCACATGATCCAGCCCGGCAACACCCACGAGCTGGTCGCGGTCTTCCCCGCTCCCCCCGTGGACGTGACGGAACTGACCCTGCGCGCCGGTCCGTTCGGCGAGTTCGAGGAGATCCCGGTCGACTACTGACCCGGGATCCACGAGGGGCCGCCGACGCACTGTCGGCGGCCCCTCGTCGTGTTCGCGCCCCGTGCGGGGTCAGACGGCGAGGAGCCTCCTGATGTGCTCGCTCTCCGCCTCGGAGAGGCTCACCGAGGCGGCCGCCATGTTCTCCTCCAGGTGCTCGACCCGGGAGGTGCCCGGGATCGGCAGCATCACCGGCGACCGGCGCAGCAGCCAGGCCAGGGCGAGCTGGGCCGGGGTCACGCCGCGCTCGGCCGCCATGGGGGCCAGCGGGGAGTCCGGACGCGCCAGTTCCCCGCGCGCGATCGGCGCCCAGGGCAGGAACGCGATCCCCTCCTGCTCGCACCGCTCCAGCACGTCCTCGGACCTGCGCTGGCCGGGGTTGTACTCGTTCTGCACCGAGGCGATGGGTGTGGTCCTGCGGGCGGTCCGGAGCTGCTCCCTCGTCACACCGGTCAGCCCGATGTGGTGGATCTTGCCCTCCTCACGCAGTTCCACGAGCGCGCCCAGCTGCTCGGACAGCGGCACCTCGGGGTCGATCCAGTGGAGCTGGAGCAGGCCGATGCGCTCCAGGCCCAGGTTGCGCAGGCTCGCCTCCACCTGGCGCTTGAGGTGCGAGGGCGTCCCGTTGGCCTCCCACTGCCCGGGGCCCGAGTGCACCATGCCCACCTTGGTGGTCACGAGGAGGTCCTCGGGGTACGGGTGCAGGGCCTCGCGGATCAGCCGTTCGTTGACCTCGGGGCCGTAGGAGTCGGCGGTGTCGATGAGGGTGACGCCCAGCTCGACCGCGCGTCGCAGTACGGCCAGCGCCTCGTCGCGGTCCCGGGGCTCTCCCCAGGACCCGGGGCCCGTGAGTTGCATCGCGCCGAATCCGAGGCGGTGCACGGGGAGGTTCCCGCCGATGGCGAAGGTGCCGGACAGGCGGGCGAGATCCGGTGTGGTGTGTACGTCGGTCACGAGGGTTCCTTCCGGGCGGCGCGGGGCCGCGTGACAGGGCGGAGGGGGGATCGGGGCCACGACGTGCGAGACCAGGCTCGCTGCGGTGTTGCGGGAAGAATCCCAGCAGGTGGCGGCGGTGGCAAGGAACCCGTGAGCGCGTCGGGGAGGTCATGCGGATTCCGGTTGGCCGCGGGGGTGGGTACGTCCGGGGACGGTGCTTTTGCCCGTCCGGCCCCCTCGGCCGCCCCGCGCGGAGGGGCGTCGGTGGAGGGCCGGAGAACGCGAGAGGGGCCCCCCACCAACCTCGGCGGCCCCACCGTGGCTCGGTCAGTTGAGG
>NZ_JAGPXK010000031.1:0-53615 GCF_018070675.1 Nocardiopsis sp. B62 | reverse complement strand
GGGTGGGTGTGGGGGGTGGGGGGTTCGGGAATCGGGGTGAGTAGCAGGGGTGGGGATACGGGGGCGGGTGGGGTCCGTGTGGCCCGGCCCCGAGGACCGGGCCGCACGGCGGGAGGTGAGGGCTCGGGGCCCCGGGGTCAGCTGGCCGGTTGGTACAGCACCGCGTCGACCTCGATGGCGAAGCCGGGCAGGTCCGCCTGGATGGTGGTGCGCACCGGCGCCCTGTCACCGAAGTACTCCGCGAACACGCCGTTCATCGCCTGGAAGTCGTCCAGGTCGCGCAGGTAGACCCTGGCCTGGACGGCTTCGGACAGGTCGGCGCCCGCGGCCGCCGCGACGGTGGACAGGTTGTCGAACGTGGCCCGCGCCTGCTCCAGGAACGTGCCCTCGACCACCGACCCGTCGGTGCGGTGCGGCGTCGCCCCGGCGAGGTAGACGAAGTCCCCCGCGACGACCGCGTGGGAGTAGGGGCCGCCGGGCGGTGCGGCGTCCGGGGTGTTGACGATCTTCTTCTCGGACAAGGGTCCTCCTTGGGTTGGGTGGTGCCGGTGGGTACCGGACCGGTTCAGAACAGGGTGCGCACGGCGTCCACTACCCGGCCGTCGCCGTCCAGGACGGGGATCAGCGGCCACTTGTCGAACACCGTGCAGGCGTGGGACAGGCCGAGTTCGACCACGTCACCGACGCGCAGTGCCTCCTCGGCGGGGCCGCTGAGGTCGAGGAACGCGTGGTGGTCGTTGAGCTCGACCACTCGCGCGCCGTCCGTGAGGGGGATCCGCTCCCCGTCGCGCAGTATCGCGCGGGGTACCGGCAGGTCGACGTCGAACGACACGTCCCGCTTGCCGACCCCCAGCAGCGCCCGGCCCGGTTCGGGCCGGGACAGGACCCGGGCGTGGCAGCTCAGCGCGGGGCGCAGGGGGTCGTCGTCGGCGGCGGACCGCAGCGGCGACGCCCGTTCCATGAACAGGTCGTCGTGGGCCAGGTAGCAGCCGGACCGAACGATCCTGCGGATCGGCCGCGACAGCTCCGGGGGCTGCGCGAGGGCGTCGGAGACCAGGTCGGGGTAGCTGCTGCCGCCCGCGGTGACGATCACCTCAGCGGCGCCGTCGAACAGGCCCTCCGCGTCGGCCCGGCGGGCGAAGTCGTACAGGCGGTCCAGCCAGGCGCGCACGCGGTCCGGGGAGTCGTCGTCGCGACGCTGCGGGAACACGCCCTCGAAGGCCTCCACGCCGACGAGGGTGAGCGCGGGGCTCGCCGCCACCGTCCGGGCCAGGTCCAGGGCCCGGTCCATGTCCCGGACGCCCGTGCGGCGCCCGGCCACACCCAGTTCCACCAGGACCGGGAGCGGACGGGCGGCCCCGGCCAGGGCGTGTTCCATGATGCGGACCCCTGCGGCGGAATCCACCAGGCACAGCGGCTCGAAGCCAGGGTCGTCCAGGGCTTCGGCGAGCCACGCCAGCTGCTCCGGTTCCACGACCTCGTTGGCGATCAGGACCCGGGGGACGCCGAAGCGTCGCATCACCCGTGCCTGGGCGACGGTGGCCGCGGTCAGCCCCCACGCCCCGCGCTCCAGCTGCGCCGACCACAGCCCGGGGGCCATCGTGGTCTTGGCGTGCGGAGCGAGGTCGACGCCCCGCTCGGCGCACCAGCGGGCGAAGCGGTCGAGGTTGTGGGTGAGCGCGGCCTCGTCCAGGGTGACGGCGGGCAGCCAGAGGTCACTCAGGTGAAGGTCGGCGGCGCGGACCCGCTCCACCGTGGTGGGGCTTTCCGGCAGGGACCGAGCCTCGACCGGCGCGCGGTCGAGTTCGGTCAGGGGCGCGGCGGGCAGCCCGCCGCCGGTGGCGGAGCCGGTGCGTGGGGACCCCTGGCGGGCGTTCGGGGGTGGAGGTGGGGTGGTCTCGGTCAAGGTGCGCTCCCGTCGTTGTCCGGCTCTCAGGTCCGGTCCGTGGCGGCTGGGCGGGGGAAGGGCTCGTCGAAGTCCTCGGGGCGGTCCAGGCGCCGCACGGCGGAGCGGACCTGCTCCTGGCGGTGTTCCTCGGCGCTCTGCTGAGCCGCGCTCAGGGGAACCCACTCCGGCGGTGGCTCGGCCGCGCGCGGTGTGAGCAGGCGCCCGTCGGCGTAGGTCGCGGTGTTGGTCAGGCGCAGCGGGGCCTCACGTGTGCCGCCGTGCACGTCGACGACCGGGAAGCGCCCCTCCTCGGCGTCGAACACGGCGATGTCGGCGGCCTCGCCCGGGCGCAGCGTCCCGGCGGAGAGGCCGAAGGCGTGGGCGGGGCGGTGGGTCACGGCGGCCACCACGTCGGTCAGGCCCATCCCGGCGGCCAGGGCCTTGCCCATGACGGTCGGCAGGTCGAACGCGGGTCCGTACACCGAACGGATGTGGAGGTCGGTGGAGACGATCGGGACCAGTCCGGCCGCCAGCTCGGCTTCGAGCACGTCGAAGTCGAAGGCGCCGGAGCCGTGGCCGAGGTCGAAGAGCACACCGGAGTCGCGCAGGCGCAGGAGGGTGTCGGAGGGGCGTCCGTCGACGAGCAGGTCGGTGGCGACCCCGGTGGCGCAGTGGGTGACGACGTCGCCTTCGGTGAGCAGCGGCGCGATGTCGGCGAGGTCGGGCGGACCGTAGCCGATGTGCACCATGAGCGGACGCTCCAGGCGTCGTGCCAGCGCCACGGCCCTGCGGAGCGGTTCCAGACCGTGCGTGCCGACGGTGTGGCTGTCCATGCGCGCCTTGACGCCACAGACCAGATCGCCGTTGCGTGCCGCCACGGCGGCCGCGGCGTCGACGTCGAGGTTCTCCAGGACGTGGTGCTCGCCGGTGCGCCCGACCAGCCCGATCCCGGAGACGTTGACGAGGGCCCTCACACGGAAGGGCGCGGGTTCGACCACGGAGCGGCGCAGCCCCTCCAGGCCGTAGGCGCCGGCGGAGCCCGCGTCGATCCAGGTCGTGACGCCGGTGCGCCAGGCGATCGGTTCCGGGTCCACGCCCCAGTACGTGGAGCCGTGCAGCACGTGGGTGTGCGCGTCCACCAGGCCGGGAAGCACCAGCCTGCCCCGGACGTCCACGACCCGCGCGGCCCGTTCCACCGGGAGGTCGGCCGCGACCTCGGCGATCCGTCCGGCGCGTACGGCGACGTCGGCCGTCGCGTCACGCCCGCAGGCCGGATCGACGACGCGGCCTCCGCGCAACAGCAGGTCCCACACTCAAGCCACCTCCTTGTGCTGCGTCCTACGCAACGCTGTTGCGCAATAAACAACATCTTGAATAGCATTCGCCGGTGACGCAGGTCAATACACCCCATGACGCCAGTCACCAGACGAACCGGAGGTCGTGAGTGAGCACGCAGCGACGGAACGAGGTACCACCGCCGCCCTCCCCCGCGAGCTCCCAGGACGCGCCCCTCCCCCCGCTCGACGCCGTGTGCGTGGGCGAGACGATGGCGCTGCTCGTCCCCGAACCGAGCGGGAGCGCCCCTCCCCGCTTCCGCACCGAGGTCGGTGGCGCGGAGTCCAACGTCGCTGTGCACCTCGCCCGCGCCGGACGGACCGTGGGCTGGCGCAGCGCCCTTGGCGGCGACGTGTTCGGACGGCACGTGCGCGAGCGCCTGACCGGCGTCGGCGTGCGCTGCCTGGTCCGCGAGGACCGCGCACGCTCCACCGGGCTGTACATGAAGGAGCCCTCCCCCGAGGGCACACGGGTGCGCTACTGGCGCGCGGGATCGGCCGCCTCCACGCTGCACCGGGGCGACGCGGCCGAGGTGTGGCGGTGGCGGCCCCGCCTGGTGCACACGACCGGCATCACCGCCGTCCTGTCCGACACGGCCGAAGACCTGGTCCACGAGCTGGTCGGGCAGGCTCCCCCCACCACGCTGCGCTGCTTCGACGTGAACTACCGCCCCGCGCTGCACGGCGGGGACAACGCCGGGCTGCTGCTGGACCTGGCCCGCCGCGCGGACGTGGTGTTCTGCGGTCTCGACGAGGCGCAGGCGCTGTGGGGGGTGCCGACCCTGCCCGAACTGGTCCGGCACCTGACCGGACCGGACGCCGGACCCGACATCCTCGTCGTCAAGCAGGGCGCCCGGGGCGCCACCGCCGTCCGCGACGGACGGACCTGGTTCGAACCCGCGCCCAGGGTGGAGGTCGTCGAACCCGTCGGCGCCGGGGACGCCTTCGCCGCCGGGTTCCTCGACCGCCTGCTGGACGACGCGCCCCTGCCCGACTGCCTGGCGGAAGGCGCCAGACTGGCCGGGGTGGTGCTCGGCCTCCCCGGCGACATCCCGCCTCCGCCGGAGGGGAGCCCCGCCACCCGGTGAGGCCGTCCCGGTCCGCCGACCACACACAGGGGCCAGACCCCTGTCGACCAAGGGGAGAACCACCGGTGTCCAACAGTGTCGAACGAGCTCTGCGCATCCTCGTGGAGCTGGCCGACGGCCCCAGCACCATCAGCGAGCTCGGCCGCCGCCTCGACGTGCACCGCACGACCTCACTGCGCCTTCTGCGCACCCTGGAGGAGGAGCGGTTCGTGCGGCGCGCGGACGACGGCGCCTACCGGCTGGGGCCCCGGATGGCGGCCCTCGCGGCCGCCGCACTGGACGGGCTCGACATCCGTGACGGCGCCGCCCGGCACCTCGCGGCGCTGGGCGAGGCCTGCGGCCAGACCATCCACCTGGGTGTGCTCGAGGGCCACCAGGTGATGTACCTGGACAAGGTGGAGTCGCGCCAGGCGGTGCGGATGTACTCCCACATCGGCGCGCTGGCGCCGCTGCACGCCACCGGGATCGGCAAGGTCCTGCTCGCCTACATGTCCGCCGGAGAGCGCGACGCGCTGCTCGGGGCGGACCCCTACCCGCGCTTCACGCCGAACACCCTCACCGACAGGCAGGCGCTCGACGAGGTGCTCGACAGCACCGCTCGCCAGGGGTGGGTCCTGGACGACTTCGAGCACGAGGAGTTCATCCACTGCGTGTCCGCGCCCGTCTTCGACGCGGCCGGGAGGGTGGCGGCGGCGATCTCCGTGTCGGCCCCGAGCATGGTCCTGGACCGGCCGGGGCTGCTCGCGTACACCGAGGACCTCACCTCCACGGCGAGGGCCATCAGCGAAGAACTGGGTTGGAGCCAACCATGACCACGAACGACGGCGCCCGGGCGGGCTCGATCCCCCGCTGGGCCGACTTCTTCAGCGCGGGACTCTCCCCGGTCCCCCTGATCCTGATCCTGCGGGGGACCAACCCCGACGAGGCGGTCGCCGCCGCCCGGACCGCGTGGAGCGCCGGGGTGCGACTGGTGGAGGTCACCCAGGAGAGCGCCTCCGGACTGCCCGCCCTGGAGGCGGTGGTCCGGGCCGCCGAGGGACGGCTCCCCGTGGGCGCCGGAACGGTGACCACCCCGGAACGGCTGCGTCGCGCGGTGGAGGCGGGCGCCGAGTTCGGCGTGGCCCCGGGGCTCGACCCGGACACCGTCGCGGAGGCCGACCGCCTGGGCGTCCCCTTCCTCCCCGGGGTGTCCTCACCCACCGAGGCGGGCCACGCGCTCCGGCTGGGCGTCACCACGGTGAAGGCCTTCCCGGCCAACGTGCTCGGGCCCGCGTGGGTGTCCGCGATGGCGGGCCCGTTCCCGGAGCTGCGGGTGGTGGCCACGGGCGGGGTCAACGCCCGCAACGCCGCCGAGTACCTGCGCGCGGGTGCGATCGGCGTGGGTGTGGGCCGCTCCGCGACCGAGGGCGGCGCCCTGGCCGAACTCCTCCGGACCCTCTAGCCCTCCGGAACCTCCTGCGGTGGGCGCACCCTTCGTGCACCATGTGTGTATGGCCTCACCCCCCGAAGCCCACAACCACACCAGCGGACCCGTGTACGGCCACCTGATCCAGGCCCGGGACATCCATGGAGACGTCACCGTGAACGCGGCCCGGTCGGCCGCTCCGGTGCACGACGTCGGCCTCGATCCCCCACGTCTGGCCACGGCCGTGCGCGGGCGCGACGTCCTGTTGGCGGTGCTCCGCGACGCCATGGAACGGGGGGCGCCGGTCCCCCACGTGCTCACCGGCCCCGGCGGGTTCGGCAAGACCACCGTCGCGGCCTCGCTCGCCGAGCACGCCCGGTCCGAGGGCTGGACGGTGTTCTGGGTGCGCCCGGACACGATCCTGCCGAGCATGCTGGAGGTCGCCGTGGAACTCGGCGGCACCCGGGAGGAGGCCGAGGGGTTCAGGACCGCCCCGAGGTCGGCCGCCCGCTGGGTCTGGCGGCACCTGGACGCGTCTCCGCGCCCCTGGCTGCTGGTGATCGACAACGCCGACCAGCCGGAGCTGTTGGACCCGGTGAACAGGCCCGGGGAGCAGCGCGGCTGGATGCGGTCCAGTCCGGGCGGGTTCGTCCTGGTCACCAGCCGAGTGGACGACCCCGCGCTGTGGGCGCCCGCCCAGGTGCACCGCGTGGACTCCCTCGAAGGTCCGGACGCGGTGAACGCGCTCATCGACCACACGGGAGGACGGGAACTGCCCGGAGCGCAGGAGCTGGCCGCGCGCCTCGGCGGAGTCCCCCTCGCCCTCTTCCTGGCCGGGCGCATCCTCGCCACACACGGAGTCCTCTTCCCCGACCCGAACTCCCTGTTGGCGCACCTGGACGAGGACCTCGCGCGGCTCGACGAACTCTCCGCACCACTGGTGACCGGTGAGGACGGCGAACGCCGGTTGCTCTCCGGAGTGTGGGAGCTGTCCCTGCGCATGGTGGGCGAACGCGACCCGCACGCTGAGGCCGTGCTGCTGACCCTGGCCCTGCTCGGCCCGCGCGGTCGGACCGTGCCGCTGCGCAGGCTGCCGCTCTCCGGACTGCTCGACCACGTCCTGACCCCCTCGGAACACCCCTTGGACGAGGCGGCCTTCGCCCGGGCTGTGAACGCACTCGCGGTCCACGGGCTGGTCGAGGTCGACCAACTCCACGAGGAGGTCGGGCTGCGACTGCACCCGCTGGTCTCGGAGACGGTCCGTGCGCGACTCGGCGTGGACGACGCACGCCTGGTCATCGGGGTCGCCGAACTCCTCGCCGGTCAGGTCGACGAGGACCCGTGGTTCGAGCTGGGTGCGTTCGCCGCGCTCAACGCCGTGGCCTCACGCGTCCCGGCCCTCGGCCCGGCCTTCCTGGTGGAGACGGGCCTCGCGGAGGCCACCGCCCACATCCAGCTGGGGCAGTTCGCGGAGGCGGAGGGCTCCGCGGGCGCCGCTCGGCGCACCGCTGAGGAGGCACTCGGTCCCGACCACCCCCTCACCCTCCAGGCCCGGCACCTGATCGCGGAGGGGCTGCTCTTCCAGGAGCACGTCTCGGAGGCGGAGCGGGAGTACCTGGCCCTTCTGGAGGACCGTAGGAGGGCCCTCGGCGCAGAACACCCCCGGACCCTGGACACCCTCCACCAGATCGCGCTGGTGGCCGGGATGCGGGACGACTGGGCCTCCGCCCGGGCACAGCACGAGGAGATCCTCCGGGCGAGACTGCGAGTCCAGGGCCCGGAGGCCGTCGAGACCCTGGCCTCGATGGACGCCCTGGGCTACGCCGCGATGCACGAGAGCGACCTCAGCGCGGCGGAGGAGCTGTTCCGGGAGGTCGAGCGGACCCGCGAGCGCCTGCTGGGCCGCGAGCACCGACTCACCATGAACGCCACGTACAAGCTCGGCCTGCTCGCCCTGCGCCGTGGTCGGCCGTCCGACGCCCGGATCCACTTCCGCGCGGTTCTGGAGACCCGCAGCCGGGTCCTGGGAGAGGACCACCCCCAGACCCAGCTGGCCCGTGAACGACTGGCCGGGGTGCCCCGTCCGGAACCACGCAACTCGGGCGGCTCCTCCGGTTAGCCCGCCACCGGGAGGGCGGCCGGGGCGTCCTCGATGTCGCCGGACACGCCCTCCTGGTAGGCCCTCTTTCCCACCGTGAACACGTAGACGAAGAACAGGACCTCCGCGACCACGCCGATGCCGATGGCGATCCACGTGTTGGTGATCCACCCGGTGACCAGGCCCTCGATCAACCCCGAGATGAACAGGACCACCACCAGGCCCAGGACCACCGCGATGGCCGCCCGGGCCTCCTCGCCGAGGGCCCGCAGTCGGGTGCGCTCGCCCGGGGAGATCAGCGACCAGCCGATCTTCAGGCCCACCCCACCGGCGACGAACACGGCCGTCATCTCCAGCAGGCCGTGCGGGAGGATCAGCGCGAAGAACACGTCGCCGCGCCCCATCGCGAACATCATGCCCCCGGCCATCCCGAGGTTGACGGCGTTGAGGAACAGCACGCCGATGGTGGGCAGCCCGAACGCCACTCCGAAGATGATCGCCTGCGCCGCCACCCAGGCGTTGTTGGTCCACACCTGGGCTGCGAAGGAACCCGCCGGGTTCTCCACGTAGTAGTTGGCGAAGTCGTGCTCGACGTAGCGGGCGATGGACTCGGGGGTGCCCAGGGCCGCCAGGACCTCCGGGTTGGTGGCGATCCACACCCCGGTGACCGTCGCCACGGCGAGGGTCGCGGCGGTCACGCCGATCCACCACCAGCGCAGACGGTAGAGCACGGCCGGGAACACCCGGGTGAAGAAGCCGGTGACGTCGGTCCACGAGGAGGCGTGCGAACCGGTGACCGCGGACCGGGCCCGGGCCACCTGGGAGGTCAGCCGACCGGCCAGTTCCGGATCGTGCCCGGAGGAGCGCACCACCGACAGGTGGGTCGACACCCTCTGATAGAGCTCGACGAGTTCGTCGATCTCCTCACCTGTGAGCGAACGGCGCCGACGCACCAGTTCGTCCAGTCGTTCCCACTCCTGGGCGTGCGCGGCGGCGAACACGTCGATATCCACGTAAGGGACATTACTGGATTCGGTCACTGCCTCCGAGACGGGTGAGAACACGGCCGCGCGCTGGCGGGTAGTGTCAGGGGGACGGTTTCAGACACCCGGTAAGGGAGCGTGCACTGGTGTCCTATCCCGGTGGTGGCGAGACCCGTGACGACATGTACGGCGTGACGCCGCTGGTCACGGGTGACGCGGTGGTACTCGAACTGCGCCCGGCCGGGTTCGCCACGCGCGCGGCGGCGATCGCCATCGACTTCCTCGTACAGGTCATCACGCTGATCGCCCTGGGCCTGGTCGTCAACTGGGTCGCCGTGAGCGTCGACTTCGCCGCGACCAGCGCGCTCTCGCTGGCCGCGACCATCCTCGTCATCGTCGGCTACCCCACCGCGTTCGAGTCGATCTCACGCGGTCGTTCCCTGGGCAAGATGGCCCTGGGACTGCGGGTGGTGGGCACCGACGGCTCCCCCGAACGGTTCCGGCAGGCGCTGGCCCGCGCGCTCTCCGGGTTCGTCGAACTGTGGATGACCATGGGTGTGATCGCCCTGATCACCTCGATGCTCAACCGGGACGGCCGCAGGGTCGGGGACTTCGTGGCGGGGACCATGGTGGTGGAGGAGCGCACCGGCGGCCGCCGCGACGCGGCCATCCCCATGCCGCCGCACCTGGCCGCCTGGGCCGCGACCACCGAGCTGTCGCGCCTGTCCCCGGAGACCGCCAACGCAGCGCGCCAGTACGTCCTGCGCTACGGCGAGCTGGCCGAGCACACCCGCCACGAGATGGGCACCCAGCTCGCCGACTCGGTGGCCTCGCAGATCAGCCCGCTCCCGCCGCCCGGCACCACCCCGCCGTACTTCCTCGCCGCCGTGCTGGCCGAGCGCCGCCGACGCAGCCTGGAGGCCATGAACCCCGGCCACACCGGACGGGGTCAGGGGCGCCAGGATCTGAGGTAGGCCTCCTGGTCGGGGGTGAGGACGTCGATGCCCACCCCCAGGGCGGTCAGTTCGAGCCGGGCCACCTCGTTGTCGGTCTCCTCCGGCACCTCCACCACTCCGGGGGCGAGGGTGGCGTGCTCCCTGGCCAGCCACTCGGTGGTGAGGGCCTGCACGGCGAACGACATGTCCATGACGGCGGCCGGGTGGCCCTCGGCGGCGCCCAGGTTGACCAGCCGCCCCTCGGAGAGCAGCAGCAGTCTGCGGCCGTCGGCGAACTCGTACTCGTCGGCCTGTTCACGCACACCACGGTCCACGCCGACGGACAGCGACTCCAGCGCGTTGAGGTCGATCTCCAGGTCGAAGTGGCCCGAGTTGGCCAGGATCGCCCCGTCGCGCATCACCGCCAGGTGTTCACGGCGGATCACGTCGCGGTTCCCGGTGGCGGTCACGAACACGTCCCCGACCGGAGCGGCCGTCTCCATGGTGGCGACGGTGTACCCCTGCATCACGGCGTCCAGCGCCTTGACCGGGTCCACCTCGGTGACGACCACATGGGAGCCCATGCCCCGGAACCTCTCGGCCAGGCCCCGCCCGCAGTAGCCGAACCCGGCCACGACGACGGTCCGCCCGGCCAGGAGCGTGTTGGTGGCGCGCAGGACCCCGTCCACGGTCGACTGCCCGGTGCCGTAGCGGTTGTCGAACATGCGCTTGGTACGGGTGTCGTTGACCGCGACCATCGGCAGCCGGAGTTCGCCCTCCGCACTCATCCTGCGCAGCCGGATCACGCCGGTGGTGGTCTGCTCGCAACCGCCGAGGACCCCCTCCAGCAGCTCGGGACGGCCCACGTGCGCGGTGTTGACCAGGTCGCAGCCGTCGTCCAGCAGCAGGTGCGGCCGGGACTCCAGGACGGTGACCAGGTTGCGGTCGTAGGCGGCGGTGTCCATACCCGCCCACGCATGCACGGCGACTCCGTACTCGGCGACCAGGGCGGCGGCGGTGTCGTCCTGCGTGGACAGCGGGTTGGAGGCGGCCAGCCACACCTGTGCCCCGCCCGCGCGCAGGACGCGGAGCAGGTTGGCGGTCTCGGCGGTGACGTGCAGGCAGGCTGCCACCCGGAGCCCGTCGAGCGGCCGTTCCTCGGCGAACCGGGAGCGGACGCTGCGCAGGACCGGCATGGAGCGTTCGGCCCACGCCACACGGCGGACCCCGGCCCTCGCGAGGCCGAGGTCCGCCACCTCGTGTGAGGGAGGAGTCATCTGTGGAACGACTCGCCCCTAGTAGCGGTAGTGGTTGGGCTTGAACGGCCCGGCCACGTCCACGCCGATGTAGGCGGCCTGCTCCTTGGTGAGCTCGGTCAGCTTGACGCCGAGCGCGTCCAGGTGCAGACGGGCGACCTTCTCGTCGAGGATCTTCGGCAGCGTGTACACGTCGGTCGGGTACTCGTCGGGCTTGGTGAACAGCTCGATCTGCGCGATGACCTGGTTGGTGAAGCTGTTGGACATCACGAAGCTGGGGTGCCCGGTGGCGTTGCCCAGGTTCAGCAGACGGCCCTCAGAGAGCACCAGAACGGACTTGCCGTTCTCCTGGGTCCACTCGTGGACCTGCGGCTTGATCTCCTTCTTGGTGATCCCGGGGACCTTCGCCAGACCGGCCATGTCGATCTCGTTGTCGAAGTGGCCGACGTTGCCGACGATCGCCTGGTGCTTCATGCGCAGGATCTGGTCGGCCATGATCACGTTGAAGTTGCCGGTGGTGGTGACGAAGATGTCACCGACCTCCAGCACGTCCTCCAGCGTGGTGACCTGGAACCCGTCCATGGCCGCCTGGAGGGCGTTGATCGGGTCGATCTCGGTGACGATGACGCGGGCGCCCTGCCCGCGCAGCGCCTCGGCCGAGCCCTTGCCGACGTCGCCGTAACCGCAGATCACGGCGACCTTGCCGCCGATGAGAACGTCGGTGGCGCGCATGATGCCGTCCGGCAGCGAGTGGCGGATGCCGTACTTGTTGTCGAACTTGCTCTTGGTGACGGAGTCGTTGACGTTGATCGCCGGGAACGACAGGCTGCCGTCACGCTGCATCTCGTAGAGGCGGAGCACACCGGTGGTGGTCTCCTCCGTGACGCCCTTGATGTCCCCGGCGATGGTGGTCCACTTGGTGGAGTCCTTCTTGAGGCTCTCCTGGAGGAGGGTCAGGACGACCTCGAACTCCTCGCTGTCAGCCGTTGAGGGGTCCGGTACGGCGCCGGCCTTCTCGAACTCGGCGCCCTTGTGGACGAGCATGGTGGCGTCGCCGCCGTCGTCCAGGATCATGTTGGGGCCCTCGGCGCCGGGCCAGGTGAGGGCCTGCTCGGTGCACCACCAGTACTCCTCCAGCGTCTCGCCCTTCCAGGCGAAGACGGGGACGCCCTTGGGGTCGTCGACGGTGCCGTCGGGGCCGACCACCACGGCGGCCGCGGCGTGGTCCTGGGTGGAGAAGATGTTGCAGGAGACCCAGCGGACCTCGGCGCCCAGGGCGATGAGCGTCTCGATCAGGACCGCGGTCTGCACGGTCATGTGCAGGGAGCCCATGATGCGGGCGCCCGTGAGGGGCTTGCTGTCGCCGAACTCGGCGCGGGTGGCCATGAGGCCGGGCATCTCGTGCTCGGCGAGACGGATCTCGTCGCGGCCGAACTCGGCCAGGGAGAGATCGGCGACCTTGAAGTCGAAAGCCATGCGTTCCTCACTCGTCAAGTCATGGGTTGCCACCCGATTCTAGGCCCGCGACCACCCTCTGCACACAAACCTCACACAGAGATGTCAGATTCGCGCGATGTGGGGCCGGTGTTGGGTTAGGGTCACCTGCATGGCCGCCCTCGACGACGACCCCACAGCGCACGGACCGCAGGACGCGCCGGTCCCCATCTCCGCGGCAGCCGAGCGAGTCGGCAGCACGGCCCGCATGCTGCGCTACCGAGAGGGACTCGGCCTGCTCCCCCGCACCCAGGAACAACCCACCGGGCGGGGCCACCGACACCGCCGGTTCACGGAGGAGGACCTGCGCACGATCGCGGGTGGGCTGGAGCTGGAGCGCGAGTTCGACATCCCTCCCGCCGCGCTCGCCTTCGCCCTGCGGGTCCTCGCCGAACCCGAGGTGCTGGCCCGGGTGCGCGCGCACGGCGAACGTCTGGGCAGGTTGGCGGCCGCCCCCACCCGCGCACTGGACTTCGAGAAGGAGAAGGCCATGCGCCTGCTGCACTCCCGACGCCCCGCACCCACCGGTACCGGGACGCGCAACAACAACTCTGGTTGACCCGGGGACACGGCCGTCACCGGACACCCGCACCTAACGTTCGGCATGTTTTGGCAAAGAGTCCACGGGCTACGGATGAGACCGTGGACAGCCAACTCGGCGACACGGCCTGGGAGACACTCCCCGAGCGCGTGCGCGAAGACCTCAGGGACGTCGACCTGCTCCGGAACGTCTGGGCCAAGCGGCGCCAGGACCGGCCCCACCAGCAACACGGGGCCGCGCGACGGGAACTGACGCGGGACCGCGTCCGGGAGTGGGGCGGCGGGCCCGACCTCACCGACCTGCTCCTGCACGGCGAGCCAGGGTCCGGAGAACCCATCACCGGGCCTCACGTGGCCGCCCTGGCCGGGCGGGTGGCCGAACTCCCCTCCGGTGGGGAGCGCCGGGGCAACGCGCCCGAGAGCCCCCCGTTGCGGCCGCTCCGGACCGCGCTGTCCACCGAACACACAATCCGCCTGGCCCGCGCCGCCAGTGTTCCCGCCCACCCGGTGGTGCGGGCCGCGCACACCTACGCCGAGTGCGTGCGGGTGGCGGCCGAGGCCTCCGGGGAGGAACCGGACGGCGGCGGGGCGACCTGGGCCCTGCCCTGGGTACTGGCCTCACGGGTCCTCCAGCGGGCCGACCTGCCTCCTCTGCTCCTGGACCCCGGCACGCCTCCGCCCGCCCCGGTGGACAAGCGCGACCCCGAGGAGGAGCTCGCGCCCCTGGTCTCCCACATGGCGCGCCTGGTCACCGGGGCGCTTCGCGACGAACTCGCGTGGAACCCGGAGGCGGTGGCCCCGACGGGTCGCCCCGTCCCCCCGCTGACCGCCGTGACGCGCCGCCGGATCCTGGACCACGTGCGGTCCCGGCGCGGCTCGGTCGCGTTCCTGCTGAGCGCCCTGGACCCGGCGGCGACCGCCACCGTGACCTCGGGCGACGGCGGCCGGGGTGGGACCGCGGCGCACTGGTGGACCTGCCTGGAACTGGTGGCGGACGGGGCGTCGATGGCCCTGTACGTGGTCGTGCGGGACGTCGGCAGCCCGCCCTCGGGGGTGCTGGCGGTGACGGCGAACGCGCGCCTGGTGACCCCTGAGGGGGCGCGGCGGGCGCTGGAGATGTCCCGGAGCGAGAGCGTCACCGTTCTGCCCACGGACTGCGTGGACGATCGCTGGCCGCAGGTACGGGACCTGGTGGACGAGGCGGTCTCGCGCGCCGTCGACGGGCTCACCCGGGGTTGAGCTCGGAGGCGGAACCTGTCGTCAGCCGCTGAGGCCCAGGATCAGCAGGAGCAGCAACAGGATGATGATGGTGACCAGCACCGCCGGGATCACCCAGCCCTGCTGGAGGATCGAGTCCTGCTGGCTCGGCTGCTGGTGCGGCTGCTGGTGCGGCGTGTAGGTCTGGTTCGGGTTGGCCGCCCCGGTCATCATCGGGTTGGCGCCCTGGTGCACGGCCTGCGACTGGTGGTGCTGGCCCGGCGCGCCCGGCCTCGGGTTGGACATGCCCGGGTGTGCGGCGAACCCGGCCTGCCGCGGATCCGAGCTCATCGGGTGGCCGACCTGCCCCGGACGGGGGTTGGAGGTCCCCGGGTGAGCGCCGAACGGGCCCGGGATGGACACGCCTGTCGGGTAACCCATACCCGGCTGCCCGCCGGTCTGCGGGTACTGCACGGGCGGCAGCTGGTTGCCGTTGAGCATGCCGGTCTGGGCGACCCGCTCGCCCTGCTGGAGGGCGTCGTCGGCGTTGTTCGAGGGGTGGGCCGGGCCGTCGTGGCCGAGCAGCCGCATGAGCAGGGTCTGGGCGTTCGGGCGGCGGTTCGGGTCCTTGTCCAGGCAGGACTCCACGATCGGCCGCAGCGCCTCGTCCAGCCCGTCCAGGTCCGGCGGAGCGCTCACCACGCGGTGCACGACCGCCGGAACGGTGTCGGATCCGAACGGCGCGCGGCCGGTCGAGGCGAACGCGATCACGCAGCCCCAGGCGAAGATGTCGCACTTGTCGGTGATCCCGCGGCCCTCGATCTGCTCCGGCGCCATGTAGGAGGGCGTACCGACGATCGAGTTGGTCATCGTGGCGGTGCCGTCGTCGACCCGGGCGATACCGAAGTCGATCACCCGCGGACCGTCCGGGCCCAGCAGCACGTTGCCCGGCTTGAAGTCGCGGTGGACGATCCCCGCCTTGTGGATGGCCACGAGCGCCGTGGCGGTGGAGACGGCCAGGCGCTGGAGCGCGGCGCCCCGCACCGCCTTGCCCTTGGCCACCGTCTCCTGGAGGTCCTTGCCCGGCACGAACTCGCTGACCACGTAGGGCGGTTCGCTGTCGAGCTGGGCGTCGATGACGGCCGCAGTGCAAAAGGACGCGACCCGTTGGGCGGCCCGCACCTCCTTCTCGAACCGCTTGCGCAGGTCGGCGTCGGCGGACCACTGGTCGTTGAGGACCTTCACCGCGTACTCGTCGCCGTTGCCGTCCTCGGCGAGGTAGACGACCCCCTGGCCGCCCTTCCCGAGACGTCCGGTCACGCTGTAGGCGCCGAACGAGGAGGGGTCGCTCGGCAGTAGCGATTCGGGACCGGGCATCGATGTCCTCCGGAGGTGGGCTGAGCGGGGGCGCAGCATCAGGTTAACGGGCACGGGACGCCGGGCGGGGCCGCGTTCAGCCGCGGCCCCGGCGGTGTCCCCTCACCCGGGCGTACCGGATATGACTACCGAAACGCCGGGATCGTTCCGTCACCCACCCAACCTTTTCCCGCCGTTCAGGAGAGCGTGCGCGCCTCGTCCACCAGCAGGACGGGGATCCCGTCGCGGATGGGATAGGCCAGGCCGCTCTCGTCGCAGACCAGTTCGTCGGTCTCCGGGTCGTGGCGGAGCGGGGCCTGGCTCTTCGGGCAGGCCAGGATCTCCAGCAGCCAGCCGTCGATCTTCGTGCTCATGGTTCTCGTTCCTCGTGTGGTGGCCGTGTCGGCGCGGGCTAGGTGCGGACGAGGGCCAGGACCTCGTCGCGCAGGCGCGTCACGGCGGAGTCGTCAGGGGCCTCGACGTTGAGTCGCAGCAGCGGCTCGGTGTTGGAGGCGCGCAGGTTGAACCACGCGCCGTCCGGCAGGGTGACGCTGAGGCCGTCGAGCTCGTCGACGGTCACCCCGTCCCTGCCCACGAACGCCGCGCGCACCGCGGCCATGCGACCAGCGGCGTCGGCGACCCTGGAGTTGACCTCTCCCGAGGCCGCGTACCGGGAGTACTCCTGCGTGATCTGCGAGAGCGGACGCTCGTCCGCGCCCAGGACACGCAGGACGTGCATGGCCGCGAGCATACCCGTGTCGGCCTTCCAGAAGTCCCGGAAGTAGTAGTGGGCGGAGTGCTCCCCGCCGAAGATCGCGCCGGTCTCGGCCATGGTCGCCTTGATGAAGGAGTGGCCGACCCGGGTGCGGACGGGCTTGCCGCCGCGCTCGGTGACGATCTCGGGGACCGCCGCCGAGGTGATGAGGTTGTGGATGATGGTGCCGCCGGGCTCGCGCTTGAGCTCCTGGGAGGCGACCAGCGCGGTGACCGCGGACGGGGAGACGGGTTCGCCGCGCTCGTCGATCACGAAGCAGCGGTCGGCGTCGCCGTCGAAGGCCAGACCGAGGTCGGCGCCGGTCTCACGGACCTTGGCCTGGAGGTCCACCAGGTTGTCCGGGTCCAGCGGGTTGGCCGGGTGGTTGGGGAAGGTGCCGTCCAGTTCGAAGTACAGGGGGACGACCTCCAACGGCAGGCCCTGCTCCAGGACGGCCGGGACGGTCAGGCCGCCCATGCCGTTGCCCGCGTCCACGACGACCTTGAGCGGGCGGGAGCCCGAGAGGTCGACGAGCTCGCGCAGGTAGTCGGCGTACCCGGGAAGCAGGTCCCGCTCGGTGACGGTGCCCTTCGGCCCCTCGTGGGCGTCCAGGTCCTTCGCGCCGGACAGGAAGTCCTCGGCGAGCCCGCGCACGTCGGCCAGGCCGGTCTCGGCGCTGATCGGCGCGGCGCCCGCGCGGCACATCTTGATGCCGTTGTACTCGGCCGGGTTGTGGCTGGCGGTGAACATGGCGCCGGGCAGGTCCAGGGAGCCGGAACCGTAGTACAGGAGGTCGGTGGAGCCGAGCCCGGCGAAGACCACGTCCACGCCCTGGGAGGTGACTCCGTCCGCGAAGGCACGGGCGAGTTCCGGCGAGGAGGGGCGCATGTCGTGGGAGACCACGACGGCGGGTCCGCCGGCCACCAGGGCGAAGGCGGCACCGATCGCTCGAGCGATGCCGGAGTTGAAGGTGTCCGGAATCACACCGCGTACGTCGTATGCCTTGAAGATGCTTCCGAGGTCAGCCACGTCTGCTCCGGCCAGGTCGATCCTGCGACGAATTCGGTACAGCGCCCCGTTGTTCGAGCGCCGTACAAAACTAGCAAGAGCGGACCGGGTCAGCCGTTCGGGTGGTGTGGCGGGCGTTGCTCACCCCGGTCGGACTTGACCACGCGCAGGTGACCCCGGCGCAACGTCTCGTGCCCCTCCCCCACGGGCTCACCGGGGGACGGCTCTTGGCGCGCGGGCGGCCGCGCCGCCTCACGTACGGCGTCGGCCAGGGCCTCCAGGTCGTCACTGCCGGGACCTCCTCCCGACGTCTCGACCGGAAGCCGAACGACATCCCAGCCACGCGGTGCGGTCAACCGTTCGGCGTGGATCGCGCACAGGTCGTAACAGTGCGGTTCCACGTAGGCGGCGAGCGGACCGAGGACTGCGGTGGAGTCGGCGTAGACGTACGTGAGCGTGAATACGGCGGGCTGCCTGCACGCGGTGCGGGAACAGCGTCGAACATGGCTCACAGCGTTTGACTGTATGCCTTTACCGAGGGACACGCCAGCATCGTCCCATGACCTGCACAGTTTTTGGGCGACTGTTCTTGACCCGGTGGGTCGGCGTCCCGATTCTTCCCAGGCGCCGGGACTTCGCGCAGCGCCCGTGATGGCTTAGTCTCGAAGTGTGCGACGAGTGCGCCTTTCCAGTGGCCAACCAGACAGAGTGCGGCGCCGGGACCGCCGGGGTCGAGGCATCCGCGGTCCTCTCGTGCCGTCTGACCTGCCTGTCTCCCGGAGCCGAGCGCAGGCCTTCGACGATCTCGTCCTCGACGCCGTCGAACGCCTGGAGCGCCTGTGGGCGCGTGAGCTGGCGAACGTCGACTTCCTGGTGGAGGACGTTCCCCCGGTCCCGCTCCACGGCGACCTCGCCGAGGCGATCCCCTTCTCCCGCCTGGAGAGCGACCCCGCCGGCCGGGCCAGGATCATCGTCTACCGGCGTCCGGTGGAGATCCGGACCAAGGACCCAGAGGAACTGGCCCTCCTGGTCCACGAGGCCGTCGTGGAGGAAGTGGCCAACCTCCTCGGAGTCGAACCCGAGTCGGTCGACCCGGAGAACTGATCACCTCAGGGAGTTCTCCAGCTCGTTCAGGCAGGCGCGCCACCCCACCGTGGTGCGCTCTGCCCACTCCCTGCCCGTGAACGTGTGAGCCAGCACCAGTCGGCCGTCACCCTCCAGGGTGAGGCGCAGCTGGTGCTCTCCCGTCTCCGGATCGAACTCCCGGAAGCCGAACACCCGCGGCGGTTCGACCTCCGTGACCACGGCCGTCGTCTCCCCGCCCTCCTCGTCCCGGAAGGCGATCTCTCCGCCGACCCTCAGGTCCAGTCGCTCGACCGCCATCGGGTACCAACGGTTCAGCCCCTCGGGCTCCGTGATGGCCCGCCACACGGCCTCCGCCGGGTACCCCAGGTTCCGTTCCACCGTCAGTGTCCACCGGTCGTCACCCAGCGACACCAGGTCCATCTCACCCATGACTCCCCCTCCAACCGATCCCTCTCCCCTCACTACCCACATCGCCCCCACCAGCCCCGCCACGAGAGCCGGTGGGAGATGTTCTCCGGTTGGCGGACTACCAGCGACGGCTCCACGGCCAGGGCACCAGACCCCCCACGTTCCTCTGGATGGTGAGCAGGCCCTCCAGGAAGGCCGTCAGCAGCGTCACGAGGTTGCCCTCCCGCCACCACCAGACCAGGGCGGCCACCCCGGCCAGCACGAGCAGGACGTGCAGGACCGTCCACGAGTTGCGGAACGTCCGGTAGACCAGCGGGATACCGTCCCTCATGCCGTTCACGCGGCCTTCCCCTCCTCTTCCGTCCCGGATGTTCGCGCCGACACCACGGCCAGCCCCGGGTCGGCCGAGCGCAGCACCCAGTCGAAGACCCGGACGGGGTGGGACGGGTCGGAGCCGTCCCGGGCCCCGAGCGAGTTCACCGCGAAGTAGCCGACGTTCCGGAAGTCGTCCTGGTCAATGCGCCGAACAAGACCGCGCGCCCCGTTGGCCCTCAGCCACTCCCGGACCGAGTCGCCCTCCTCGGGGTCGGGCCCGTCGGTGTCCGGGATCCGCTGGAGCACGTCGAGCTTGGTCAGGACGACCGCCAGGCGTTTGGCGTCCAGCGGCACCCTCGACGCCCGGAGCCGGTCGACCACGCTGGCGTAGGCGTCCTCCTGATCGCCTTGGGCGAGCGGGACCGTGTCCCCCTCGTTGGCCCGCCGAAGCCGCTCGCGCACTGCGGGAAGGGCCAGGGGATCGAGGATGAACAGCAGGGTGTCGGTTGTGTCGAGGTAGCCCAGGGAGCCCGACCGGTCCCAGTCGACGAAGTTCTCCCCCGCCGCGTCCATGAAGTGGACCTCGGCCTCGCGCCCCCGCACCGACAACATGAGCGGAACCCCCTCGGGCCGGTCGTCCCAGGCCGTCTTGGCCACCCTCCGACCGTTGGCGACGGCGGTGGCGGCGGCCCGTACGAAGTCCTCGGCTCCCGGGGAGATCGGGGTGAGCGTGCCCGAGAGCGACTCGACCTGGTGGGCCAGTTCGACCACACCGGCGGTCAGGAACTGGGTCTTGCCCGCGCTGACGGCTCCGATGACCGGCACCGGCAGGACCCGCCGAGTACCGCTTCCCTCCGGAGCGTCCTCATCGCAGAGGGGGCAGAGAGCGGTCAGCTGGCGGGCCGCCCTACTGACCGTGACCGGGATACGGGTTCCGCATCCGCACCGCCGATGGGAGACACCCAGGGGGCCTGGACGGACGTCGCGGTGGATCGCCGTGCAATCGGGGTTGGCGCACCGGTAGCTCGGCGTGAGCGTGACCCGGTAGCACTTGACGCAGCGGAGCTCGGCCTTCCTGCGCCGCTGGGCCAGGTGACCGGACCAGCGGTACACCCTGACCCCGAGCGTCTGGACGAGGTGCACGACCCCGCCGAGGAGACGCATCAGCAAGTACCAGGTCAGGACCGACACCCACAGGCCCAAGGCATATCCGGTGACGACCGGCAGAAGCAGAGCCCCGAGGATCCACGAGTCGAACGCGGAGCGAAAGGCGTCGCGACTGATCCGCTTCGCCGCCGCCAGGACGGCGTTGGCGTCCCGCTTGGCCTGGTAGGGGACGTAGATCGGCCAGGCGTAGTCCCAGCTGACCTGACCACGGGGCGCCGCACCGAGCACCCGTCCCGCCTTCACCGCCTCGGGTGTGGCGATCCCGGGTTGTTCCTCCTCCCTGCCCGCCAGGACGAACGGGGGCAAGACCACACCCCGGACGACACCGCCGACCAGGCCCACCAGGGAGGATCCGAGCCAGAGGACGAACACCCACGCGACGATCCGAAGGACGAGGGCGACGAGCGTCCAGACGATCATGATGACCAGGTAGATCACGATGATCACGGCGGCGATCGCCAGGCCGATCAGGAGCAGGATCAGTATGAGCTGCGGCATCTACTTCCCCCTCCCCCAGCCGAACGGATGGTTCGTCCTGCGCCGGTCTCCCGATCCGACCGGCCGTCCCCTGAGGTACCTGTCCAGTTCACTGCGGAACCGGAACCTGCCCCTGACCTCGCGGATCAGGTCAGGCTGCGAATCGGTGATCCCCGTCAGCGCGGCGTCGGCCGCCTCGGACACCTTCCGGTCGGGATCGGAGAGCAGCCGCAGGGCCCGGTCGACCACGCGCGGGTCCCGGCTTCGGTCCGCCTCGCGTTCCAGGTGGACCCGTATCGCCGCCGGCCCCCATGGGACGACCGCCAGGGCGAGCCTGTCCCGCCTCTCTCGATCGGCTCCGTCACGAGCGGCCCTCTCGCTCTCGGCCCTCTCCCGATCGTCCCCGTCCTGACCGACCGCGGCCTGGCCCTGGGAGCGCAGGAGCTCACGCCCGATGTCGTCCAGCAGGAGGGGGGCCATCGGCCGGAGCTTGAGCAGGTCCGTGTCGAGGGTCAGGTCCGCTTCGTCTCGGCTCTTCGCCCGCGCGGCCTCGAGGGTCCCCCGCGCCCGGAGATAGTCCTCGGACCATTGGGCGAGTTCGTTCAAGGGGGCATCTCTGAGAGCCTCCAGAAGCGGACCCCAGTCAACCTTCTCCGCCTCGGATCCCGGGGCGGGCGACAGGGCCTCCCTCAGCGCCGACCTCAGTTTGGACAGCAGGGAGTTGGTGAAGCCGTGACGGTGGACCCACGACGCCCACAGCGCGGGGTCGTCCCGCACCTCGGAGCCGCCAAGGGCCAGTTGCCACGCCTCCGCTGGGATCAGCAGGGAGGTGGCGATCCGCTCACGGCGTTCGGCGAGGGGCAGACGACTGATCCTCCCGGCCTGGATCCAACCGCGCAGGTCGGAGCTGTCGGTCTCCCACACGAGGAAGTCCCAGTCCCCACGGATCAGGGCGTCGACCGCCCAGCCCTCGTTCGCGTGGAAGGCTTTTCCGAGGCGCCGTGCGGTGGCCGCCGCCACCTCCGGGCCGCCGAGCCACAGCCGCCACCTGTCCCGGCCCAGCCCCGGGTCGGTGAGCCACAGCCCTGAGAGGGTCTCGGCGGCGGCCGCGCGGGCCTCCTCCGTCACCGGGGCGCCGATCGCTCCGGCCGCTCCGAAAAGGTCGGGCAGGCTTTCCGTCGGGGCCGCGGCGAGCACGGCGTCCAGGAACCCTCCGGCCGCCGAACGCTCCTCCTCCGACTCCCATTCCACGGGAACCCGCGCCCCGGAGAGCTCCCGGGCGAAGGAACCGGCGAGCGCGGGAATGGCGGTGAGCGCCTCGAGCACCGGCAGGAGGACGGCTCGGGCCACCTCGTCCAGCCCGAGGTCGTGCGCGTGCCGAACGGCCCGTCCCGCCAGGGCGAACTCCTCCGCCGTGGTCGGTCCGTAGGTGACGGCGGCCTCACCCAGTTCCTCCCCGTACAGGGCCAGGTCGTCCTCCATCCCGGCCCGCGCCAACCGCTCGATCGCCGAGACCGCGGTACGCCACGCACGAGCCCCGTCGGTCTCGGGGTCGGGTACACCGACCAGTCGGGCGGCGTCGTTGGCCAGTTGCGGGCCGAGCACCGTCTCCCAGCGCCGCGCGACCTCCACGGCGGTCAGGGCGTCGGCGGCGTCGTGTCCGGTGAACAGTTCGGCCCGAGCCCGCGCCACGTCGCTCGGCTCGATGTCGGGAACCGTGCGGTTCGCCAGGTCCAGGACATGGGCGGAACCGAGGTCGCCCCCGCCGAACTCGGGGCTGACCCCCACCAGGAGGGCGTCGACACGCCACGGGTCGTCCACCAACGCCCGGAAGTTGAGGGTTTGGGCGCGTTCGGCCTCCATGAAGAGCGTGCCCAGCGCGATCCAGCGCATCACCTGGTCGAGGTCGGTGTGCAGCAGCACCGCCTTGGTCGGTGTGGGCCCGAGGGCCGCGTCGATCATCGTCAGGTAGTGCGGGAGAACCCGCGTCGCCCACGCGTCGCCGGTGACCATTTCCTGGAGGGCGTCCACCTCGAACTCGGGGCGGACCTCCAAGGGGGTCACCCACGGGTCGGGATCGGGCCCGGGTGCCTTCTCCAGGGTCCACTGGAGGGCCCCGTAGAGCTGGGCGGGACGGTAGGGGATGAAGTCGTCCGGGTCGGAGGTGGTGATGACCTGGGTGACCTGGTTGCCGGGACGGCCGCTGTTGGTGATGCCGGAGGACCTGCCCCGGGAGAGGTAGCTGCGCCCGCCCCGGACCTCGAAGGCGCACGTGGGCGGGTGGTCGAGCGCGTCGTGTCCCAGGTCCCAGGAGGGGACCACCCGGTGAAGCAGCCCCTCCCGGATGCGCTGCTGGTCCACCCCGGTCACTCCCGGGGAGACCGCCTGGAAGTTGAAGCCGTCGACGCCGTCGACAGCCTCACCCGCCATGACGTCGGTGTAAGTTGCTGTCTCGAAGGCCATCTCACGCTCCCGTCGACGGAAGGAAACCGCGCGTCGCCATGAGCCAGAGCAGCGGTTCGGCGATGCGATGGGGCAACAGGCCGCGCTGGTTCACGCGCTGGGAGGCGTAGTCCGGTTCGGCGCCCAGGGCGGAGGCTCCGAAGAGCCGGAATGAGGTGTAGTTGTGCTCGAGTTTGCGGAGGAGTCCGGCTCCTCCCCACTGCTGGATCAGCAGGCCCACGTGGTCGTGCACGGTCTGTCCCTCGGACTCGTCGAACACCGGCCGCTTCGACGAGGGGCTGCGCAGCGGGTGGTCCTCCTCGATCTGGTCGAAGAAGGCGTCGATCTTGGACACCACCACCGCGATGGGCTGCTTGATCTTCTTCGTCCGCTTGACGTTCCCCGTGGCGCGCAGGACGGCGGTGATGGCGTCGATCACCTCCTCCGGGCCGGTCTCCATGTAACCCGCCCCCTTGTCCACCGCCCGTTTGTGGTTCTCCGGGAAGCCGAAGGGATCCAGCAGCAGGATGACCCCGGAGGTGGCACCCAGGTAGCGCTGGGTCATGGCCGCGTCGGTGGTTGCGAAGTCCTCACCCGCGTTGTCGTAGAAGGAGAAGACCGTGGAGGCGGTCCGGGAGGTCCCCAACGGTCCCTTCTTCGTGTACCGCCAGGAGTAGACCGCGGGTTCCTTCCTGCCGGTGCGGTTCTCCTGGGTCTGCCCGGGAACGGTCCCGCTCCCCTCGCTCATGAGCTGGTGGTAGACCCGCAGGTCCCGAGTGAGCCCGGACTTGCCGCCCGGGGCGTCGATGGCAGCGTCGAAGCGGTCGGCGACGGAGGTCTGGAGTTCGGCGTCCAGGATCGAGAGCATGACGGTCTTGCCCGCCCCTCGGACACCGACCATGCCGAAGAGGGCGGAGTCGGCACCGTATTCGGAGGGCAGGAGCGAATGGCACTCCGGGCACACCGGCGGCCCGGGCTCGGACCCGCAGTTCTCACAGTTGCCGGAGAGGCCGGGTTTGGGGACCCCGCCCAGGAGCGTGCCGGGCTTCTCCGACCCGATGACGGGCCAGTACCCGTTGGTGTCGTTGAAATGCCTGCCGCGAGCCGGGTCGGCCTTCTTCTCGCAGGGGGTCCTGCCGGCCGCGTGCCGCCCCGAGCACCGGTAGGCCAGCTTCCGGGGGTTGATCTCGGTGTAGCAGTACGGGCACGGGGCCGTCGTTGTGAAGAGCACTGCGCTCAGCCTCGCATCTGGCTTGTCGGGGGATCCTGCAACCGGGCGCCGCTGCCCGGTTCGACGAAGAGCCGCACCCAGAACGGGGTGGCGACCTTTCCCAGCTTGAGTTCGAAGGAGAGGGAACTCTGGTCGGTGAAGTCCAGTTCGCGGCGGTCCATCACGGTTCCGTCCGAGGCGCCACCCGGCATGAACTTCGCTTCCTTGAGGACCGTGAGGACCGGGATCCGCCCCCGGTACTCCGGGGACTGGGCGGTCACCCTGACGGTCCCCTTCCCGCCCATCCAGGAGCGCCTGACCTCCAGGGAGTAGCGCACCTTGGGCGTGGGTCCGCTCAACGCGACAGCGAGGGACGCGGACGCCCATTCCCGGTCTCCGGTCCGCACCACGGTGGCCAGGGTGATGTCGCTGACCGAGTCCGCGTCCGGGATGCGGACCCCGCCGCCGTCGTTGTAGACGGTTCGGGAAACCCTGCGGGTGGTTTGCTGACCGCCCGCCTTCCAGCCGACCTCGATCAGGTGGTCGCCCTCGGGCCACTCCCAGGACAGCCGGAGCTCGTCGCCCAGCCTCTCGACGGTCGGTGTCCTCACCTGCGGAGCCGAACCGGTGATCTGGGCGGTGCCGACCAGTCCGCCGTCACCGTCCACGGTCACGGGGACCAGGAGGTTGACCTCCGGAAGTGAATCGAACTCGCACGTGGTACGCCCGCCGCTCTCCCCTCCCGGGCGCAGGGTCAGCCGTCGGCCGCGCATGCCGGAGAGACCGGCCTGGGTGAGCCGGGTTCCGGACTCGACCCGCGCGCTGACCGGCAGGGCCCACAGCTCGACCGAGTAGCCGGTGACGGTCGGCCAACTGGCCCGGTGGGCCTCCGGGGTCGACTCGATCCGCAGGTCCTCCACAGCCTGGATGGAGCCCCGTGGTGTCGCGTAGGTGCTGACGGTGGCCGACTCCCGCCGCTGTCCGCCCTCCGTCAGGTAGACGGCGGCGACGGAGAACCGGTACCTGGTACCCAGAGTCAGCCCGGTGACGGTCATCCGACCGGGTGTCGTGGGACGGTGCGTCCTCTGGCTCCCGTCCGGGGCCGTCTGGGTCACGATCGCGCCGAGAGCCTCGGTCGGTACCCCCCACGAGAGCGACACCCGTGAGGAACCGGAGGAAGCCCCCAGGTCGAACGGTGCGGGTAGGACCTCACAGGTGTCCGTGGCCGGGGCCGAGTAGAGGGCACCGTCGCGGGTGGCGAACACCGAATAACACACCCGGGTACCGACCGGGGGCCTCTCATCGCGGAAGAGCGTGCCCGTGAAGCCGTTCGCGAGAAGCTCGCCGTCCTGGGGATTGGCGGGGACGCCATCGGCCGTCCGCACCACCGCGTAGCGGGCCGTTCCCTCCCCGTCCGCGCTCCAGGACACCACGAGAGCCTGGCCGTCCGCCCTCAACGACAGGTTCGCGGGGGGCGGGGGAGGCAGCCCCTGGAGCTGCCTTCGCAGCTCCTCGTCGCGGGTGTCCACGGCCAGGGCCTCCCGCAGGGCCGCCGCGGCGGCCGCGTAGTCCCCGGACCTGACCGCGGTCTCGTAGCGCGCGACGCTCTGGTTCTTCTTCCGCTCGGCGACCTCGACCCGCTTCGCCAGACGCTCCCGTTCGACGCTCTCCTCGCACTCCGGCCCGGGAAGGCTGTCGAGCAGTCTGCGCGCCTCACCCAGGGCCCCGACGGCCAACCGGTCGGCGACGTCGTTCGGGCTGAGGACCTTCGTGGAGGCGGACAGTTTGGTGACCAACCGCGCCGCGTCGGTGTGGTCCACGCCCCACTCGCACAGCTTCTCGTGCACGGTGACCCGCGGCAGACCACGACGCAGCAGGCCCTCGACCGCCTCGGCGAGGGAGCACAGGGCCAGCGCGTGCAGCTCGGCGGGCGAGGCACACTCGGCCAGGGCGGCCAGCCCGTTCTGGGCCGCCTGGCGGGCGCCCTCCTCGACCCGGGCCTCCTGCCGTTGCAGCAGTTCCTTGGCCCGGGCCACGTCGTCCGGGCCAAGGACCCGTGCGGGCTCGCCACGGGAGAGCTCGTCGACGACCCGGATCCCCTCATGCTGCTCGGGCCGGGTCACCACGTCCACCAGGGTCCGGAACTCGGGGAAGTCGGTCACCACGCGTACCGCCGGCGGCACCCTGACCCTGGGGACCTCGAAGTCGTCGGTGATCCGCACCCCGTGTGCCGAGAGCGCGTCGACCAGGTCGCTCCTGGCCACACCCGTCAGGCCGGTACTGGAGGCCAGCTCGGTGACCTGGTCGGACAGCACCACCTTCAGCGGGTGCTCCTGTGCCACCGCCCGGGCGAATCCGTCCAGCCGCGTCCGCATGGCGCTGGCCCGCGCCTTGGCCATCCCGGACCAGAAGGCGGGGTCGGTGACCGCCACGTCGGCCTGCCGCATCAGCTCCAGCAGCTTCTTCAGCAGCTGCGCGGAGCGTTTGTTCTTGACGATGGGGCTGTTGAACGCTGCCTCGAGACTGCCGAGGTGCTTCTCCAGTTCCGCCCCGGCCATCGAGGGTTCCACGGCGAACAGCTCGGCCATGTCCAGCCGGGCCAGAGCGGTGGCCCCGTCCGTCCCCTGGAGGTCCCGGATGGCCTGCTGGAGCACCGCCATCCGGTCCTTGTCCTTCTCCAGCGGGACGAGGACCGACTTCCTGTACTGCTTGGCGTCCAACGCCACCCTTGCCTCCAGTGCCTCCGGCCCGGCCTTGTCAGGAACGCAGCGCGAGGCCGGAGACCTGCTTGGCCGCCTGCTCGACCTCGTCCTGCGAGAGGACCGAGACCTGTGCCTCGACGTCGATGGTCCGGTTACCGGTGGGCTCGAAGGCCGTGACCCGGGCCAGCCCCTCGGCGGTCACCGTGAGGGTGATCTCGATCGGCGACTTCCTGGGCATGAGCGGGATCTCCAGCGACTTCTCCTGGAGGAGCTGGTTGTCCTCCGGGGACCGCGACTCGAGTTCACCGCCCTGCTCGTAGAGCCCGATCTCGACCTCGCTCTGGTTGTCTACGATGGTCCGGGCCGTGATGGGGTCGAGTCGCACGGGAATGGAGTCGTTGGCGTGTACGAGGAAGCTGATGAAGTCCTCGTCCTTGTCCACGTCGTGGAAGCGGACGCCGAGGCCGCGCGAGAGGACGTTGGTGACGCTGAGGGCCTTGGCGCCGCCGAGGAAGTACTTCTGCTCGGCGTCGGCCGCCACCGCCACCTCGGTGCCGTCAGTGGACAGGACCTCGTCCACGGCGGCCTGCCCGTAGATGGCGGCGCCCTTGGCGACAGCGAGGTCGAAGTCGCTCCGGGCCGGGTCCCAGCCGAGCTGGTCGCGCAGCGCGGTCTCGATCATGGGCATCTTGGCCGAACCGCCGACCAAGAGCACCCGGTCGATCGTCAGCCCCGGCGTCTTCCGCTCGGCGGTGTCCACGGTCCGCTGGGCGATCTCCAGGGTCTGCCCGACCAGGTGGCGTGTGGCGGCGTCGAACTCGTCCCGCGTGACCTCGACCTTCTCGTCCCTGTCCTCGTAGCGGCAGCGGACGGTCGCCTTCTCCCGCTTGGTCAGGGACCTCTTGGTCTCCTCGACCTGACCCAGCAGTTCGGCCTCGAACTCCTCGTCCAGCAGGGGGTCGTCGTCGCCCAGACCGGCCGCCTCAACGAACTTCTCCACGATCAGCTGGGAGAGCGCGGTGTCCCAGTCCGCTCCGCCCAGGGTCTTGTTCCCGTCGACGGCGACGACCTCGACCCGGCCCGCCTCCGCCCGCATGACCGTGGTGTCGAAGGTGCCGCCGCCGAGGTCGTAGACCAGGACGGTCTCCGCGCTCTCACCGCGGATTCCGAGCGAGAGCGCGGCGGCCACCGGCTCGGTCACGATGCCGACCACCTCCAGACCGGCGATCTGCCCGGCCTGCCTGGTGGCCTCCTTCTCCTTGACCCCGAAATAGGCGGGGACGGTGATGACCACCCTGTTGACGTCCTGCTGGCTCTCGCTGTTGGCCGTGTTGACCAGTTCCTTGAGGATCAGCGCGGACACGCTCTCCGGCGTGTACCTCTCGCCGTGGAAATCGAGGGGGTAGGGGGTACCCATGTGGCGCTTGATCAGCGAGCAGGCGTGGTCGGGGGCCGACCGCTGCACACGCTTGGCCTCCTCACCGACGACGATGTTGTTCGCACCCTCGAAATAGACCACGGAGGGGGTTGTCGGGTTGCTGTCGAAGTTGGGGACGACTTCGGCCTGCCCGAGATCGTTGATCCGAGCAATAGCGGAGTACGTCGTACCCAGGTCGATTCCGTACACGCTGTCACTCAACGTGGGACTCCTTCTTGGGAATTGGTCGTATGGCACCGCTCTGGGACCGTTCGCGGTCAGTGTCCGCGCCGGTTCACCATGACGGCAGCACCCTACTGAGGCGGCTGATACCGGTAAACGCTCACCTGTGCCGGGAGGAACACCCGGTCAGCGTCGACATAGGTGAATCCCTGGCGGAGGACGCGATGGACGCGCTTGTCCATTTTGGCGTCGCTGGTGGGGACGACGCGTGCCGCGTGGTGTTTCGCGGGGTCGAACTCGGCGGAAGGCGCGGCGGCCACGGATTCGACGTCGATGAGGCCGAGCGACTCCTCAATGGCGTCCATGAAGAAATCGAAGTCCTTCTCGGCCTTCTCCCCTCGTTCACGCGCCCGCTCCGCTGCCTCGGCCGCCTGGGCGTGCAGTCCCGCGAACCTGCGGAGCACGGGCTTGAGCAGGGCCTGGACCTGGTCGCCCTGGAGTTGCTCGATCCGGCCCTGCATCTGCCGGATGATCTGTTCCTGGGTCTCACTGCGGACGTGGAATCTCCGCACCTGCTCCTCCAGGCCGCCGACGGCCGCCACCACTCCCCCGTGCGACGTTTCCGCCGCGTGGGAATCGGCGGGAACCTCGACCGCCTCCGTGGGTTGGGCCGCGCCCTCCGAAACCTCCGGGATGCCGGATTCGGTCTCATTCTCCGGGGGCGACGGTGAATCGGAACTCGGCGCGATATCGCTGGCGACGGGATCTACATCCGCGCACGGAGGACCAAAGTCCCCGGTCAACGATTCACCCACGAAAACCTCCCGACGCGTCCGGCTCAGATCCGGGCCAAGTATGGCAGACGCCGATTGGCTGTTCCGGACGTTTCCGTGACGCACTGCCACCACCCCGACTGGGCCTGGGAGAATTCGGACAGGTCACGAATGGAAGACTCGGGGCCGACCGTGAAAGGGTCGACCCCGAGAGTGTTTCCGTGCTTTGAGTGGTTTCGGAGAAGGCAGGATCAGGGGACGATGCCGGTCACGCTGTCCCGGACGACGGGGAGTTGGACCAACACCGGCGCGGGGGTGACGGGCAGGACACTGAGGGCATCCCCTGAGCGCAGCACGCGGGCGGCGTAGACCGGGCCGGAGCCCTCCAACAGCTCCAGGCGGACCGCGTAGCCGTCCTCGGGGTCGGCTCCCGAGGGGACTCCCCAGCCGTCGGTGTCGGTGCCCAGGACGTGGGTGGTCCCGGCGGCGACCTCGGCGCGGACGGCGTCGCCCATGCTCCCGTCGGCGGCGATCGGGGTGGCCACGACTCTGGCGTCCTCGTCGAGGGCGCCCAGGACCAGTTCCATGTCGGTGTCCTCGGGCATGTCCGGGATGACAGCGGTGGTGTCGAGGGGCCCGGTGAGGGGGTCGACGGCGGCCGTGTAGGCGGTCTCGACGACCTTCCTGCCGTCGACGGCCTCAGCGATCACCCCGGCCACGACGGGACCGTCGGCCTCGACGACGACGGTTCCGGGGGCCTCGGAGAGGGCGCTCTCCAGGGTCAGCCAGGCGGACGCGGCCGGGGGGACGTTCAGGACGAGGTGCTCCTCGTCTGTGACGTTGGGTTCCTCGGTCACCACACGCACGCGGGCTTCGACGGGCTCGTCGCCGGGGGCGGCCACGAACAGGCGGCGGGTCCCCTCTCCCCCGGGCACTCCGGGGATCACCTGTTCTTCGTCGGGAGAGCGGGTGGGCGGGACCCAGTCGCCGCTGCCGGATGAGTGTTCGGCGAGCAGCGATGCCGCGACGCGGCCGGTGCTGGTGCGCACGTGGACGCCGAGGGAACCGGTGTTCTGGATGAGCTCGGTGACGTCGAGCTCGGTCGACTCCCCCGGCCCGAGGTGGATGCCCCTGCTCTCCGAGGAGTAGGAGGGGCCCTCCATGGTGTAGATGTCGACGCTGACCGTCGCCCGGAAGTCCTCCGGGTTGGCCAGGTACACGGTGAGGGTCTCCAGGTCGACGTCGTCGGGGTCGTCGGCGCCGGGCAGGGCGAACCAGGTGCCGATCGACGGCGCGGCGCAGCGGACCTCGGTGATGGCGTCGTCGGAGACGGTGGTCTGCGCCGAGTCCAGCCCGGACGCGAGGGAGCCCTCGGCGTGCAGGGCGGTGGGCTGGGTGGCGTCCCCGGTGTCGGTGCGCCAGACGCGGCCGGGTTCGGTGAGCTCCTCGCCGAGCGTCTCGGTGTCGGCGCCGCCCTCGTCCACCTCGGCCAGGGGGACGGCCCACAGCTCGCCCTCGTCGTCGCGGCTGACCCGGGGCGCGAAGGCCGCCACCGAGCTGTCTGCGTCGTCGGACGACTCGTGTGGCGCCGGACAGACCCGTGCAGCCAGGTCCGGGCGGACGGTGTCGGGCTCGGAAACGCCGAGCTCGGCGTTGACCGGCCGGATCACGAACGCCACCCCGAACAGGGCGAGCAGCGCCAACGCGACCAGCCCGAACAGGGCGAACCGGTTCTCCACGATCAGTCGCATGTCCTACCCCTCGTCCTCGGTGCGGCGCCTTACGGAGGCCCGGCGGGTTCCGGCCCTTCGTGTACCCCTCGTCCCCCGGCGCTTGCCTCGGACGACCGGGATGGATCCGGTGGTGGTCGGCCCCGGGTCGGGTTCCGGGTTCTCCTCCGGGACGTTCGCGTTCTCCGGAGCCGCGCGGCGGGACCTCCCCGAGCGGCGGGGACGACGGGGCCGGGGCATCGGGGTGGCCTCGATGAGTCGGCGCTCCTCCTCCGTGCGCACGCCCGGGGCCGCGAGCACCGCCACGATCAGCAGCAGCACCCCCTGGGTGATCCGCCAGGCGGTGTGCACGAGGTCGGTGTGCCACACCCGGAGTTCGCCGCCCTGCACCGGAAGGGCCCAGGCCTGCGTCCCGTTCTCGGTCTCGACGGGGGTGAGGTCGGCGCCGTCCAGCGTGGCCCGCCATCCGCCGTCGGCGGGTTCGGCGAGGGCGAGGCTGCGGCCGGTGTGGCCCCCACCGATCTCGGCGGTGAGGTGGTCGGCGGGGCCCTCCACCCGGAGGGCCTCGGCCTCGAGACCGTCCTCGGAGACCACGCGCAGCGCGCCGGTGGGTTCGGCGATCCGCCAGAGACCGTACTGGTTGGACAACGACTGCCTGCCGAGCCCCGGGGTGCCGTCGAGGGTGTCGACCATGGTCGCGTCGGCGGGCCCGCCGAGCTCCGGCCGGGGGTAGAGCACGTACTGGATACCGTGGTCGAGCAGGGAGACCAGCTGGTCGCTGCCCTGGCCGGCCGCGAGTTCGGCGACGGCCTGGTCCATAGCGGCGCGGTTGGCCGGTTCGGGCACGATGCGCTCCTCCCCCAGCCGGGGCTCGCGCCCCCGGACCACCACGTAGTCGACGCTGCCGTCCTCGGCGGGGGTGACGATGACCGTGCGGGGTTCGGTGCCATCGGAGCTCACGCTCTCCAGGGCCC
This sequence comes from Nocardiopsis sp. B62, assembly GCF_018070675.1. NCBI lineage: Bacteria > Bacillati > Actinomycetota > Actinomycetes > Streptosporangiales > Nocardiopsidaceae > Nocardiopsis > Nocardiopsis sp. B62. The sequence goes on along the minus strand of NZ_JAGPXK010000031.1, from coordinate 21,395 downwards.
CGGGCACGGCGCGGGGCGCGTTCGCGGTGACCGGCCCGTCCACTCCCTCCCACATCCACAGGGCGGCGGCCGAGACCGGCGTGGCCAGCGCGAGCAGGGCCACGGCCAGCGCGAAGTACCTCCGCAGGCCTCCGTGGCGGATCATGTTCCCGAAGGCGCGGGCTGCGGTGGCGGCCGTCAGGAGGACGGCGGTGGAGGCGAAGGACAGGGCGACGCCGGGCCAGACCTGCGCGGGCGGGCCACCGAAGTAGGGCTCGATGACGATCCGGCTGGTCAGGACGGCGACGAGCATCCCGAACAGGGCCAGGCTCCAACCCGCCGCGACCAGCATGCGGTTGCGCAGCAGCAACAGGGAGCACAGCGCGGCGGCGATGAACCCGGCGGTGACCCAGAACGGGGGCGTTCCGGGGCCTCCCGGAGACAGCATGAGCAGTTCGGTGGGGGTCGCCCCGGGGTTGGACAGCTCGGGCCGGTGCAGCCCCGCCTCCAGCAGCCACAGGCTGGGGTGCCGCAGGAGTTCGAGGGTCCAGGGCATGAGGAGCACGGCGGGCGTGCCCAGGCTGATGGCCACGCTGACGAAGATCCGGCGGCCGAGGTGCCCGAAGGCGAACGCGACCAGCACCCCCGTGACCAGGCACAGCAGCCAGACGATGGGCACGAACGCGGTGGCCACTGTGAGCGCGAGGCCCAGCCCCCAGGCTGCCCTGCGCGAGGGTTTGGGCGGCATCGAGACCAGGCGGACCAGCAGCAGTCCGAGGATCGGCAGCAGCGCGTGGACGAGGGCGGTGCCCAGCCTGCCCTGCGCGACGGCTCCGGTGGCCATGGGGAGCAGGGCGTAGGCTCCCGCCATCCACAGGCGTGCCGGGCGGAAGCGCAGCACCTCGCGTGCGAGTAGGTAGGAGGTGAGTCCGGCCAGTGGGACGCACCCGAGGAGGATCACCATGACGGCGATCCACGGCTGGCCGAAGGTGAGGGTGGACAGCAGCGCGAGGAACCCGACGTAGGGCGGGACGGCCCCGGCGGAGCCCACGCCGCTGTCCGGGTGTCCCGCCAGATAGAGGTTCCACAGGTCGAGGGCGTTACCGGTGACCGGCGGCAGCGCCCCGCCCGCGAGCATCCCGCCGAGGAGGAGGGAGCGTTCGGCGATGATCGTCACCACTGTGAGGCCGATGACGAGCAGGACCCCCGGTTGGAGGACCACGCGCCGCAGGAAGGACGTGGAGTCGTCGGCGGGGCCGTCGTCCTCCTCACCCGGTGGCGCGGTCACCGCCTGGTGGCGCCCTGCGGTGTCGGTCATCCGTTCCCCGGTGAGGATGCCGGTGACCGCGTCGGCGAACTGCCGCATGGCCACACCCCGGGCCAGGAACGGGCGGATGGCGCTGTAGGTGCGGCGGCGGTCGCGGCGGCGACGGAACCGGGCCCGGGCCAGGCGGAACGGCCTGCCGTAGACGAGGGTGATCGCGGCCGCCTCGTCCAGCGCGTTGGCCGGTTGTTTGATGAGCAGGTACATGACCACGCGCAGCAGCGAGCCGACGGAGTTGCGCAGCAACGCGAACACCATGCCGCCGACGGGCAGGTTGGCGAGCAGCACGAACACGGCGTGCCTGCGGTCCACACGGCGGGGGTGGTTGCGGGTGGCGGTGATCCGCCTGCGGCGGCGGGCGGAGGCCTCCGCGTGGTAGGCGACGGCGTCGGTGACCAGGCGCACCCGGAGCCCGGCCCCGCCCACACGCCAGCAGAAGTCGATGTCGTCGCGGAACAGCGGCAGCGCTGGGTCGAACCCGCCGAGGCGTTCCCACACGTCGCGGCGAACCAGCATGCCCGCGCTGGAGACGGCCAGGACCTGGCGGGTGCCGTCGTGCTGCCCGTGGTCGAACTCGCGCTGTTCGAGGCCGGTCTCGCGGCGGCCCGCGCCGTCGATGGTCACGCCCGCCTCCACGAGGAGGCGGCGGTCGAACCAGTCGCGGAGCTTGGGCCCGAGGACCGCGCTGCGGGGGTCCTGTTCGGCTGCGGCGAGCAGGTGTTCGAGGGCGTCCTTCTCCGGGGTGAGGTCGTCGTGGATCAGCCAGATCCACTCCGTGGCGTCGTCCTCGAACCCGTGCACCTCGGTGGTGGACCTGGGCAGGTCCAGCGCGGCCTTGACGGCGTCGCCGTAGCCGGTGCGGGCGGGCAGGTCGATGACGGCGTCGGCCGGGAGGTGGTCGGCGAGGACGTCGGGGCTGCCGTCGGTGCTGCCCGTGTCGGCGGCCACGACCCGCTGTACGGCGCGGGTCTGGGCACGGAGCGCGGACAGGGTTTCCGGCAGCCATCGTGAGCCGTCGTGGGACACGATGACCGCGGTGACGACGTGGCGGGCGGAATCCAGGTCAAGCACGGCTGTGGTCGGTTCTCTCCGGGAGAAGGGGCGGGCCCGTGCGCGGGCCCGGGGTGTGCCGACCGGGGCGGTCGGTGGGCGCCTGTGCGCGCCGGGGCGGTTCGCGGACGCGAACGCGGGACATCACGATACGCCACCCCGCACCATTACGGATCATTTTGGTCGGGGGCGTGAGGGTCTCCCATAGTGGCGCATTCGACACTCAGCGGACCTGTCGGACCAATCCTGTCCAAGGGCCCGAAGGGTATGGACCATGAAAAAGGCGCGCCCGGGCTCGTGGCCCGGACGCGCCGTGACGCGTACCCCTACAGCATGTCCGCCAGGAAATCGAAATCTCCCCCGGCGGCCTTCTTCAGCCTTCGGCGCTCGCGCTCGGAGAGTCCCCCCCAGATGCCGAAGCGCTCGTCGTGCTCCAGCGCGTATTCCAGGCACTCCGCACGTACCTCGCACGACTGGCAGACCTTCTTAGCCTCCCGGGTCGAGCCGCCCTTCTCGGGGAAGAACGCCTCCGGGTCGGTCTGCGCGCACAGGGCACGTTCCTGCCAGCCCAGATCTTCGTCCGAGCCGTGCGCCAGCGGGATGACCTCGCTCATGCGCACCTCCTGTTGCCCCCCAATAGATGTACCCGACCCTTTTCGTCCCCCGGGTCGGGCGAAAATCCCACATTGGAATTACACGCGCGCGCATCACTGTGAGTCAAGCGCACTGCGTGGTAATCCACTGAATATCATGTAACCCACCTCCAACGGCAGGCCCGCGATGTCCGTCTTGTGGATTACCACGCAATTCACGTACCTTCCCAAGGCGTGGAGAGCGTGGCGAACCGAGTCGGTTCAGCGCTGACCGTCGGTGCCGTACCAGTTCTGCTGACCGTCGGTTCCGCCCTGTCCTTGCTGGTCAGAGCCGTATCCGGAGCCGGAACCGTACTGGCTGCCGTAGGTGCCGCCGCTCTGGTCGGCCGCATCCGACCCATTGTTCTCGCCGGAGTTAAAGAATGGTTCAACTCCGGGGTCGGCCTGGGCTTCCTGCCCCTGCTGACCCTGGTCCTGGTACCAGCCGTTGGCGATGGCGTCCTGGGCCTGCTGATCCACGGCGGGCTGCGGCGCGTACTGCGAGGGGTCGTAGGCCTGGCCGTAGGACTGCTGGGCGCCGGTCCCGTACGCCTGCTGCTGAGCGGCAGCGTCCTGGCCGTAGGCGGCCTGCTGACCGGAGGCGTCGTAGTTGTACGCCTGCGGCTGGCCGGAGGTGTCGTAGCCGTAGGCCTGCTGGGCGGCGGGGTCCTGGCCGTAGGCGGCCTGCTGCTGGGCGGCGGCGTCGTAACCGTAGGCCTGCTGGGCGCCGGTCCCGTACGCCTGCTGCTGAGCGGCAGCGTCCTGACCATAGGCCGCCTGCTGACCCGAGGCGTCATAGCCGTAGGCGGCCTGCTGCTGGGCAGCGGCGTCCTGACCATAAGCCTGCTGGGCGCCGGTCCCGTACGCCTGCTGCTGAGCGGCAGCGTCCTGACCATAGGCCGCCTGCTGACCCGAGGCGTCGTAACCATAGGCCGCCTGCTGCTGGGCAGCGGCGTCGTAACCGTAGGCCTGCTGCTGGGCAGCGGCGTCCTGGCCGTACGCGGCCTGCTGCTGGGCGGCGGCGTCATAACCGTAGGCCTGCTGGGCGGCGGCCGGGTCGGTGGACGGGTAGCCCGCCGGGGCGAAGGACTGCTGCGCACCGGTCGCGGGCGGGAACGGCTGCTGGTTGTACATCTGCTGCTGCGGCTGCGCCCGGGGCACCACGGTGGGGTCGTTGAAGATCTTGATCAGGTAGAACCCGAAGAAGCCCAGCACCGCACCCTGGGCCGCGCGGCCCAGGAACCCGGCGAAGACGATGCCGCCAGCACCCGGCGGAATATCGATGAAGCCGCTGATCAGGGCGATCAGCCAGAAGAGCAGACCGACACCGACCAGGATCATCGAGGTCAGGATCACAGGGAAGGAGTTGGGGCGGGTCCGCTCGCTGGTCAGTACCAGGCCGACCACGACCACGAGCAGGAGCGTGACGGTGAATCCGAAGAAGTCGCCACCGTTCGCCACCATCGCTCCGGCGAAGCTGGACTGCGGTGATGCGCTGGAGCCGATGATCACCGAGATGAGCCCGGCGAGCATGTGGACGCCCAGGGCGCCGAGCAGGACCCAGGCCCCGGGCAGGCGCAGGCGGTCGAGTGTTTCGTTGTTCAAGAGAGGTTCCCCTCTGCTGCTTCGCCGTCGCGTCGGAGGAAGCTTGGCAATCGTCGGGCTGTTGGGTGGATCGGCCAAGGCGCGCTCGAGAGGCATGGGGACAGCGAGCGCGGGGCCGATGAAGTGGGATGGCGACCACCGTCCGATGGTTCACACACCGTCGGTACCGGAAGGGTCACGCTGGATCGTACCCACGCAGGGGCAGACGACCCATACTCGCCCCCAGCCTGCCAGACTTGGGCGCATGCGGATAGTCGTACCGGCTGGCGGTATCGGCGGCGCGCGCTTCCTCCGTGGCCTCAAGGCCACCCTGGGAATCGACGCCGCGACCGAGTCCGACCAGGCCACAGACCACCAGATCACCGTCATCGGCAACACCGGTGACGACATCACCCTCTTCGGTCTCCGGATCTGCCCGGATCTGGACACCGTCATGTACACCCTCGGCGGCGGGATCAACGAGGAGCAGGGCTGGGGCCGTACCGACGAGACCTTCACGGTCAAGGAGGAACTGGCGGCCTACGGCATGAAGCCCACCTGGTTCGGGCTGGGTGACCGCGACACCGCCACCCACATCGTCCGGGCCCAGATGATTGCCGCCGGGTACCCGCTCTCCGCCATCACCACGGCCCTGTGCGACCGCTGGCAGCCGGGAGTACGGCTCATCCCGATGACCGACGACCAGGTCGAGACACACGTGATCGTCAACGACGAGGAGGGCCGACGGGCCATCCACTTCCAGGAGTGGTGGATCAGGCACCGGGCCGCGCTGCCCGCCGAGCAGATCATCAGCATGGGTGCCGAGAAGGCCAAGCCCGCCCCCGGCGTGGTCCGCGCCATCCGCAACGCCGACGCGGTGATCATCCCGCCGTCCAACCCCGTGGTGAGCGTGGGCTCCATCCTCAACATCGAGGGCATTCGTGAGGCCATGGTGGGCAAGACCGTGGTGGGCGTCTCTCCGATCATCGGTGGCGCCCCCGTGCGCGGGATGGCGGACGCCTGCCTCAGCGCCATCGGCGTGGAGACCAGCGCGGGCGCGGTCGCCGACCACCTCGGCTCCGACCTCCTGGACGGCTGGCTGGTGGACGAGGCCGACGCCGACACCAAGGTGGACGGTGTGGAGGTGCGGTCGCGCCCGCTGTACATGAGCGACCCGGAGTCCACCGAGGCGCTCGCCCGTGCCGCCGTGGACCTGGCCGTGGAGCTGTCCGCGCGAGGGGAGCAGGGCCGTTGACCGTCCAAACGCGCTCCGAGAGCGACCACGAGGCCCAACCCAGGGTGGGTGAGCTGCGGGTCCGCGGGCTTGCCGGAATCCCCGAGGTGAGCGCGGGCGACGACCTCGCCGCGCTGGTCGCCGACGCCGTGGCCGCTTCCGGCCAACCGCTGGTGGACGGCGACGTCCTGGTGGTCACCTCCAAGATCGTGAGCAAGGCCGAGGGGCGTTCCCAACCGGGTGACGACCGGGAGGCGGCGATCGACGCCGAGACCGAGCGGGTGGTGGCGCGGATGGGCCACATCCGGATCGTGCAGCACCGGTCGGGCCTGGTCATGGCCGCCGCCGGAGTGGACGCCTCGAACGTCGCTCCCGGCACCGTGCTGTTGCTGCCCGAGGACTCCGACGCCTCGGCGCGCGCCCTGCGGGCCCGCCTGGCCGAACTCCTGGGCGTGCGCGTGGGCGTGGTGGTCTCGGACACGTTCGGCCGCCCGTGGCGGATGGGCCAGACCGACGTGGCCATCGGCGCGGCCGGGATCACGGCGGTCCAGGACCTGCGCGGCACCACCGACTCCCAGGGCAACGTCATGGAGGCCACGATCAACGCGGTGGCCGACGAGGTCGCCGCCGCCGGTGAGCTGGTCAAGGGCAAGACCTCCGGGGTGCCGGTGGCCGTGGTCTCGGGCCTGGGCGACCTGGTCACCGAGGAGGACGGCCCCGGGGCGGCGGAACTGATCCGCCCCGCCGACGACGACCTGTTCCGTTACGGCTCCCGGGACGTGGTGGCGGCCCGGCGGACCGTGCGCTCCTTCACCGAACAGCCGGTGGACCCGGCCCTGGTGCGCCGTGCGGTGGCCACCGCCGTGACCGCCCCGGCGCCGCACCACACCACTCCCTGGCGGTTCGTCCTGGTGGAGTCCGCGGAGACCCGTGAGCGGCTGCTCGACGCGATGCTCCGGGCCTGGGTGGAGGACCTGCGCGGCGACGGGTTCACGGAGGAGCAGATCGCGAGGCGGACCAGGCGCGGCGACGTGCTGCGTGGCGCGCCCAGCCTGGTGGTGCCGTTCCTGGTCGCGGACGGGGCCCACCCGTATCCGGACGAGCGTCGCGCCGATGCCGAGCGGTCGATGTTCCTGGTGGCCATGGGCGCGGGGGTGCAGAGCCTGCTGGTGGGCCTGGCCATGGAGGGCCTGGGCTCGGCGTGGATCTCCTCCACGATGTTCTGCGCCGACGTGGTGCGCGAGGTCCTGGAGGTGCCCGAGGACTGGCGTCCGATGGGCGCGGTCGCCGTGGGCTACGCGGCCGAGGCGCCCAAGGACCGGCCGCCCCGGGACCCGGACGCCTTCATGGTGGTGCGCTGACCCCGAGGTCGTCGGCGGCGCGTCCTCCGTCGCGGCCCGTCCCCGCCCCGGCATGCTGGGGCGGGGGCTGGGCCGTCGGAGGGAGCCGGTATGTCCGTCGAGCACTACGTGATCGCCACGCTGGTCGTGGTGGTCGCGGTCATCGTGGGCCAGCTGGTCGCCGGGCGGATCAGGATTCCGGGCGCGGTGGTGCTGGTGATGCTCGGCATGCTCCTCGGGGTGGTGCCGTGGATGAACTCGATGTCCATCGCACCGGAGGTCATCCTCCTGGTGTTCCTGCCACCGCTGATCTACAACGCGGCCTTCTTCTCCTCGCCCAGGGACATGCGGGACCTGGCGCGGCCCATCATCGTGATGTCGGTGGGGATGACGCTGGCGACGGCGTTCGGTCTGGCCGCCGTCATCCACCTGCTGATCCCTGACGCGGGCTGGCCCGCCGCGATCGCGCTGGGCGCGGCGATCGCCCCGACCGACGCGGTGGCGGCCTCGGCGATCCTCAAGAGGGCCGGTACCCCGCGCCGGGTGCTGACCATCCTCGAGGGTGAGTCCCTGATCAACGACGGGGTCGCGCTGACGCTGTTCAGTCTGGCGATCACCGCCATGATGCGCCCGCTCACGCCGGGGGACGCCTTCCTGGAGCTGGGCAAGGTGGTGCTGGGCGGACTTCTCTACGGCGTCGTGGTCGCGGTGGTGATCGCGTGGGGACGCAGTCGGATCCAGGACCCCTCCCTCCAGTTGATGACCGTGCTCATCACCCCCTTCGTGGCCTACATCCCCTCCGAGATGGCGGGGTTCTCCGGGGTGCTGTCGGCCGTGGTGGCCGGGTTCTACCTGGGCACCCACGGTGAGGGGCTGCTGCCGCCCCGGGTGAGGGTGAGCGGCCAGACCGTCTGGAGCACCCTCGTGAGCCTGTTGGAGGCGATGCTGTTCGTGCTTCTGGGGTTGCAGCTGGACTCGGTGGTGCGGGCGGTGCGGGAGAACTTCGCGTTCGTCCAACTACTGGCGGTGGCGCTGGTGGTGATGGTCACCGCGATGGTGTTGCGCATGGTGCTGATGTTGTTCCTGACCTCAGTGCAACGCTTCCTGACGAAATCCCGGCTGGACGTGTCGAGTTTCCGTGAGCGCGTGGCGATCGGCTGGAGCGGGATGCGCGGGGCCGTGTCCCTGGCCATCGCGTTGTCGTTGCCCGCGACCCTGCAAGGGCAGGAGTTCACCGAGCGGGGCGCGCTGATCTTCATCGCCGGCGTTGTGGTGATGGGCACGCTCGTGGGTCAGGGCACGACACTTCCGTGGCTGCTGCGCAAGTTGGGACTGACCGACGAGGGCACCCGGCACAAGGAGTTCCTGCGCGCCGAGTACGAGATGGACTGCGCGGCCGTGCGCAAGGTGGACGAGATGCTCACCGAGGGTGATCTGGACGACAAGTCAGCGGACGCCATGCGCGATCGGTTCAGCAAGCGGATCGGGCACGTGAAGGGGCTGCTGGACGGGGACGGGGCCGACCTCGCCCAGGTCAAGGAGGACGCCCGGGACCGCAAGGAGACGCTGGCCCAGATCAACCAGGCCCGCCGTGACTCCCTCATGTCCCTGTACCGCTCGGGGGACATCGACTACGACGTGTTCACGAAGCTCGCGCGTGACCTGGACATTCGGGACAGCGGGAGCGGTCACTACGGAATGTGACTGGTACCGGGTGCCCAAGAAAACCACAAACTTTCCTAACCATTTCCGTTGACTGTCGCGGACCGTAACTTTAAAGTTTCCTAACAATTACCGGCTCACAGAGCACGCCTTCGTCACCCCGCTCGACGAAAGGAGCACTCCCCATGCTCAACACCCGGAACACCAGGCTCGCGATCCTCAGCGGCCTCGCCGCGGCGGCCACCGCGTTCGTCACCTCAGGCGGCGCACTGGCCCCGGAACCCGCACAGGCCTCGACCACCCCCGAATCAGTCGAGACCCAACAGACCAGCCAGTGGCTCACCGGCTACTGGCACAACTTCGACAACGGCTCCACCGTGATGCCGCTGTCCGACATCCCCAGCGAGTACAACCTCGTGGCGGTCGCCTTCGCCGACAACCACCCCGAGCTCGACGGCGGCATCACCTTCAACCTGGCCAGCGACGAGCTCAACGGCTACACCGACGCGGAGTTCCGTGAGGACATCGCCGCCATCCAGGCCGAGGGCCGCAAGGTGATCATCTCCGTGGGCGGCGAGATCGGCCACGTGGACGTCACCAACCCCACGCAGGCGCAGAACTTCGCCGACACCACCTACGAACTCATGCAGGACTACGGGTTCGACGGCGTGGACATCGACCTGGAGCACGGCATCGACGCCGAGCACATGACGAGCGCCCTCCAGGACCTCAGCGGCCAGGCCGGGTCCGAGCTCATCATCGCGATGGCCCCCCAGACCATCGACTTCCAGAGCCCCAGCGCCGGGTACTACCAGCTGGCCAGCAACATCTCCGACATCCTCACCATCGTGAACATGCAGTACTACAACTCGGGCTCCATGCTCGGATGTGACGACAGCGTGTACCAGCAGGGCACGAGCGACTTCGTCGCCGCGCTGGCCTGCATCCAGCTGGAGATGGGCCTGAGCCCCGACCAGGTCGGACTGGGCCTGCCCGCCGTCCCCTCCGCCGCCGGAGGCGGCTACCTGGCGCCCAGCGGCATCGTCTCCGCCCTGGACTGCCTCGAGACCGGCAGCGACTGCGGCTCCTTCTCCCCCGACACCCCGTACGGGCAGATCGGCGGCGTGATGACCTGGTCCATCAACTGGGACGCCACCAACAACTACGACTTCGCGAACACCATCTCGGCGCGACTCCAGTAACCCCGACCCCGCGGGGTCACTCCCACCCCGCGGTCAGCGCCCCGTCGCCTCACTCCCATCCCCGACGGGCCGCCCCGAGAAAAAGGGGCGGGACGCCATCCCCCCGGCGTCCCGCCCCTCCTTCGTGCCCGGACCCAAAAACTGAGAAATACCCACCTGACACACAGGTCCTGGTAAGAGTGGAAATACCCCAGCTCTGATGGGGACACAAATCATGAGACTCCGGAACAAATGCACGCGCAGAAGCATGTGCAGTTCGAGTCCTCCCCGTAATCCCACCTCACCCCAGGTCAGAGCCTTCGAGGCGCACCACCAGAGGCCCGTGGTTTCCCTCGGGAAAAACTCTCCCAACTGTTCCTGTGGGAGGCTCAGGAGTTCACGGGCACGCTTATCCCTGCCCCAGCGTTGAAAGGAACCACATGGAACGTCTCTGGGATGTCGACCCCTCAGCACGCTTCGCGAGGCGTCTGGGCAGGACCGCAGCGGAACTCGAGGTGAGCCGGGTCAACGACGACTGCCCGGAGATCTGGGAGCTCGACAACGGCGACGTGGCGGTGGTGGGTCGCGACGCGACCGAACTCTTCCACGACCGGCTTCCGGAGGGCCTCAGAATCGGAAACGACGAACGCCTCGTGGTGATCCCGGGGAGCATGCTCCGATCCGCCAAGAAGGACATCGCTGACGCCTGACCCCCTCCTCCCCCCAACGTCCCTTCCCGGACGTGTGGTGGGCCGACGCCCCCAACACGGCCGTGGCCGGTGCGGTCCTCACGGCGCTGGGACGCCGCAGAGGCTGACCGAGGAGGGGCGGGACGCCAGCCCCCGGCGTCCCGCCCCTCCTTGGTCGTTCCTGGTCAGGCCAGGGGGAGCCGGGGGCGCAGGATGCTGGGCGCCACCCCGTCACTGGCCTCGGCGACGCGGCGGCGCTCCTCCGGGACCGCCCCGTAGGTGGTGGTGCGCTGGCGGACCGGTCGGCCCGTGGGTTCGACGAGTGCCTTGATGTCGCTGATCGTCTTGTACGAGCCCTGGCCGGAACCGGCCATGCGGCTGATGGTCTCCTCCATGAGGGTGCCGCCGACGTCGTTGACACCGCCTCGCAGCAACTGGCGGAAGGTGTCCTCTGCGAGCTTGACCCAGGAGCCCTGGATGTTGTCGATGCTTCCGTGCAGGAGGAGACGGGCCAGCGCGTGCACCGCGCGGTTCTCCCGCACGGTCGGTCCCGTGCGGGCGAGCCCGGCGAGGTAGATCGGCGCGTTGGTGTGCACGAACGGCAGCGGCACGAACTCCGTGAACCCGGGCCTGCCGTTGCGCTCCATCGACCGTTCCTGGAGTGAGCGCAGCAGCTTGATGTGCGCCACCCAGTGGTGAGGCGAGTCCACGTGCCCGTACATCATCGTGGACGTGGTGGGAATGCCCAGGTCGTGGGCGTTGGTGATGACCTCGATCCACTCGCTGGCGGGGAGTTTGCCCTTGGTGAGCACCCACCGGACCTCGTCGTCGAGGATCTCGGCCGCGGTCCCCGGGACGGACCCCAGTCCGGCCTCCCGGGCACGGGTCAGCCACTCGCGCACCGGCAGGTTGGTGCGGGCCGCGCCGTTGACCACCTCCATCGGGCTGAAGGCGTGGACGTGCATGTCCGGGACGCGTTCGCGGACGGCCCTGGTGATGTCGAAGTAGGCGGTCCCGGGAAGATCCGGGTGGATACCGCCCTGCATGCACACCTCGGTGGCACCGGCCTTCCAGGCCTCCTCGGCGCGGTCGGCCACCTGGTCCAGGGACAGCGTGTAGGCGTCCGCGTCGGTGCGGCGCTGGGCGAAGGCGCAGAACCGGCAGCCGGTGTAGCAGACGTTGGTGAAGTTGATGTTCCTGGTCACGACGTAGGTGACGTCGTCGCCGACGGTGTCGCGGCGGACCAAGTCGGCGAGGTCGGTGAGCGCGTCCAGGGCGTCACCGTCGGCGTGCAGCAGGGCCAGCGCCTCGGCGTCACTGAGCCCGGCCGGGTCGCTTTCGGCGCTGCGTAGGGCGGCGGCGATCTCGGGGTCCAGGCGTCGGGGTGTGGCCCCCTCACGGTCCACACCGGGGGCGAGTTCGTCCCAGTCGCCGTAAACCGCGTCGAAGTCGCCGCGCCGGTCACCGGTACGGCCCTCGGAGTCGATCTCCGTGTGCAGGTCGGTGCGGCCGGAGGAGGTCAGGACCGCTTCGGGCTCCTGCCAGGGGCGGCCCACCAGGGGCGCGTCCTCGCGGGCCAGGCCGGTCTCAGGGTCCACGAGCGCGTGGACGTGCTCGCGCAGGCGCGGATCGACCCAGGGTTCGCCCGCCCGGATGTACTCCGGGTACACGGTGAGGCGTTCACGCAGGGTGAAGCCCTGAGCGGCCGTGCGGGCGGCGAGGTCGTCGATCTGCGGCCAGGGGCGCTCGGGGTTGACGTGGTCGGCGGTGAGGGGTGAGACACCGCCCCAGTCGTCGATGCCCGCGCGGATCATCAGCTCGTACTCGTCCACGCCGCCCTGGTCCGCGCCGATGAGGTTGGGCGGCGCCTGGACGTGCGCCTTGGGACCCATGACGAGGCGGGTGACGGCGATGGTGGCGGCCATCATGTCGCGTTCGGCGTCGGGGCGGTGCATCATCGCGGTGTCCGGCTTGGCCCGGAAGTTCTGCACGATGACCTCCTGGACGCCGCCGTAGCGGCGGGAGACCCCGCGCATCGCGAAGATGGACTCGGCTCGGTCGGCGACCGTCTCGCCGATCCCGAGCAGGATGCCGGTGGTGAAGGGGACGCTGGAACGCCCCGCGTCCTCCAGCGCGCGCAGCCGTACGACGGGGTCCTTGTCGGGGCTGCCGTAGTGGGGCTGCCCCTTCTCGGTGAACAGCCGCCTGGAGGTGGTCTCCAGCATCATCCCCATGGAGGGGGCGACGGGCTTGAGCCGTTGCAGGTCCGACCAGGTCAGCACCCCGGGGTTGAGGTGCGGGAGCAGACCGGTCTCCTCCAGGACCATGATCGCCATGGCGCGCACGTAGGAGAGGGTGTCGTCGTAGCCGCGTGAGTTGAGCCACTCGGCGGCCTGTTTCCAGCGGTCCTCGGGGCGGTCCCCCAGGGTGATCAGGACTTCCTTACAGCCCATGGCGGCGCCCTCGCGGGCGATCTCCAGGACCTCGTCCGGGGACATGAAGGGCGCGTCGAGTCGGCCGGGGACCGTGGCGAAGGTGCAGTAGTGACAGCGGTCGCGGCACAGGCGGGTCAGGGGGACGAAGACCTTGCGGCTGTAGGTGATGACGCCGGGACGGCCCGCCGCCTCCAGGCCCGCGTCACGGGCCCGTCCCGCGTACTCGAGGAGTTGGTCGAGGTCCTCGTCCCGGGCGTGCAGCAGCACCTCGGCCTCGGTGACGTCGAGGGTCTTGCCGTCCCGGGCGCGGGCCAGGGCCCTACGCATGGCGGACGCCGTCGGTGTGGGAATGGGGGCAGGGTCGTTCGCACCACTCATAACGGCTCAGCCTACGCGTCCGGCGGTACCGGGTCTCGGGCGCCACCCGGTGACCGCGGCCCCGATCCGGCCTGTGGACAACCGGGGGCGCCCCGCGCGCCCGGCATAGGCTTGGGGGGTGCTGACTCGGCTTCGACGGAACTCCTGGGTGCGCTTGGCCCTGCTCGCGGTGGTGTGCGCGTGCGCGGCCGCCGCCCTCTACGCCAACTGGACGCAGGCTCGGGCCGCCGTCTCCGAACTCCCCCTCTGGGTGCTGCCCACCGCGGTCCTGGCCGGGATGCTGGGGCTCGCCGCGCAGATGATGGCGTGGCGGTCCCTCCTGGCCGGACTGGGATCGCCGTTGCCGAGGGCGGCTGCCGCCCGGGTGATGTTCGTGGGCCAGCTCGGCAAGTACCTGCCGGGGTCAGTGTGGGCGTTCGTCGCCCAGGTGGAGCTGGCCCGCGACTGGAGGGTCCCGAGATCACGCGGGGCGGCGGCCACCTTGCTGGCGATCGCGGTGACGGTGGCCGTGAGTCTGGCGGTCGCGGCCGTGGCCCTGCCGTTGTCCTCCGCCGAAGCGGCCCGACGGTGGTGGTGGGCACTCGCGGCCGCGCCGGTGCTGTTGGCCTGCCTGCACCCGAGGGTGTTGGGGTGGGGAGTGCGGTTGGCCGCGCGTCCGTTCGCGCGGTTCCGCGAGGTGGCGGACGCCGGTCCGCTCGTGATCGGTGGGCGTTCGGTCGCGGCGTCCGTGGCCTGGACCCTGGTCGCGTGGGTGCCGTTGGGCGCGCACGTGTGGTTGCTGACCTGGGCCGTGGGCGGCGAGGCGCTGAGATCGGTGGGTCCGGCGGTGGGAGCCTACGCGCTGGCCTGGACCCTGGGCCTGCTGGTGGTCTTCGCGCCCGCGGGGCTGGGGGTGCGCGAGGTGGTGTTGGTGGTGGCACTGGCCCCGGTGGTGGACGCGGGCGCGGCCCTGGTGGTGGCGGTGCTGTCGCGTCTGGTGATGACGGTGGCGGACGTGGGTTGGGCGGGATTGTCGCTCCTGTTGTCCAAGCCCCCACAGGCCGAGCCTGACCCCGGATCGGGGACGGGCCCGGAACCAGACACGAGGGCGCGTACCGGCTCCGGCTCCGGCTCCGGCTCCGGCTCCGGCTCCGGCTCCGGCTCCGAAGAGGATCTCGGGCCGGGCCGCCAGCGTTGAGAGGCGTGCACTGGGCCAGACCGTGTTTCCGGGACGAACCTGGCCCAGCGAGCCGAGCCGCGCCCCCGGGCACGCGAGCGCCAGGGCGCGCACCGCTCCAGCTCTGAGGAGAAACAGGGATTCAAGCAGCAGAGTCGTCCGCGGAGCCCGGGCTGACTCGCTCGCGAGCGCTCGAAGGCCCCGGGTCTCGACCGAGCCTCTGCGTCGAGAGGTACGGAGCCGAACCGGTCTCCGGCACGGGCAGGCGATCGGGGGTGGGGCGAGCGCGAAACCCGAACCCGCCCGGCCGCCCGGACGCTCGCACAACAAAACAGGAAAGAAACCTTCTTTTTTGCTTGGGTGCGGCCTATGCTCATGCCGTATGAACTGGGCCCCCCGCTTCCCACGTGTCCTGTCCGCCCTCGCCGTGACCCTTGTGCTGGCACCGGCCACCCTCGGCGCGGCCGAACCCTCCCCCGAAGGCCCCTCCCACGCCTACGTCAGGCCCGCTGACGTCTCCTGCGACCAGGGCTCCGGCACTCTCACCGTGATCGGGCAGCTCTTCCCCGTGGTGAGCAGCTTCTCCGACGGCCAGCCCGAGGTCTCCCTGTCCCTTGCCGCCGAACTCGAGCCCGAGGAGGAGACCGGCGAGGAGGCCACGACCAATCTCGAACTCGTCGTGGTGCCCAACCCCGAGCCCCTCCCGGGGATCAGCGCCGACGACATGGCGGCGGCCGCCGAACGGGCCGGAACGCTCACCGCCGGCCTCTCCGGCAGCGACGGCAGGCTGCTCACCGGCGACGATCCGCCCACCCTGGCCTGGGAGGACTGGGAGCCCCCGCTGGGCTTCTACGAGGTGCGTGTGGCCACAGAGACCTTCACCCTGCCCGGGTTCGGCGACTGCACGGTGAGCGCCGCGACCCCGGTGAGCAGCGTCCAGGTGGGCACCGAGGACGAGTTGGAGGAACAGCGCGCGTCCGGCGACGATGCCTCCGGCCTGCGCGAGTACCTGCCGTGGATCGTGCTGGGCGTGGGCGTGCTCGGCGCCGTCTGTCTCCTGGTGCCCGCCGTACTCCACCTGCGCCGCCGGGCCTCCTGAGGTCAGGCCGACAGCAGCCGGTCGGTGTAGGCCCTCCAGTACGGTTCGGCCTCCACCGGCCGAACACCGTCTCTGAGCCGCGCGGGCACGCCCGGCTCGTAGAAGGCGGCCAGCGCGCGGGCGAGGTCGCCCGTGTCCCCCGGCTCGCAGAGCAGGCCGTCCACACCGTCGCGCACGTGGTCGGCCAGGGTGCCAGCCCGGGTGGCGATCACCGGCAGCCCGTGCTCGTGTGCCAGCCACACGTTCTGGGTGGCCGTCGCGGAACGGTAGGGCAGCACCAGGGCGTCGGCCTCCGCGAGCAGCCCGGGCAGCTCGTCTGCGGGCACGTACCCCTCACGGAACCGGACCCGACCGGTCAGGCCCAGCTCCTTGGTCAGATCGGCCAGTTCCGTGGAGCCTCCCCAGAACTCACCGGCCACGGTCAGGGTGACGTCGTCGGGCGCTCCTTCGGCCAGGGCGCGCAGCAACACGTCCACACCCTTGTACGGGCGCACGATCCCGAAGAACAGCAGGTTGCGCTTCTCCTCGGGGGCGTCCGAGGCGGGCGCCGCCCCGGTCTCGGGCAGGTGCGGCGGCATCTCCGCGACGACGGGGCGCGGTCGGTCCGGACCGAGCAGCCCCTCGGCGAGGTGAGCCTGTTCGGCCGAGTGGGTGAGGACCCCGTCCACGCGACGCAGCAGCGCCCGGACCAGGGAGACGTCCACTGCTCGGCGCTCGTGCGGCAGGACGTTGTGGCACAGCGCCACCACACGGGTCCCCGAACCCCGCCGCGACCTGATCCCGGCGAGGACGCCGAGGTAGGCGGGGACCTGCACCGGCGAGAAGAGGGTGAGCACCACCAGGTCGTTCTCGTCCGCGAGCCGCCTCCCGGCGCGCCACCAGCCGTCCGGCCGGTACCAGGCCAGTTCGTGGCGGGTGTCCGGGTAGGGCTCCCCCTCGGGGTTCGTGATGGTCTGCGTGCCCGGGTAGAGCGCCGCCGGGTACTGCGCCCGCCACGACTCGATGCCCGTCTCGTGGCCGAGGGCGCTCAGCCGGTGCGCGAGCTCGGTGGTGTGCCGGGCCCCGCCGCCCTTGTAGGGGTGCGCGGGCCCCACCAGGGTGATCCGTCCGGTCACGGGTGCTCCCTCGAACGCACGATGAGGTCGGCCAGGAGCGCGATCGCCGCGATGATCAGCCCGGCCATGAGGATCATGACGGTGTTGTTGGGCATGTAGAGCGGGTTGCGGATCTGGTCGTAGACGAACTTGGCCGTACCGATCCCCAGCAGCCACAGGGCGGGCGGCATGAGGACCTTGAGCGGGTTGAAGTACATGACCATGCGCAGCACCTGGAGGATGTACCTGTAGGCGTCACGCACGAAGTGGAACTTGGACGTGCCCGCCCGCTTCGCGTACTCGATGGGCACGTACCTGAGGGGGTGCTGGTTGGACAGGAAGGCCAACGTGATGGTGGTGACGCAGGAGAACCCGGGCGGCAGCAGCCTCAGGTAGGGGCGCGCCACGTCCCTACGGAACACCCGGAGCCCGGAGTTGAGGTCGGGAATGCGGGTGTTGGTGAGGCGTTCGGCGACCTTGCGGATCATCCACTTGGCGGGGACCCGCAGCGCCTTGTGCGACCCCATCTCCTGGGTGCGCGCGCCCACGACCTGGTCGATCTCGGGGTCGCTGTCCAGCATGGCGACGAGCTCGGGGATGCGCTCGTTGGGGTAGCTCATGTCGGCGTCGGTCCACACCACGAACTCGCCGCGCGCCCGTTGGCTGCCGATCCGCCGCACGGTGCCCGCGCCGCCGTTGTGCCCGAAGGGGACCACCCTCATGTGGGGGAAGAGCCCCTCCACCTCGCGCAGGCGGCTCAGGGTGTCGTCGGTGGAGGCGTCGTCCACGGCGAGCAGTTCGTACCCGTACCCGGAGGCGTCCATCGCCGAGGAGATCCGTTTGATCTCGTCGACGACGTGCTCCTCCTCGTTGTAGCAGGGCAGGACGATCGTGACCCTCACCGGCGGGGCGTCGTGCTCCGGGGCTCGGTCCTGGGCGTCTGGGTGGCTCATGGTCCTTCTCAGCGGGGTGGTCGGGGGAGGGGGCGGTCTCACGCCGGATCGTTCGTGGCGGGCAGGACGGCTGTCCACACGCTGCCGTTGAAGGTCCAGTGTCCGGTCGGGGGCTCCATGAGGGTACTCGGGTCCATCTGGGCGACGACGTGGAAGTGCCGTTCGGGCTCCACCTCGGAGTCGGTGAGCTCGTCGAGCTGCTCCCAGTGCGAGGCGGCCAGAACGGCGTCGCGGCCCCGTTGGTGCACGGCGCGCACGACCCTGTCGACGGTCTCCGGGGAGGCCTCGTCGAGGGCGGCTGTGGGCACACCGCAGACGTTGCGTAGCAGCGGCATGTAGTTGCCCGCCATCCCGGAGTCAACCACGACGACCGAGGCGTCGGGTGGCAGTGACGCGCAGAGTTCCTCCGTCGCCGCCACCGTGCCCACGTCCTGCCGGTACCCCATGATCCCCCACGCGGAGGTGACCACCCCGGGCCCGAGGAGGGCGACCGCAGCCCCGGCGGCCACCACGGCGGGGAGCGAGCGGACCATCGAGGTGGTCCGGGAGTGGCGCACGGAGTTCTCGCAGTAGCGGGTCAGCCAGGCCAGGAACCACACCGCGAACAGCACGAACGCGGGGATCACCAGCACGATCAGCCGCCTGCTGGCCCAGGGGTGGTCCGGGGTGATGGCCGGGCGCAGCAGCGTGGTGGTGACCGTCCACACGAGCAGCATGGCGGGCAGGAGCCACTGGAGGTCGCGCCGCTGTGTGAGGCGCCGCAGGACCAGGGCCACACCCAGGGAGGCGAACAGGACGGCGCCGAGGCCCACGTACCAGCCCACCCAGTACAGGCTCATGTCGTAGTAGGTGCGGCTGCCCTCGATCGGCAGCCCCTCGATCTCCTGGACCGAGGCCACCCACTGGTCGGTGAAGTCACTCCCGTGCCCGTAGTCGGGCCAGAGCAACGGGCGCACGGCGAAACCCACCATGACAAGCAGCGCGGCCAGCGCCACCGCGTTGGGCAGCCAGAGCACCCGTTCGGTGTGCGGCAGCCCGAAACGCCACAGGGCGGCGGTGAGCGCGACGGTGGCGGCGATGACGGCGGCGCTGATGAGCAGGAGGGGGTTCATGGAGTCGGACAGGTACTCCAGGTACGGCAGCGAGTAGCCGTATCCGGCGACCAGCCCGTAGGCCACGCCCACGCTGAGCCCGGCGAGCAGGGGCAGCGCCTGCCCGCGCCGGGCGACCAGCAGCAGGCCGACGAAACCCACCACCGGCAGGAGGTCGCGGATGGCGTCGATGCGCACCAGCACGCCGAGACCGAACACCAGCCCGGCCACCAACGCCAGTGTCTGCGGGCCACGCCACCGGTCAGTGAGGGCACGGCCGCTGCTCAGGGCGTCGAAGGCGATCACCATGCCGCCCAAGAGCAGGATCTGGGCGAGGGGCTCGCTGTAGGTGAACCGGCTGACCCACTGCTGGGGCAGGCACACCGCCAGGATCAGGGCGGCCAGAGGAGCCCAGCGCGCGCCGACCAGGCGGGCGGTGAGCCCGGCGAAGGTGAGCACTCCCAGCGCGCCCAGCACCGGCGTGGCCACCAGCATGCCGTCCAGCCCGCCGAGCCAGTAGCCGACCGACAGCACCAGCGGCGCCCCGGCCATGAACTGCGGCCAGATGACGTCGTCACGCTGGTAGTGGGCGAGGCTCTGGTAGCTGAGCGCGGGGTCGTCCCCCGCGATGAGCTCGGCCTGCGTCGGGATGGGCAGGAAGCCGTTCTCCGCGATCCAGGCCGTGTACATGGCGTACGAGGCCGGATCGCGCCGGATCACCAGGGCCTCTGCGTGGTACGCGATCTGTACCGCGGCGAAGGCCACAGTGATGAGCAGGACCGCGGCCACCGGCCACCAGGGCACCTCCTCCTCGTCCGGTGGGTCCGGAAGCAGGCGCGGCACCAGGGCGCACGCCGCGACCACGGCGGGAAGCCCCAGGACGAGTCCGGTCAGCGGGGTGAACTGGCCGAGGACCAGCAGGGGGAAGGCGACGAGGAGCCAGGCCGAGAGGGCGATCGCGGGGAGCGCGGTCACACGGGCGAGGAGCCGTCCGGGAAGCAGGCGCATGAAGCAACTCTGGCACTTCGTCCCGCGCTACGCACACTCCGTCCCCAACCATGGCGGGACCGTGACAAAGGGGGTTCGGGACCGCTGGAGCGGCCGGTGGGAGCACCTAGCATGGGCGCCATGTCCGACTCTCCCGCGCGACTCTGGCGCGCCCTCGTCTCCTCCGATCCCTCACGCCCGTTCGTGACCTCCCACGACGACCTCGGCGACCGGATCGAACTGTCCCGGGCCACTCTCGACAACTGGGTGTCCAAGACCTCGAACATGCTCGTGGACGGTTTCGGCACGCAACCGGGTGACCGGATCACGCTCGCCCTGCCGCCGCACTGGCAGTCAGTGGCGTGGGTGCTGTCCTGCTGGTCGGTGGGGGCCACCGCGGTGCTCTCCGAGGACGGCGCGGCGCCCGAGGTCATGGTGGCCGGTCCGGACCGTCTGGAGGCGGCGCAGGACAGCGGTGCCGAGGAGGTCGTGGGCACTTCACTGGACCCGCTGGGCCTGCCGCTGCGCGATGTCCCGCCGATGGTCACCGACTACACCGTGGAGGTGCGCGGGCACGGCGACCACTTCCCCGCCTACCCGGTGGACGCCGCCGAGCCCGCTCTGGAGTCCGCAGGGCGGACCTTCACCGGCGCCGAGGTGGTGACTGCCGGACAGGAGCTGGCCAAGGCCTGGGAACTGGGCGAACGGGACCGGCTCGCGGTGGTCGTGGCGCCCGACGCCCCGCTGGACGCGTTCGGCGGGGACCTGTCCGTGCTCACCGCCGCGATCGCCTCCGGGGTTCCCCTGTTGCTGACCCCACCGCCGGCCGAGGGCGACCTCCAGCGGTTCCTGGACCGGATGGGGGCGGAGGGCGTGTCCGTGCTGTACGGCACCGAGCCCGTCGGTGACCTGCCCTTCCGCCGGGTCTCGCTCTAGGCGTGGCTTCCGGATGCCTGGCCGGTGGCGGGCCGTCACCGGTGCGAGCGTCCGCCGCCCCCACCGGTGCCCGCTGGGCGGGTCCGCGGAGCCGCGCGACAGCGGGTACCCGCACAGGCCGGGCCGTTCCGAGCCCCACCGGTACGGCGAGGGACCTGGCAACGCGAGCGCGGCGTGACCCAAGAACCGCGGCCAGGGTGCCATGAGGTCCCCGCCTACGTCCCGTGGGCGGGGACCCACCGGCCCGCGCTCCTGCGCGACTCCGCGCGGGACGGTTCGTCCGGCGCTGAGCCCCGGGCCCGTTCGGCGCGGGCCCTCACCCGCTCGGCGCGGGCCCTCACCCGTGCGGCCTCACGCGCCTCTTTCTGGGCCCTGCGTGCGGCACGCTCCTCGCGGGCGGCCCGTTCGGCCTCGGCCCGGTAGAGGTCGGCGGCCTGTGCGGCGAAGTCCGGGTGCATCATGTCCCCCTCGGTGATCCGTGTCCGCCGGGGCTGTTGCTCCCGGCTGGTTACAGACTCCGGCTAAGGCCCCCAGCCGCACATCGGGAGACTTCACCAGACAGCGGCGCCGTGCCCCGCCTCAGACGAGGCG
>NZ_JAGPXK010000030.1:0-55216 GCF_018070675.1 Nocardiopsis sp. B62 | reverse complement strand
TGGGGGGGGCGGCCCGGCCGTTCGGGGTTGACGGGGTCCGGGGGTCAGACCCAGGAGTCGAAGTTGCGGCCCTCGGCCTCGACCGTGGTGGACGGGCCGCGGTCCGGGAGGATGCGGGTGTCCGGCGGCAGGGAGAGCAGGTTCTCGCCGATGGAGGCGAGCTGGGTGGTGTAGTCGATGTAGGTGTTGCCGACCATGCCGGGCTCGCCCTTGCGGAGGGTGTCACCGCTGAACACGGCCCCGAGCTCGCTCACGTAGAAGCCGACGGTGCCGTTGGTGGTGCCGGGCAGGGCCAGGACGTCGATGTGCAGGTCGCCGATGTCCAGGGCGCCCTCGCCCTCGACGTCGATCTCCGGGCGGTGCTCCGCTCCGTGGATGCGGCGCCAGGCACGCATCTCGCGGGGGTGCAGCGCGATGTCGGCCTCGGTCTCCTCCGCGATGGCCAGGGCCGACTCGATGTGGGGGCTGTAGCCGTTGGTGCAGGCCACCAGGTAGACCTCGCGGTCGCCGACGGCCTTCATGATCGCCTCGGCGTCGTGGGCGGGGTCGATGATCACGACGCCGTCCTTGTCGGCCTCGATGATCCAGGTGTTGCTGATGATCTCGTACTTCTCGCCGTCGAACTCGAAGGTCCCGGCGGTGCGGACGCGGATGACTCCGTCCGAGTCGGGGCCGGTGACACCGACCTCCTCCACCTCGTCGTCCTCGTCGACGGACGCGGTGGCGACCTTGGTGTCGTCCTCGGCCTTGGTGTCGGACTCGATGTCGTCCTCGGCCTCGGTGTCGGCCTCATCGTCGGACTCGGCCCTGGGCTCGTCCTTGGCGTCCTTGGCGTCCTCGTCGGACTCGTCGGCCTCGGTGGAGTCGGCGTCGGACCCGTCAGCCTTGGCCTCGGTGTCCTCGGTGTCCTCGGCGTCAGCCTCGTTCCCGGACCCGGTGTCCTCGGTCTTGTCCTTGGTCTCCTTGGTGTCGACCGCGTCGTCCTCGGTCTCCTCGGTGACGTCCTCCGCGACCTCCGCAGCGGAATCGGTGGCCTCCTGGCCGTCCTGCTTCTTCGGCTTCCGCTTCCAGAACACGGCTCCAGACCTCTCATCCAGGGGTAAGTGCTAAATCGCTGCGACCATTCTCGCGTCCCCGCGCAGTGGTCCGTACCGTACCGAACGTCCGGCTCCGGCGGCAGGTCACCCCACGATCAGCGGTACACCGGTCGCGGGGGCTGTGAGCTCCTCGAAGGCCTCCGGAGCCGTGGTGCGACAACCCAGCCGGTGCCCGGTGAGGGCGCCGTGGTCGTCGCTGGAACCGGTCACCACCACGCCCAGGTCTGCGGCCACACCCCGCCAGAACTTGCGCTGCGGCCGGTTGTGCGAGGGGTGGTCGGCCTCGATCCCGCCCAGGCCGGCAGCGGCCATGCGCTCGGCCAGCTCCACGGGGACGGCGCCGTTGGTGGCGCCCTCGGCCCGCCCCGGGTGCGCCAGCGAGCAGACCCCGCCCGCCTCCCGGACCAGTTCGACAGCGCGAACCGGGTCGATCGCGTACCGGGAGGCGTAGGCCGGGCCACCCGATCCGATCCACTTGTCGAAGGCGTCCTGCACGTCCCGGGCAGCGCCCGCCTCCACCACCGCCCTGGCCAGGTGCGGGCGGCCGATGGTGTTGGCGTCGGCGTACTGCGCCTCGCCCGCCCCGGCGATCTCCAGGACCCGCTCCCAGGTCACGTCCACACCGTGTTCCTGGAGCTTGCGCACCATCTCCTCGGCGCGCGAGGCCCGGTCCGAGCGCACACGGCGCAGCTCGGCGGCCAGCCCCGAGGAGCCGGGGTCGAACAGGTAGGAGACCAGGTGGACGCTGGAGCCCTCATAGGCGCAGGACAGCTCCATGCCCGGGACCAGGGTGAACCCGGAGGGCAGATGCGCCGCCGCCTCCTCGATCCCGCCGACCGTGTCGTGGTCGGTCAGGGCCAGTACGTCGAGTCCGGCGGCGACCGCGTACGCGATGACCTCGGCTGGGGCGTCGGTCCCGTCGGAGACCGAGCTGTGGGAGTGCAGGTCGATACGTGTCACCGGGCGATTGTACGTAAGCGGGGGCGTTCCCGCTCGGTGCGGGACGGAGGGCGGGCTCAGTCCTGCTCGCCCTCGACCACCAGGATGCGGCTGAGGAAGGGGCTGGGCGCCCCGAACGGCGGTTCCTGGGCGACACCGCCGTCTCGAAGGTCGCGCAGGTCCCGAAGGGAGCTGACCTCGCACATCAGCAGGCCGGTGTCGGCGGACGCGAAGACCAGCCACAGCCAGTGGGAGAGAGCCTCACCGGCGTAGGCGGCGCGCTCGCGCCCCACATCGAGGTTCCACAGCGCCACCTCGTGCCCGTCGAAACGCACCTTGGCGTCGGGCGGACCGGAGTCGAACCCGTGGCCGGGGTCCGGGCCCTCCAGGCCCGCGATGCGGGCGCCGAGGCCGATCCCCGGGTCCTCCGCGACGATGACGGCCTCACCGACGCCGCCGAGGGGGTTGGGACCGGACAGGGCCACGGCCACCGCCAGGGCACCGCTGCGCTCGTCACCCACCTCCGCGAACCCGGTGACCACCCAGCCGGTCGGCAGCGGCCACGGAATCCACACGGGGACCCCTGCCTGTGAGAGGAGGGAGTCGAGTGCGGCGGGCCCCGGTGCCCGCACTCCCTGGAGGGGTGCCACCGCCCCATGGGCGTCACACCTCCACGCGCTGGTCCACAACCCCGGGGGTTGCACGGCGCGTCCGCAACGTGGACACGAGGGCTGGGCTTTCATGTTCTACGTGTTTACCCGAGTGGTGTCCTGTGAAAACGCAGAGCGGGCGGGGCGCGATCGCAACCCGCCCGCTCCGGGCGACGGCGGACCCGAAGGGCCGCCGTTCACCGCCTACTGCTGCTGACGCTTCCGGTTCGCCGTGATCCGGCCGCGCTCCTTCTGGTCGAGGATGACCTTGCGGATGCGGACGTTCTCCGGCGTCACCTCGACGCACTCGTCCTCGCGGCAGAACTCCAGGGCCTGCTCCAGGGAGAGCCTGCGCGGCGGCACCAGGCGGACGAGCTCGTCGCCGGTCGCCGAGCGCATGTTGGTGAGCTTCTTCTCCTTGGTGATGTTGACGTCCATGTCGTCGGAGCGCGAGTTCTCGCCGACGATCATGCCCTCGTACACCTCGGTGGTGGGCTCGACGAACAGCGTGCCGCGCTCCTGGAGGTTGAACATCGCGAACGCGACGGCCACACCGGCGCGGTCGGCGACCAGGGAGCCGTTCGGACGGGAGCGGATGTCACCGAACCAGGGCTCGAACTTCTCGAAGACGTGGTTGGCGATACCGGTGCCGCGCGTCTCGGTGAGGAACTCGGTGCGGAAGCCGATGAGGCCGCGGGACGGGACCAGCCAGTCCATGCGGACCCAGCCGGTGCCGTGGTTGACCATGTTCTCCATGCGGCCCTTGCGGACGCTCAGGAGCTGGGTGATGGCGCCCATGTACTCCTCGGGCGCGTCCACTGTGAGGCGCTCGACCGGCTCGTGCACCTTGCCGTCGATGTTCTTGGTGACCACCTGCGGCTTGCCGACGGTCAGCTCGTAGCCCTCACGGCGCATCTGCTCGACCAGGATGGCCAGCGCCAGCTCGCCGCGGCCCTGCACCTCCCAGGTGTCGGGACGCTCGGTCGGGAGCACGCGCAGGGAGACGTTGCCGACGAGCTCCTTCTCCAGGCGGTCCTTGACCAGACGGGCCGTGACCTTGGCACCCTTGACCTTGCCGACCAGCGGCGAGTTGTTGGTACCGATGGTCATGGAGATGGCGGGCTCGTCCACCTTGATGAGCGGCAGCGCCACGGGGTTCTCGGGGTCGGCGAGGGTCTCGCCGATCATGATCTCCTCGATACCGGCGATGGCCGCGATGTCACCGGGGCCGGCCTTCTCGGCGGGCTTGCGCTCCAGACCCTCGGTCATGAGCAGCTCGGTGATCTTGACCTGTTGGGTGGTGCCGTCCGTGCGGATCCACGCGACCTGCTGACCCTTGCGGAGCTCTCCCTGCTGGACCCGGACCAGGGCCAGACGGCCGAGGAAGGGGGAGGCGTCCAGGTTGGTGACGTGGGCCTGGAGGGGCGCGTCCGGGACGTACTCGGGGGCCGGGATGGTGCCCAGGATGGTGGAGAACAGCGGGACGAGGTTGTCGTTGTCGGGCACGGTGCCGTTGGCGGGGCGCTCCAGGGAGGCCTTGCCGTCACGGGCGCACGTGTAGACGATCGGGAACTCGATCTGCGACTCGTCGGCGTCCAGGTCCATGAACAGCTCGTAGGTGTCGTCCACGACCTCGGCGATCCGGCTGTCGGGCCGGTCGACCTTGTTGATCACGAGGATGACGGGGAGCTTGGCCTGGAGGGCCTTGCGGAGCACGAAGCGGGTCTGCGGGAGCGGGCCCTCGCTGGCGTCGACGAGCAGAACGACGCCGTCCACCATGGACAGGCCGCGCTCGACCTCGCCACCGAAGTCGGCGTGACCGGGGGTGTCGATGATGTTGATGACCACGTCCTCGCCCTCGGGCGTGGTGTAGTGCACCGCCGTGTTCTTCGCGAGAATGGTGATGCCCTTCTCGCGCTCCAGGTCGTTGGAGTCCATCACACGGTCGTCGACATCCTGGTTCTCCCGGAAGACTCCGGACTGCCAGAGCATGGCGTCAACGAGGGTCGTCTTGCCGTGGTCGACGTGAGCCACGATGGCGACGTTGCGCAGGTCACTGCGGCGGGCGGAGCCCTCGACGGGCGTAGCGCTGGACATGCTTAAGTCTCGATCTCCTGTACTGGGTAGAGACCGCAGAGTGCCACGGCCCGTAGCCAGTTTATGCGGTCATAGCGGGCTGGTTGGGAAACGTACAGGTCACCCCGGTTAGTTTCGTCACCCCGAAGGGGGTTGCGCCGGGGGGTGTCCGACCGTGCGTCATCCCTGTCATGAAGGGCTTTCGTGCGTCTGGAGGAGCGGGGTGAGCTCCGCCAGGAAGGGGATGTCGGCGGGCATCCAGTCGAGGTCACGGAGCCCCTCGGCGGGCACCCAGCGCACCTCCCGGTGCTCCAGCGCCCGGGGCTCTCCGGTGAGGAGTTCGGCCCCCAGCAGGCGCAGGACGGCGGGGCGGGTGTGCCCGTCGGAGGGGGCTGGAAAGGGCACGTCGGCGCCGATCTGTTCCCCGGCCCGGACGGTGACGCCCAGTTCCTCCCGGCACTCACGGACCAGCGCCTGGGCGGGGGTCTCCCCCGGTTCGGTCTTGCCTCCGGGGAACTCCCACAGCCCGCGCAGGCGCTCGGGTTCGGCGCGCTGCGCGGCCAGGACGTGTCCGTCCCGGATGATGGCCGCGCCCACCACGATCAGTGTCTGTCGCACGAACAACCACCCTAGGCCCTCCCGGTGGAGGCGGCCGACACCCGGGTTGGCCGGGACCGGCCGTTACCGGGCCGGCCGCAGCGAGGCCCCGGCGGTCCCCGGCCCGAACCGGGAACCGGCGCTAGGACTCCGCCGAAGGGTCGTCGAGCAGGCCGGGGATCCGCGACAGCCTGCCGTCGCGGGTGCTGACGTAGACCGAGCCGTCGCCGTGGTCCAGCCCCACACCGCAGACCGCACCGAGTCCGTCGGCCACGGCTCGTTGGAGGCCCTTGCTCACACCGTCGGTCAGGACGACCTCGTGCAACCTGCCGCCCGCCGGATCGCAGACGTGGGCGTTGGCCGCGCCGTCCGACGCCACGCGGACGCTGTGCCCCAGACCGCTCGCCACCTTGAGCGGGGAGGCGTCCTCCACTGACAGGTCGACCTCGTACAGTTCGCCGCTGTCGAACTGCCCGACGTAGGCCCGGTCCCCGTGCAGCGCCACCCCCGCGGCCCTGGGCACGGTCCAGGAGCGCCGCTCCCGCGCGGAATCGCCGTCCAGCTCGTACTCGATCAGCTTCCCCGCTGCGAAGTCGCTCACGTAGGCCCTGTCGTCGCCCGGTGCCAGCGCGACGCCGTAGGCGTGGACACCCTGGACGACCGCGGTGGGTGTGGCGGAGGGGTCGGAGAGGCTCACCGCGAGCAGGCGCCGGTTGCCGTAGTCGGCCACGTAGGCCCGGTCTCCGGCCGGGTCCAGCGCCACGTCGTTGGTGTCTCCCAGGTTCTCCGCGACGCGTTCCGTCACACCGGTGTCGAGGTCGACCCTGTGGAGCCTGCCGCCGCTGCCGCGTTCGACGACGTACGCCCGGCGGTTGGCGGTGTCCAGGGCGAGGCCCTCGGCCCTGCCCAATCCGGTGGCGATCTCGTCGGGGGCCCTCTTCGGGATCTCGACGCCGTCGTCCTTGTGGAGGGGGTGGTGCCTCTCCTCGAAGACGAGGTTCTCAAGTTCGAAGACCTCGTGCTCTCCGGCCAGGGTGGAGACGAGCTCGGCCTCTCCCCTCTGCATGAAGGGCCTGCCGTCGTCGGTGAGGTCGAAGGCGTCCTGGTCCGTCCCGGTCTCGCCGAGCTTCCACGCGAGCACCCTGGAGTGCTTCGGGTTCCTGGCCTGGGGACCGTCCGGCCGCACCTCCCTGACCTCGACCGGCTCGGGGTAGTACAGGGCGACCCAGCCGCCGAAGGTGATGGGGAACTCGTAGTCGAACCTGCGCACCTGTCGCCGTTGCGTGGCGAGGACGTCCACCCTGCTGCCGACCTCACCGCTGAGGGTGGAGGAGGTCTTGAAGCCGGTGGTCAGCGAACCGCTCACCGAAGCGGTGATCCCCAGCATCAGCTGGGCCGACAGCTCCCCGGTGCCCGTCGCGGTGCCCGTGGCCGTGGTCGTGCTCGTCGTCTGCGACTGGGACTCCGTGTCGACGCCCTGGTTGTCCTTGCTGTTCTTCAGGGTGGTCTTCTGGGAGTTGTTCAGCGCCATGCTCTTCTGTAGCTGCTGTTGCAGGGAGGCGGTGGCCTTGGCCCCGAAGGTGAGTTGCACCTGGCCCTGGAGCGACCAGCTGATCGTGTTGGAGATCGAGAACTCGACCGTGTGCGACCAGGTCGTCGGGGTGGGGTCGGTCCGGTTGACGTACGTCTGCTTGGAGACCACGTCGGGCGGCGGCTGGGTGATGTCGCCCCGCTCCTCGACCAGGGGCACACCGACCGTCATGTAGGCGCGCCACCCGCGTTGGTGCGCCGCCTCCTCCCTTTCGGGAAAATCGCCGAAGCGACCCTTGTTCAGGGAGAAGCCGGTGGGGTACACGTACCGGTCCCTGCCGTCGGGGGTCTTCTTCTCCGCCTTCCTCCTGAGTTTCTCCCTGTCCCGTTCCAGGATGACGGGCGCCTTGGCGGCGATGTCGAGTTCCCTGAGGTTCCTCCCCGTCATCGGGTGGCGGATGAACCGTTCTCCGAGACGAGTCGTACTCACGTTGTTCCTGGTGGGGCCGCCCATGTCCTTCGTCCTCCTCGAATGGTCGAATGCGTCTTCCGGGCGTCCTTGGAAGTCGCCTGCCAACCGGCGTGAAAGGGACACCCGATCGGAGCGAACGTCCGGCCCGGATTCAGTCCGTGGTCGGCTTTCGGTCGAAACCCCTGACGTTCTCCGTCGACCGCTCGTTGTCCTTCCTCAGTTCCTCCCGGTCCTGGTCACTGATGCTCGGCTGGTCCTCCTCCTCGACTTCCACCGTCACCTTCCCGGACGCCTCGTCCCTGGTGGAGGAGGCCATGTCGGTCGTCGAACCGGGGTCCTCGCTGGCGGCCCGCTGCTCGGTGGCGGCGGCCCGGGTGTTCCCGAACAGGGGGGCGACGAAGCCGCCAAGGATCTTCAGCGCCTCAGGAGAGGTCTCGCGCACGAGTTTCGGATCCCGTTCGACCTCGGGGATCCCGTCGAAGAGTTCCGGATCGACGCCCTCCCATTCGGGGCGCGCGCCGGGGATCCTGCCGTGGACGTCCCTGGCCGACTCCTCGGCGGCACCGGCCTCCTTTCCCCCGTTGCCGAATATGTTCTTGAAGGTCATGGCGTCTCCCATCGCTGTTGTCGGTTGTCATGGCTTCGCGGGCACGACGCACAACCGCCCGGAATTCGGTGGTCGAAACGTGATCCACATCGGAGGAAGGGGCGTCCGGGAGCCGTCCTCGGAAAGGGCACTGGGGGGCCGGATTCCGAGGGCTCATCGCGTCAGGGGGGCCGGGCGGCTCCGCGTCCTTCCATACCCCCATGATGAACCATTTACCCGGATCGGTCATGCGGTTTCCGGACAGATTCACGTTCGTCTTGGAAGTCGCCTGGAAAGTCGCGAATAGGAAACTCGCGAAAAAGAGATCCCCATGTCGGAAATTGGGGGACGAAAAGTGCGCGAGTCAGTCGGAGGACACGGCGAGCGGTCTGCGCAGGCGGTGCGCGAGGGAGGTGTACCGGCGTCCCGAGGAGGCGTTGGCCACCGCGCGGGCCAGGGCGCGGCGGGAGCCCACCAGCACGACCAGCTTCCTGGCCCTGGTGATCCCGGTGTAGAGCAGGTTGCGTTGCAGCATCATCCACGCCGAGGTGGTGACGGGGATGACCACCGCCGGGTACTCGCTGCCCTGGGACCGGTGCACCGTGACGGCGTAGGCGTGGGCGAGTTCGTCCAGCTCGGCGAAGTCGTAGGCGATCTCCTCGTCCTCGTCCGTGCGCACGGTCAGCTCCTGGCCCACCTGGTCGATGCCGGTGACCACCCCCAGGGTCCCGTTGAACACCCCGTTCGCGCCCTTGTCGTAGTTGTTGCGCACCTGGGTGACCTTGTCCCCCACGCGGTAGACCCGGCCGCCCAGCCTGCGCTCGGGGACGTGGTCTCCGGGCGGTGTCAGCGCGGTCTGGAGCGCCGCGTTGAGGTTGACCGACCCGGCCGGGCCGCCCTTCATCGGGGTGAGGACCTGTACGTCCCTGCGGGGGTCGAGGGCGAAGCGTCGGGGGATGCGCCGCGCCACGACGTCCACGACCGTCTCGGCGGTCTCCTCGGCCTCGTCGCAGGCGAAGAGAAAGAAGTCGGACATGCCCTGGAACTCGGGGGGTTCCCCCTGGTTGATCCGGTGCGCGTTGGTGACCACACCGGACTGCTGGGCCTGGCGGAACACGTGGGTCAGGCGCACGTGCGGTACAGGGGAGCCCTCCTCCAACAGGTCCCGCAGAACCTGCCCGGCGCCCACGGACGGCAGCTGGTCCACGTCGCCGACGAACACCAGGTGGGCCCCGGGCGGGACCGCCTTGACCAGTTTGTTGGCCAGGACGAGGTCGAGCATGGAAGCCTCGTCCACCACGAGGAGGTCGCAGTCCAGGGGGTTGTCGCGGTCGTGCGCCGCCTCCCCGCCGGGGCGCAGTTCGAGGAGCCGGTGGACGGTGGAGGCCTCGTGGCCTGTGAGTTCGGTGAGGCGTTTGGCGGCCCGTCCGGTGGGCGCGGCCAGGATGATCCTCGCGTCCTTCACCGACGCCATGGTGACGATGGAGGCCACCGTGTAGGACTTGCCGCAGCCCGGCCCGCCGGTGAGGACGCAGACCCTGCTGGTCAACGTCTCGCGGACCGCGTCCCGCTGGGCCTCGGCGAGGGTGGACTCCGAACGCCTGTCGAGCCAGTCGAAGGCCCTGGGCCAGTCGACGTCGGTGAAGGCGGGCAGACGCTCCAGTGGAGTCTCCAGCAGGGAGCGCAGACCGGCGGCCAGGCCGATCTCGGCCCGGTGGAAGGGCAGGAGGTAGACCGCGCGGACCGGTTCGTCGTCGGGGCCGGGCACGGTCTCGCGGGCCACACCCTCGGCGGCGACCAGCTCGGCCAGGCACTCGATGACCAGCCCCGTCTCCACCTGGAGGATTTTCACCGCGGCGGAGATGAGCCGTTCCTCCGGCAGGAAGCAGTGCCCGTCGCCGCCGGACTCCGAGAGGGTGAACTGGATGCCCGCCATCACCCGCTGGGGGCTGTCGTGCGGGACGCCGACCGCCTGGGCGATGGTGTCGGCGGTCCTGAACCCGATCCCCCACACCTCCGAGGCCAGTCGGTAGGGCTCCTCCTGGACCACCCGGATGGAGTCGTCGCCGTACCTCTTGTAGACGCGCACGGCCAACGAGGTGCTGACCTGCACCCCCTGGAGGAAGACCATCACCTCCTTGATGGCCTTCTGTTCCTCCCAGGCGTCGGTGATGAGTCCGGTGCGCTTGGGCCCCAGTCCGGGGACCTCGATCAGGCGGGCGGGCTCCTCCTCGATGACGTCGAGGGCCTCGGTACCGAAGTGGTCAACGATCCGCTCGGCCATACGCGGCCCGATCCCCTTGATCAACCCGGAGCCGAGGTAGCGACGGATGCCCTGCACCGTGGCGGGCAGCACCGTGGTGAAGTCGTCCACGTGGAACTGGCGGCCGTACTGGGGGTGCGACCCCCAGCGGCCGTACATGCGCAGGGACTCGCCGGGCTGGGCGCCCGGCAGCGAGCCGACCACGGTGAGCAGGTCGTGGCCGCCACGGCCGGTGTCGACCTTGGCGACGGTGTAGCCGTTCTCCTCGTTGGCGAAGGTGACGCGCTCCAGGACGCCCTGGACCACCGCCCGCGAGTGCGTGGACATGGAACCACCCTCCTCTCAGCGGTCGTCCGTGCCGGGCAGCGGCGGGGCTTCGTCCCCCAGGACCGCCAGCACGCGGTCCCGGTCCGCACGGCGCAGCCCCGCAGCCACCTGGGTGTACGAGTGCACCAGCATCTCCACCAGTTCGTCGTCGGGGACGGAGCCGTCCAACCGCACGGAGTTCCAGTGCCGCTTGTTCATGTGCCAGCCGGGGGTGACGGCCGGGAACCGCCCGCGCAGGTCCAGGGCGAGTTCGGGGTCGCACTTGAGGTTGACCGTGACGGCCTCCTCGGCGGAACCCCCGGTGAGGAGGGCGAACATCCTCTGGTCGGCCACCTTGTAGACGAGCGGCCCCGGACCGAAGGGCTCACTCTCCCGGGCCTCGGGAAACCACAGCGCCGCGTCGATGAACTGTTCTGGTGTCATGCCCTCTCCCCCACGCCCGGTGTTCGACCGGTGTCCGGTTCGAGCCTGCCAGAGCGCACCGACCTTCGGGGCCCCTCCCCCAGCCTGTGGACAACTCTCCCGACGCCGCGGAGACGGGCCCGAGGAGGGGACTCACGGATATGATCCGCTCGAACCTCCCCCACTGCCGGTTGGAGTGCCCATGAAGGCGCGCGGTGTACGCAGGCTGGCCCCGCTCGAACCGGGGGACCCCGTGGAGGTCGCGGGGCACCGGGTACGCGGCCGGGTCGGCTCGGGGGGCATGGGCACCGTGTACGCCGCCGAGTCCCCGGGCGCCCACGGCTACCTGGCCGTCAAGGTGGCCCACCCGGGACTCGCGCGCGACCAGCGGATCCGGGAGCGCTTCACCCACGAGGCCCGTCTGCTCGCCAAGGTGGACAGCCCGTGCGTGGCGCGGTTCGTGCGCGCGGACGTGGAGGCCCTGCCGCCGTGGATGATCACCGAGTACGTCCCGGGGCCGACCCTGCGCCACCACGTGGAGCGGTTCGGACGGCTGCGCGGCGGCATGCTTCTCGGGCTGGCGGCGGGCGTGGCCGAGGCGCTGCGCGCCGTGCACGCGGCGGGGGTGGTGCACCGCGACCTCAAGCCCGGCAACGTGGTGCTGTCCGGCCGGGGGCCCAAGCTCCTGGACTTCGGTATCGCGCACGCCGCGGAGGACCCCGACCCCACCAAGTGGCGGCGGCTGCGCCGGATGCGCCGGGCCTACCGGACGCTCGGGCTGCCCTCCCCGGAGACCCTGGCGGACCAGCGCACCGCCCGGATGCTCGACCGTCGGGGCACCCCGGGGTGGATCAGCCCGGAGCAGTACCGGCGTCAGCCCACCACGCACGCGTCGGACGTGTTCCTGTGGGGCGCGACGGTGGCCTTCGCGTCCGTGGGGCACGACCCGTTCGGCACCGCGCCGCCCAGGGAGATGGCCCGGAGGGTGACCATGGAGGAGCCCGACCTGCGGTACCTGCCTGTGGGGCTGGAGAAGCTGGTGGTGGCGGCGCTCAGCAAGGACCCCGACGAGCGCCCGCGCTCCGGGGAGCTGCTGCGCGCGGTCCTGGACCTGGAGGGAACGGAGGGCGGGGTCCGGGCCCGGGCCGGCGTGGGAGACGGGGGTGTGCGCGGACTTCTGGAGCGCCACTGGACCCGGGTCGCGGTGCGATCGCCCCTGCCGCCCCGCGAGGGCCGGTTCTTCGGCCGCCCGCCCGGCTAGGGCACGCCCGGCAAGAGTGCGGGAAGCACGACGCCCCCTGCGGGGGTCGGCAGGGGGCGCGGAGCGAGCGGAGTGGGATCAGAGCAGGCCGAAGTAGGCCCGGCTCTCCTTGGACCACATGAAGGCCAGCATCGCGGCCGCGAAGCCCAGCGGGACGATCGCGAGGAGTTCGCCCCCGAGCAGGGACCACAGCAGGATGCCCGCGGCGGCCCCCTGGAACAGCAGAGTGCTCCAGAAGACGCCGACCGTGCGACGGCGGAGTCTGCTGGCGATGAGCAGGGACAGCGACCCGTAGATCCCCGTCACCACGGCCATGAGGCTCATCTGCGCGCGCATCATCTCGGCGTCGAAGGCCAGTGCCACACCCTGCTCGGCGGCGAGCGCCGCCTGCTCTTCCAGCGCCTCGTCCATCATCTCGGCGGGCGCGGACAGCCCCATGAGGAAGAGCAGCAGGAGCAGGAGTCCGCTTACACCGCCGACGAACATCAGCGTGCGGACGGTCACGACCCTGCGGGGCATGGGGGCGTCGGGACGCAGGGCCTCCAGGTGGGGCGCGTCGAAGTCGGGCATCCCCCGTTGCGAGGGCACCCCGCTCCGTCCCGAGTCGGGGTCGTACGGGTCCTGGCCAGAGGGAAACACGGACGTCCTCCGAGGGAATCGAGCCGACTGTCCCCTCCATGGTAGGGGCGCGGCGTCGTGGGAGCGCGAGTCCCGGGGGCCGCTCCGACGCGGGTTGGTCCGAAACCAACTACGGAACGCGACCGCAATACCCCCGACGTGACCCTGGGCTATCGTCTCAGTGCGCGAACCTGCACGCACACGGGAGGTTCTGCAAATCGTAACCCCCGGGCCCGTGCCCGAACACCCGTCCCCATCTAGGGTGAAAAAACTCCGCCCCCTCCGGCCCCCGGGGCGGAATCCCCGCACAGTCCCCCAAAGGAGTCACAGCAGACATGTCCAGACTCGTGCGCGCGACCGGCGCACTGATCCTGACGGGCGCGCTGATGGTGCCCCTGGCCCCGGCGGCCAGCGCGTACGCACCCACGGACACCCCTGACGGAGACGCGGCCTTCACCCTCACGCTCCTGCACGGCAACGACCCCGAGTCCGCCCTCCTGCACTCCTCCGCCGACCCCGACTTCGGCGGCGCCGCGCGCTACGCCAGCCTGCTCCACCAGCTGCGCGACAGCGAGAACGCGGGCACCGGCGCCGGCTCGGGCGAGTCCGCCAACCGCGGCGTGGTCGCCGTCAACTCCGGCGACCTGTACCTGCCCGGCCCGGAGTTCGCCGCCTCCCAGGAGGAGGGCGCACCCTTCTACGACGCGATCGCCACCTCCCACATGGGCTACGACGCGATCTCCATGGGCAACCACGAGTTCGACTTCGGTCCGGACGTGTACGCCGACTTCATCGGTGTCCTGCCCGAGAGCACCCCCGTGGTCGCCGCCAACGTGGACGTGTCCGGTGAGGCCTCGCTGGCCGCTCTGGAGGCCGAGGGACGGATCGCCCCCAGCACCGTCGCCGAGGTCGAGGGCGAGAAGGTCGGTATCGTCGGCGCGCTCTACCCGCCGTTGGCCACCATCACCAGCCCGCGCGACGTCGTGGTCGACGAGGTCGTCGGCCCGGTCCAGGCCGAGGTCGACCGCCTCTCCGCGGAGGGCGTCGACAAGATCATCCTCATCTCGCACCTCCAGAACATCACCTACGAGGAGCGGGTCGCCAAGGAACTGACGGGTGTGGACGCCATGGTGGCCGGTGGCGGCCACGAGGTGATGGCCAACCCCGACGACGCCCTGGTCCCCGGTGACGAGGTCACCGTCCACCCCGGCACCGGCGAGCCGCTGTCCTACCCGCTGCTGGCGGACAACGCGGACGGCGAGGAGGTGCCCATCGTCACGGCGGGCTCCGACTACAAGTACGTGGGCCGCTTGGTCCTCAACTTCGACGCCGCCGGGGACCTCCTCTCCGTGGGCGACCGCTCCGGCCCGGTCCGGGTCTCCGGAACCGGCGAGGACGCCGTGGAACCGCACCCCGAGGTGGAGGCGGAGGTGACCAAGCCGGTCACCGACTACGTCGCCGAGCTCGCGGAGACCGAGGTGGCCCGTAGCGAGGTCGCTCTGGACGGCACGCAGAACCCGGGTGTACGCACGCAGGAGACCAACCTCGGCAGCCTCATGGCCGACGCCCTGCTGGACACCGGTGAGCGCAACGCCGAGGAGTACGGCGTCCCCAAGCCGCAGATCGGCATCCAGAACGGCGGCGGCATCCGCAACGCCTCGGTGATCCCGGCCGGTCCGCTGACGGTGCTGGACACCTACTCGATCGCGCCGTTCGCCAACCAGGTGGCCGTGGTCCCCGAGATCCCCCGCGGTCAGATCAAGGAGCTGCTGGAGCGCGGCGTGGCCTCCGCGCCCTCCGCCGACGGCGGGTTCATGCAGGTCGCAGGAGTCAACTTCGCCTACGACCCCGAGCGCACCGCGCAGGTCGTGGACGAGGACGGCGAGGTGCTCACCCAGGGCGAGCGGGTGCGCAACGCGATCCTGCACGACGGCACGGTCATCGTCGAGGACGGCGAGGTCGTGGACGGCGCGGCCATCACGGTGGTCACCAACGACTTCTCGGCGGGCGGCGGCGACATGTACCCGTTCCGCGGGGCCGACTACACCGTGGTGGGCTCCACCTACCAGGGCGCGCTGGAGCGCTTCCTCAGCGGGACCCTCGACGGCGGGATCAGCGCCGAGGACTACCCCGAGGGCGGCGCAGGCCGCATCGTGGTCGGGGAGAAGGCCACGGTGCCCCCCGGCGGTGACGACGACGGTGACGACACCGATCCGCCCGCGTCGCCGAGTCCCAGCCCGAGCCCCAGCCCCAGTCCGAGCGAGAGCCCGACGAGCGGGCCCACCGACGGTCCGGGCGACCAGAAGCCCGGCGTCCCCGACGACAAGAAGGGCGGCACCCTTCCGGTGACCGGTGGGGCCCTGACCGGCCTGGTCATCGCCGCCCTGGTCGCCATCGGCGCCGGTGGC
Organism: Nocardiopsis sp. B62; assembly: GCF_018070675.1. Taxonomy (NCBI): domain Bacteria; kingdom Bacillati; phylum Actinomycetota; class Actinomycetes; order Streptosporangiales; family Nocardiopsidaceae; genus Nocardiopsis; species Nocardiopsis sp. B62. The sequence continues at coordinate 39,990 of NZ_JAGPXK010000030.1, read as the reverse complement.
GCGGCCCTCTACCTGAGTCGTGGGCGCAGGTCGGCGGGCACCGGGGAGATCGAGGGCTGATCCCGACCGGACCCCGTCGTCGACGCGGGTCGGACAGCGAACGCGGGCCCGTCCGAGTGGAGACTCGGACGGGCCCGCGCGTCATGTGGGGCCGGTCCCAGGGGTGCGGGAGCAGTCAGCAGCGGGGCAGCCCCTCGATCGGCTTCCATGGCTCACTGTCGCGGAAGGCGGTGGCGCTGACGAAGACGTCGCGGTTGCCGGTGTCGTCGTCGGTCAGAGCCCACCAGGTGGAGTAGCCGTCCTCGCCGTCGGAGTGCGGTTCGCCCTCCACCTGGCAGAAGAAGTAGTGGCGCCCGGCCCAGAGCCAGCCGCCCGTGGGGTAGCGGCTCTCCTGGGACCAGTAGGTCCGGGCGTCGCGCCAGGTGGAGTAGTAGTGCCGGTGGGAGAACGCGGTGGCCTCGGGTTGATGGGCCGCCTCGTCCGAGGAGGGGGCCACCGGGGTCTCCACGCGTACGGCCTCCGCGACGGTGTGCCCGGCGGCCGGAGCCGCGAGCGCGGTCGGTAGGACGACGGCGAGGGCGAGGGTCAGCGCGGCCGGCGCCCCGAGGGGTGTCCCCGTCCCCCGCCACTCCCCCCATCCCCTTGGTCTGGTCGGGCCCTTCGGGCCACCCGGTCGGCTTCCGGCCTTGTCGTTGCGCCGCACCATCCACACTCCTCACGTGCCCCGGACCGGGATCGGGGTCCGAGATGGGTGACGGGCCCGGTGGGGTGCGGCCCCGGAGGACCGCCAACCACCACCAACACCACCATTGCCACCCCTATCATCACTCAGAGTGTTCAATTGGGCGCGTTACGACGCGGACTGGTGGCCAGCGGGTCAGCAACCGGTGAAGTTCCTGGCGTCGCTGGTCATGTCGTCACGCTCGGACTGGTCCATGCCGCTGCCCTCGAACCAGATGAACACGATGTGGCAGGCGTTCTGTGCGTCGACCACGTCGTTGTCGTCCTCCTCGATCTGGGCTCGCAGCCCCGCGATGACAATCGAGGCGGAGAAGATGTCCTCGAAGGCGATGATGCGGGCCAGGTTGGTGTCCATCGCGCCCGTGCAGGCGAAGGCCTCCTCGTCGTCACAGATCTCGTCGGTCTTGTCCACGCCCGCCTCGAGACCGTGGTCTCCGCTGAGCTCGGAGATGATGTCCTCGACGGTCGCCAAATCCTCGGGCTCCTGCGTGGGGACGGTGCTGGGCTCCTCGGTGGGCTCGGGGCTGGGGAAGGGGTCCTCGGTGGGGCTCGGGGACTCCTCGGGTGTGGGCGAGGGGGACGGTGAGGGAGCGGGTTCGGGCTCCCGCTCCGCCGCGATCCGACCGGTCACGACGCCGCCCAGGGCGAGTCCGCTGCCGAGGAAGGAGGCCCCGGCCAGGATCGCGATGACGGCGAGCACCGCGACGAGGCCGGTTCCGTACCGACCCCTGGGAGGCGGCGGCGTCGGGTGGGGCGGGCCCTGCGGAGGAAAGCCGAATTCGTTACCGCCCGGGGGCGGCGGATGGGGATTCACGTCCTGGCTCCTCTGCTGTCAGGTGGGTTCTGGCGGAGGGCACTCCTACACCCCGCGTTCCAGCTTCCCAGTTTCACCAAGAACGTGCAAAGAAAGGGCTGCTGATAGCCATTTGCACTATTTGACCGGTATGTGATTCGCGTATTTTCGGCCAACCTTGGGCCATCCGGCGCGCATAATAGGGAAATGCGCCACCCTGGACCTACGATCGGCTCCATGACCTGCGTTTTGCTGGCCGAAGACGATGTCTCGATCTCCGAGCCTCTCGCGCGCGCACTCCGACGCGAGGGCTACACGGTAGACGTGACCGTCAACGGCATTGAGACACTCGACCGCGCCCGTGCGGGAGACATCGACCTCATGGTCCTGGATCTCGGGCTCCCCGAAATGGATGGCCTCGAGGTGGCACGTCGGCTCCGCGCCGAGGGTCACGGAACGCCGATCCTGATCCTGACCGCCCGAGCGGACGAGGTCGACACAGTCGTCGGCCTCGACGCCGGTGCCGACGACTACGTGACCAAACCGTTCAGGCTCGCCGAACTCCTGGCCCGCGTCCGCGCCCTGCTGCGGCGTGGCGGGGCCGAGGTACCGGTGGTCCACGGTGTCCGAATCGACAACGACTCTCGGCGTGCCTGGCTGGGCGACCGCGAGCTCCAACTGACCACCAAGGAGTTCGACCTGCTGCGCGTCCTCGTACGCGACGCGGGCAAGGTGGTCACCCGAGAACAGATCATGCGGGAGGTGTGGGACACCAACTGGTGGGGGTCGACCAAGACCCTGGACATGCACATCTCCTGGTTGCGCCGCAAGCTCGGCGACGACGCCAACCAGCCTTCCTACATCACGACCGTCCGGGGCGTGGGTTTCCGGTTCGAACGAGACTGACACGACCTTGGGTTCGACGCGCTTGCCAGTCGACCGCCCAGGGGGTCGGACGGACGTGAGGTGACATGCGCAGGCGGATGGTTTTCTCCACCCTGGTGGTGACCGTCATCGCCGTCATGCTGCTCGGGCTGCCCCTGGGTGCGCTCACCTACAAACTGGTGCACGACGAGGCCAGTCGGCAGCTTGAGGGCGAGGCCGAACTGATCGGCGCCGAGAGCGACAACATGTTGCAGCTCCACGGCGAGCTGGACCTGGCGGAGTTCGACCGGGAACACCCGAACAGGTTCGTCCGCATCACGCCCGCGGGCGAACCGACCGCCGTGACGGCCGGCGATCCCGCGTTGAACCCCGAGGCCGTGGACTCACCGCGCCTGCTCAGGGCCACCGTCACCACCGGCCGCGACACCAGGGTCGAAGTGTGGAGCGACGGCGAGGACGTGCAGGAGAGCGTGGTCCGCGCCTGGCTGGGGATCGCCTCACTGTCCCTGCTGGCCATCGGGGTCGCCGTGGGCCTGTCCATGTTCCAGGCCCGCCGCCTCACCCTGCCCCTGGTCGACCTCGCCGCCACCGCCGAACGCCTCGGCTCCGGGGTCACCACACCGTGGGGGCACCGCTACGGCATCCCGGAGGCCGACCGCGTCGCCGAGGTGCTGGACCGCAGCGCCGAGCGCATCGCCGGGCTCATCGCCACCGAGCGCCACTTCGCCACCGACGCCTCACACCAGCTCCGCACACCGCTGACCGCGCTCACCATGCGGTTGGAGGAGATCATCGCCGAGTCCGGCAACGCGCAGGTGGTCAGGGAGGAGGGCGAGGCCGCCCTCGCCCAGACCGAACGCCTCGTGGAGACCGTGGAGAGCCTGCTCGGCCGCGCCCGCAAGAGCCAGAACCCCGAGGTGGAACCGGTGGAGCTCGACCCGGTGCTCAACCACCTCCAAGCCGAGTGGTCTCCCGTCTTCCAACAGGAGAAACGCCGACTGCTCGTCACCGGAGACCCCGGGCTGACCGCCATGACCGTCCCCACCGACCTCGCCCAGATCCTGGCGACCCTGGTGGAGAACGCCTACAAGCACGGTGCGGGGACGGTGACCATCCGCCGCCTCGACACCGGTCAGTCCGTGCGCATAGAGGTCAGCGACGAGGGCGAGGGCGTTCCCGAGCACCTGTCCGGGCGGATCTTCGAACGCGAGGTCAGCGGGGGCGGCGGCACCGGTCTCGGGCTCGCCCTGGCCCGCCACATCGCCGAGTCCGAGGGCGCGAGGGTGGAACTGGTGCAGACCAGACCGACCACCTTCGCGCTGTTCCTGCCCGCCGGGGCGGGGGGGCTGTCCAAGATGACGGGCCCCGTCTGACCTGTGTCTCCTTGGGCCTCCGCTTCGCTTCGGCCCGTGTTCGGGCGCCAGGAAGGGCAGGAACCTTCGGCACCTACGGTGTGCTGGCTCGTTCCTCGCAATCCCACCTCCGGCACCTCCAGAACCCTGTCGGCGCCCGAACGGGCACCCCCCGGTTGCCAAGGCCACAGAGGGGCTTGCCCGTTCGAGCGCCGGAGAGTCCGGGTTTCAGCAGGCACTGTGCAAGACGAGTCAGGCCGCCAGCGAGGAACGAGCCAGGCGTAGACGAGGATGAAGAACAGCTCCGCAAAGGCGCCGAACACGCATCGAAGCGAAGCGGAGATGCAAAACAAACACGGCTAGTTGGCGCTGGCGTGGGCGGTGGACCCCTGAGCGGCGGGGGTCTGGCCCCGGACCACCAGATCGCTCCACATCCCCCGGACCCGCCCAAGGCCGTAGACGGAGGTCACCTCCGCGCGGGCCCGCTCGCTCTCGTCGACGAACCGGCCCTCGGAGACCGTCGTGTGGATGGCCTCGGCCATGGCCACCGCGTCGTCGTGGATCCAGTGCGGGTCGTAGATGGTGTCCGAACCCGGCCACGCGAGCAGGGCGGGGACCCCACCGGAGGCCGCGCACTCGGCGGGGGCCAGGTGGAACGACTCGTCGTCGCTGGTGGAGATGACGAACCCCACCCGGCGCAGCCAGGTGGCCACGTCCGGCCCGAAGCCGTCGAAGACCACCCCGGATGCCAGGTTCTCGTCACGCTGGATGCGCCGGTACACCCGCTCGAAGTAGGAGCGCTCCTCCGGCCGGTTCCAGATCCACCAGTACTCCCACGGCTGCTTGGTCTTCACCGACAGCGTGTAGCGCGGGTCCATCCGGCGCAGCTCGGAGAGCACGTCCAGCCCCCGATCCAGGCGCTTGCGGGACGGCGCGATCCCGATCATGCCGAGCGAGAACTCGGCCCCGGCGAGCTTCGGGCGGTCCAGCTGACGGTCGTCCACCCAGTTGGGCAGCACCACGACCTTCTCGGCGGGCCAGCCGGTGAGCTCGCGGGTGAGGTCGGCGTAGTGCGGGCTCACGCAGACGACCGCGTCGACCTTGGCGATGTCCAGGCGGCGCGGCCACTCCGCGTACAGCTCGAAGCGGTGCAGGCGCACGATCAGCCGCTGGTCCGGGCGCTTCCACTTGGCGTAGAAGAGCGCGTTGGGCCCGCACCACTCGCAGATGACCACATCGGCCCAGGAGGCGAGCTCCCGGGACCGGTACTGGTCGTGGGTGCTCAGCCCCTCCCACTCGTCGATGCGCACGTCCAGGCCGGGCAGGGAGTCCAGGTACTCGGCCAGGCGGGTGAAGAACTTGAGGTCGTGCCCGGCGATAACCACCTTGAGCGGGCGCTCGGGGTCGGTGCCCTCGGGGGCCGCGGGAATGGCCTCGGCCAGGTATCCGCGCAGGCGCTCGGCGGCGCGTTCCAGGGTGTGGTTCGCGGCGGCCCTGCGGCAGCGTTCGGCGGCCTCGGTGTACACGGAGCGGTCGTGGTAGGCGCGGGCGACCACCGCGGCCACCGAGGCGGTGTCCTCACCGGCGAACAGCGGGTAGTCGGCGCCGAGCAGGGCCTCGTGCATGGGCGTGCGGTTGAGGACCACCGGCAGGCCGAGCGCGCCGAGTTCCAGCACCTTGGTGGACAGCTCCAGGCTGGCGTCCATCTCGGGGTCGCGCCAGGACAGTCCGAAGTCGCACTCGGCGGACTGGCGGAGCGCGTCGGCCCTGGCCATGCCGCCGCGCCAGTCCACATGCGGGGTGCTCTCCAGAGCCCTGCGCATCCGCTTGGCCCAGTCGGCGGGCTCGGCGTGGATCTTGTCGCCGATCATCACCAGTTCGGAGTCCACCCCGAGCCGGGCCAGCTCCTCGGGCAGGCCGGTCATCTCCAGGGTGTTCCAGCGGGGCGCGAACTTGCCGGTGTAGGCCAGGCGGGTGCGCGCGTGCGTCTGGCCCTCGGCCGCGATCCCCTCGGGCACCACCGCGACCGGCGGGAACAGAACGGACCGGCCGCAGGCGGCGGGGACCGTGGACTCCAGGAAGGCCCGCAGCTCCTCCGTCTGGCAGAGCACGAACCGGGAGGCCAGCGCGATGTCGGTGAGCTCGGCGGTGGCGGTCGCGGTCAGTTCGCCGACGCTGTGCGGGAAGTCCGTGAGGTAGGTCCACAGCCTCCCGGCCAGGCTCTCCTCCTGGGCCGCCAGCCCGGCGAGTCGGCGGCCCCGGACGACGACCAGGTCGAAGGGCCTGCGCGAGTGCAGACCGCCCATGATCTCCACGGCCTGCTCGGGCGTGAGACCGCGCGGGCCGAGGTCGGACAGCAGTCTGTCCTCGTAGGGACGGACCAGGTGGACCCCGGGGTTCGCGGTGAGCGGCGCGGTGAGCCGGTCGGTGCGGACCTGGGCCTTGAGCAGCAGGGTGACCTCGCAACCCGCCGCCGCCAGGGCCTGCGCCATCGACTGCGCCCAGATCGCCGAGCCGTCGATGATGTTCAGGTCCACGTCCCCGTACAAGAGTGCGCGCGGAGGAGCTGTGCTCACGTTCTTCCCTTCGGATGCTGATGGGTGGCCCGAGTTTTGCGTACTACCGCGCCGCGCGCGCCCGTCGGGGGCGCCTCGGGCGTGGCGGTGGTCAACCGACCGCACCCGTCGAGGCGTCGGCGTGGGTCGGTCCCTCGTTGTCGCCGTCGGTGCCGGACCCGTGGTCCGGCCCGAGGGCCAGGAGCCGGGTGCCGCGCCGGTTCCACTCCGCCGGGAGCCAGCCCCGGCGCAGCAGGTCGGTCCGGGCCAGTTCCGGGGTGACCGAGGTGACGAACACGTACTGTCTGCCCCCGGTGTCACGGTCGAAGAAGCCCCGTTCCCCCAGGCCCGGGGTCCTCTGGTCGCCGGTGTCGGGGGTGCCGACGGCGTCGGCGCCCGAGCACTCGGCGGCGCAGGCGAGGTCGGCCAGGCGGTGACGGCCGACCGGGGCGGTCCACAGGTGCGCCCACGGTGAGGCGGCGCGTTCGGCCAGGGCCGCCCAGTGCTCCGGTTCGAACCCGCCGACCTGGGACCGGGTGCCCTCCCGGGTGAGTTCCTCGGGAGTGTCGGGGGCGGTGGTGCGGACCGCGCGCACCGTCAGGCCCTCAGCACGCAGGCGCTGGACGCCCGGCATCCGCGCGGCGGTGTCGGGGACGACCACCTCGGCTGGGCGCAGGCGGGAGCCGAGGAGGTCGTCGGCGAGGCGGTCGGCCTCGGGTTCGGAGGCCGGGTCGGCCAGAACCGCGACCCCTCGGCCGCTCAGCGGGAGTTCGGTGCCGGGGGTGCCCGACGGGAAGTCGAGGCCCTCCAGGAGGGTGACCAGCCGGACGGGCGCCGCCTCGTCGAGGAACACCTGGCGCAGCATGGCCCGCACCTCACGGGGTGTGGGCGGCTCCGCGCGCAGTCGGGGCACGGTGACCGCGAGGTCCTCCGCGTCGGGAACGGGCACGGCCGGGTGGGAGACCACCCGGGTGCCACAGGCCCACGCGCGGCGGCGCAGACGCAGGTCGCCGTGGCCGGACTCGGGAATCACCGCGACGTTGGCCGCGCGCAGGGCGTCGGGCAGTTCGGGCGAGTCGGCGTCCACCACGCCCACGCCGAGGTCCACCAGGACGTCGGGGACCGGTTGCTCCGGGGAGGTGCGGACGAAGACCGCCTCCGGGCCGGAGACGAGTTCGGCGGCCACGGGGTTGAACAGGTGCAGCGGCACACCGGCGTCGCCCTTGTGCACGCGGTCGAAGCCGAGCTGGCGCAGGGCGGGCGGGGACGGGGCGTCGTCGAGCAGGACCGTGGGGATGCCGCGGGCCGCCGCCGACTCCAGCACCCAGTGCAGGGCGCGGGTGCGGTCGACGGCCGCTGGGTCGCCCACGTGGGCCCAGGGAGAGCCGGGAGCGGCCGCCGAGGAGGACACCAGGAGCAGGTCGACGTCGACGGCGTCCATGACGATCTGGGCGTCGTGCGGGCGCAGCGGCACCGAGCGCAGGTAGGGGTCGACCGCCTTCTGGACGGCCGGGCCGAGGACGGTGGCGACCACCAACAGGTCCTCGCGGCCTCCGCTCAGCCCGGTGAGGAGGCGGGCCTCCTGCCGGTCGGCGTCGAAGGAGCGGACGGGCTCGACACCTCGGCGCTCGGCGTGGTTGGTGCTGCCGCTGCGCCGCCACAGCCGGTAGAGGTCGCGCGGGAGCCTGACCAGGGAGCGGCCGGGGCGTTTGGCGGCGGCGGTGAGCGCGCGGCCCACCTGGAGGGAGGTCGATCCCTCGAGCGAGGCCAGGCGGGCCTGCGCCTCCTGGAGCTGGGCCTCGCGCTCGACCAGGGCTTGCCGAAGCTGTTCGGTCTGGCTCTGTTCACGCCGTTTCACGGTCTGCCACCTTGTGCTCGGTTCGGGAAACCTCGGGTCGGGACACCGGGGTGTCCGTGGTGCGGTCCGGGTGCCGGGGGGCGCCCGCGCGGATGGGGAACACGGCCGGTCACCGTGACCACTGGGTGAGGACGGAGGCGATGCGCTCGCCCGCGTGACCGTCCCACAGCGGCGGCACGTCACCGATCCGCTCCACGGCCCGGCCGTCCAGGACCTTGCCCAGTGCCTGGAGGAGATCGGCCTCGGTGACCAGCTGGTTGGTGCCGTGGGTGATGGTGATCGGGCGTTCGGTGTTGGGGCGCAGGGTCAGGCAGGGCACGCCGAGGATCGTCGTCTCCTCCTGGACCCCGCCGGAGTCGGTGACCACGGCGGCGGCGCCCCGGGTGAGCGCGACGAAGTCGAGGTAGCCGAGCGGTTCGAGCAGGCGCACGCGCGGGTGGTCGCCCAGCCCGGCGCGGTCGAAGGCGGCCTTGCCGCGCGGGTGCACCGGCATGACCACGTCGGTGAGGTCGGCGATCTCGTGAAGGCGCTCGGTGAGGAGGGCGACGTTGGCGGGGTCGTCGACGTTGGCGGGCCGGTGCAGGGTGGCGGCCACGTACCGCTCGGGCAGGTCGAGGCGGGCGCGTAGGGCGTCGGCGTCGAATCGGTCGATGTTGCCCAGGAGCGTGTCGATCATCGGGTTGCCGACGAGGTGGACGCGGTCCGGGGAGATCCCCTCGGTGGCCAGGTGGCCGATCGCCTCGGGGCTGGTCGCGAAGAGGAGGTCGCTGAGCTGGTCGGTGACCCGCCGGTTGATCTCCTCGGGCATGGTGTTGTCGAAGGAGCGCAGGCCCGCCTCGACGTGCGCGACGGGGACGCCGAGCTTGGCGGCGACCAGGGCGGCGGCCACGGTGGAGTTCACGTCGCCGTAGACCACGACCATCCCGGGGGTGTTCGCGGTGAACTCGCGTTCCAGTCCGACCATGAGCGCGGCGGTCTGAGCGGCGTGCGAACCGGAGCCGACACCGAGGTCGACGTCCGGGGTGGGCAGGCCGAGGTCCCGGAAGAAGACGGCGGACATGCGGTCGTCGTAGTGCTGACCGGTGTGCAGGACCGTCTGGTGCGCGCCCCGCCCGCGCAGGGCGGAGACGACCGGAGCGGCCTTCACGAAGTTGGGGCGGGCCCCGACCACGTGCACGATCCCGGTGTCCTGGCTGCCAAGAGGCGCACTCGTTGCCACGGCTGTTTCCTTCTGCTTCTGGTGGGGGTGACTGCTGTGCTGGTGTGGGCCGGGGTCCCGGCCGGGCGGTTCGCGGCGCGCGCGGTTCGGGTGACGGAGTTCTTTGCCCCAGCCGTCCCGTCCGTGTCGCCGTGTTGTCACCATCCGGCCACGTCCACGTGGTTGTGTGACTGACCGTGCATGACTCCCAGAATCCCGAACCCCGTGTTCCGCGTTCGCGCGTCCTCTGGCCGAGGGCGGTGACCTTCACCGCGACCCTGGCCTGGCACCACCTGCGTTCCGACCCGGCCCGCCTGCCGCTGCTGGCGCTGCGGCTGATGCCCGGCCCCGTGCGGACCTCGGCGCGTGCCGTGTCCGCCCGTTCGGGCGCGCTGCCGCGCGCCTACTCCCTGTGGGACCAGGGGCGGCGCGAGGAAGCACGCGAGGTGCTGCTGTCCGCCGCGACGAACTCCCCGCCCCGCAGGGTGGGGCGCCTGGTCTCGGCGGCTCTTGCCGCCGGAGACGCCGACACCGCCCGTGAGCTGGTCGAACGTATTCCCCCGGGGCCGCACAGGACCTCGGCGGAGTACCGGACGGCACTGGCCACGGGACGTGCCGTCCCCGCGTCCCCGTCCGTTTCGCCTGACCGTCACGGGTTCACGTTAACCCGCGGTGCGCCAACGCGGCCTGACGACACGGTGAACGCTCAGCGACCGGCCACGGGCTCGGATGACGACGAGGGTTGGCGCGTGGCCGCGGACCCGGGGCGGCCCGGAGCGGGGGTGCGGGTGCTGCACCTGGTGACCAACGCCCTCCCGCACACCAACGCGGGCTACACGCAGCGCACGCACCGGATCGCGGTCGCGCAGCGGGAGGCCGGGATGGACGTCCACGTGGCGACCCGTGCCGGGTATCCGCTGACCAAGGGGGTGCCGGACCCGCGCACGCTGGTGCGGGTGGACGGGATCCCCTACCACCGGTTGCTGCCGTGGACGGCGCCCGGTGGCCACGCCGACGAGCTGGCGGCGGGCCTGCGGATGGCGTCGGAGCTGGTGGAGGTGGTGCGTCCGGACGTGCTGCACGCGGCCAGCAACCACCACAACGCGCGGCTGGCCCTGGAACTGGGTCGCCGGTTCGGGCTGCCGGTGGTCTACGAGGTGCGGGGGTTCCTGGAGGAGTCCTGGCTGTCCCGGGATCCCTCCCGCAGCGTGGACGATGCCTTCTACCAGGCCGAACGCGCCAGCGAGACCGAGTGCATGCTCGCCGCCGACCTGGTGGTGACGCTCGGGGAGACCATGCGCGCCGACATCGAGGCGCGCGGCGTGCCCCGGGAACGGCTGTTGGTGGTTCCCAACGCGGTGGACGAGTCCTTCCTCGATCCGCTGCCCTCGGGGGACGAGGTCCGCAAGGGGCTGGGTATCGGACCGGAGGAGTTCGTGGTGGGCACCACCACGAGCTGCTTCGGCTACGAGGGCCTGGACGTGCTCCTTGACGCTGTGGCGGCCATGCGGGAACGGGGGGAGCCCGCCCACGCCCTGGTGGTCGGTGACGGCCCGGAACTGGCCACGCTGCGTGACCGCGCCCAGCGGCTGGGACTGACCGGTGCGGCGCACTTCCCCGGGCGGGTCCCGGCCGACCGGGTCCGCCACCACCACGCCGCGCTGGACGTCTTCGCCGTGCCACGACTTGATGAACGCGTGTGCCGCATGGTGACGCCGTTGAAGCCGGTGGAAGCCATGGCTGGTGGGCTTCCTGTTGTCGCGAGTGACCTTCCGGCGCTGCGAGAGATCGTGGAACCGGGGGTGTCCGGCGAGTTAATTCCGGCGGGCGAATCGGCACGTCTAGCTGATGTCCTCACAAATCTCGCCTACAGTCATCAAAAGCGGACGTCCTACGGTCAAGCTGGTCAGGAGCGTGTCGGAGCCAACCGAACGTGGACCGAGGCCGCATACCGCTACAGCCAGGCGTATCGGGTTCTTATTCGAAAAATGTCCGAACCAGGCCAGAACCCGTAACCGAGGACAACGTCTACCTACACTCGGACGTCCTGCACTCCGAATGGTGGACCCATGGCAGTCCTCGACTATTTGCGCCCGTTCACGAAATGAATGCGAGTGTGACCGCGAAGTGGATGCCGCAGCCTCCAATCCAGCCACTGTCCCCGAGCAGAGCTCCGGTTCGGCCAGCGACCTCGTCGTCCTCGGCCTCGGTTACGTCGGTCTACCGCTGGCGGCGGAAGCCGTCTCAGCGGGACTGAGGGTGACCGGATTCGACGTCAGCACGCGAGTGGTCGAAGGTCTCAACAAGTCCGAGTCGCACATCGACGACCTGTCGACGGACGACGTCGCCTCGATGCTGTCCCACGGGTTCAGCGCGACCACCGACCCGGCGTGCCTCGCGACGGCGCGCACCATCGTCATCTGCGTGCCCACGCCGCTCTCCCCGGAGGGCGGCCCGGACCTGGGCGCGGTCACCTCGGCCGCCAGGGCCATCGCCGGGCACCTGTCACCGGGCACCCTGGTGATCCTGGAGTCGACCACCTACCCGGGCACCACCGAGGAGGTCGTCCGGCCGCTGCTGGAGGAGTCCGGCCTGGTCGCCGGTGCCGACTTCCACCTGGCCTTCTCGCCCGAGCGCATCGACCCGGGCAACCCGACCTTCGGCGTGGCCAACACCCCGAAGGTGGTCGGCGGTCTCACGGAGGAGTGCGGCGAGGCAGCCGCCACGTTCTACGAGAACTTCGTGAACACCGTGGTGCGGGCGCGCGGCACCCGGGAGGCCGAGATGGCCAAGCTGCTGGAGAACACCTACCGGCACGTGAACATCGCGCTGGTGAACGAGATGGCCGTCTTCTGCCAGGAGCTCGGCATCGACCTGTGGGACTCGATCGCGGCGGCCGCCACCAAGCCGTTCGGCTTCCAGGCGTTCTACCCGGGCCCGGGCGTGGGCGGTCACTGCATCCCCATCGACCCGAACTACCTCTCCTACAAGGTCAAGACGCTCGGCTACCCGTTCCGGTTCGTCGAGCTGGCCCAGGAGATCAACGGCCGGATGCCCGGCTACGTGGCGCAGCGCGCACAGGAGCTGCTCAACGAGTCCGGGCTGGCGCTCTCCAGATCCAAGGTCCTGCTGCTGGGCGTCACCTACAAGGCCGACATCGCCGACCAGCGTGAGTCGCCCGCGCGCCCGGTGGCCCGCAAGCTGGCCGCGAAGGGCGCCACGCTGACCTACCACGACCCGCACGTGGACTCCTGGGACGTGGACGGGACGGACGTGCCGCGCTCCACCGACCTGGAGCGGGCGATGGCCGAGGCCGACCTGACCATCCTGCTCACCGACCACGCCGACTACCGGCCCAAGCTGCTCACCGAGTTCGCCCGGCTGCTGCTGGACACCCGCGGTGTCCTGCGCCGCTCGGACCCGGAGGCCGACGCCGTGGCCGACGTTCCCTCGCAGGCGCGCCGCCACGTGCAGCGCGAGGGTGTCCAGATCCTCTGACCAGCCGCTGGATCCGGTACCACCGAGGCACGCCGCTTCGAACGCCACCGCGCGTTCGACGGCGTGCCTTCGTGCGTTCACGGTGACCCAACGAAGGGTTCACCGGAATCACCCCACGCGTCCACTCAGCTTTCCTCGGCGTGTTTCCGCTGGTGAATACCGTGTCGTTCAGCTGATTCCGCACCCTCGGGGCGGATCATCGAATACGGACGAGTCGTACAAACGGTGACATAAGTAGGTGAACCCGATGCACGCGCTTGTGGCCACGATTGTGCACCACCCCGAGGACGCCCGGATCCTGCACCGACAGATCCGCGCCCTCGTCGACGCAGGACACACCGTGACGTACGTGGCGCCGTTCCGGGAGTGCGGGGTGACGCCCTGGGACCAGGTGCGTTCCGTGGACGTCCCCCGCGCCTCGGGCCGGGACCGGCTGTCCTCGCTGAGGGCCGCCCGGACCGTGCTGGCACGGCTGGCCCCTGAGGCCGACCTCCTCCTCTTCCACGACCCCGAACTGCTGCTGGCCCTTCCGACCAGACGCCCCGTGACGGTGTGGGACGTCCACGAGGACACGCCCGCCGCGCTGCTCACCAAGGCCTGGATCCCCGAACGGCTCCGCAAGCCGCTCGGCTCCGTGGTGCGCAGGTTCGAGCGGCGCGCGGAGCGGAGAATGCGCCTGCTGCTGGCCGAGGAGGGGTACCGACCCCGCTTCCAGGGCGCGCACCCCGTGGTCCCCAACACCACCGAGGTTCCCGACACCCCGCTCCGCCCGCCCGGCGACGACCGTGTCGTGTACCTGGGCCAGCTCTCCAGGGCCCGGGGCGCCCACGACCTGATCGAGATGGGCCGCCAGCTGCGCGACCACGGGGTGCGCCTGGAGGTCATCGGCGGCGCCGACCACGAGATCCGGCCGCTGCTGCGCGACGCCCACCAGGAGAACGCCCTGCACTGGTACGGCTTCGTGCCCAACGACCGGGCCCTGCGCATGGCGGCGGGAGCCCTGGCCGGGATCAGCCTGCTGCACGACACCGACAACTACCGGCACTCCCTGCCCACCAAGGTCGTGGAGTACATGGCCCACGGACTCCCGGTGGTCACCTCGCCGAACCCGATGGCCCAGGCCCTGGTGACCGAACGGCCGGAGGGCGCGGCGGGCGTCATCGTGCCGTTCCAGGACCCGGCCGCCGCCGTCCGCGCCGTGCTCGAACTCAGGGACGACCAGGCGCAGCGCGAGGAGTACGCCCGCACGGGGCACCGGATCGCGCGGACCTCGTTCCACTGGCCGGTGCAGGCGCGCCTGTTCGTGAAACAGCTGGAGGAGTGGGTCGCCGAGGCGAACGGCCCGAGGCCGTCCATACCGCGTCCGCGCACGCCCCGGCCCGGCAGTCGCCGCCCCGTCGGTCGTCGCCCGGCACGAGTGAGAGAGTGATCTCACCGACAGTTCTCTGTTGAAATAACTTCCCGGGAAACCATGTTGTGCTCGGTTGTCGGCCCCCAGCGGCACGCCATGAACCGCAAAAGCACAGCTGAGGTTTCCCTATGAGTGACGCCCTCGTCCTGTCCAAGGAGGCGCAGGACCTGTTGTTCCGCAGCGCCCGCACCGCCAACTCCTTCACCGACGAACCGGTGACCGACGAGCAACTGCGCGCCATCTACGACCTGGTCAAGTTCGGCCCCACGGCGATGAACAACCAGCCGCTCCGTGTGACGGCGGTCCGCTCCCCCGAGGCCCGCGAGCGCCTCGTCAGGCACATGGGCGGGAACAACGCGCCCAAGACCGCCAAGGCCCCGCTGGCCCTGGTGCTTTCGGCGGACAGCTCCTTCCACGAGCACTTCCCCACGACCTTCCCCGTCCTGCCGGACGCCCGCGAGAACTTCTCCGGCATGCCAGTCGAGGCCCGCGAGGACATGGCCCTGCGGAACGCCTTCCTCCAGGTCGCCTACCTGATCGTCGGTGTGCGCGCCGCCGGTCTGGCCGCCGGACCCATGACCGGTTTCGACGCCGAGGGCCTGCGCGAGGAGCTCTTCGGCACGGACTCCACCCAGACCCCGGTGGTCGTGATGAACATCGGCCGCCCCGGCCCCGACGCCTGGTTCGACCGTCTCCCCCGCCTGGACTACGAAGCGGCCGTCACCGAGATCTGATCCCACCGCGAGCGAGGGGCGGGGTGCCCACACGGCGCCCCGCCCCTTCGTCATGCCGGGTGCGGCACCGGCCCGAGCACCAGCATGCAGACGTCGTCGTCGTAGGCGTGCCCGCGAAGCGCCGAGGCCAGCAGCAGGTCCGCGGACTCCTCGGACCCTTGGGACCGCCGGGCGGCGTCGCTGAAACTCGCGGTCAGCCGCTCGATCCCGGCGTCGATGGGCTCGCCCCGGCGCTCGACCAGACCGTCGGTGTACAGCAGCAGGGCACCGCCCGGCGGGATCTCCACGCGGTTGTCCGTGTAGGTGAGGTCGATCGGAAGGCCCAGCATCCCGCCGGAGACAGGCTCGAGCGCGGCCGCCTCCCCCGGTCCCGTGCGCAGCAGCGGAGGCGGGTGCCCCGCCGACGCCAGGGTCACCTCGGGGTCGCCCGGGCGGAAGCGGACGATGACGGCCGTGGCGAACAGGTCCGGTTCCAGCCGGTCGAGCAACCGGTGCAGGAGTCCCAGGAGCGCCGCCGGGCTGCGCTCGTCCACGGAGTAGGCGCGCAGGGCGGTCCTCAGCTGGCCCATGGTGACCGCCGCGTGGATGCCGTGCCCGGTGACGTCTCCGACCACGCCGATGTACTCGCCGTTCTCCAGTGGGAAGACGTCGTACCAGTCGCCTCCCACGTTCATGCCGTCCTCGGCCGGCAGGTAGCGCGCGGCCAGCTCCAGGCCCGGGACCTGGGGCAGACGGGTCAGCATGGCCCGTTGGAGGGCCGCCGCGGTGTCGCGCTCGTGTTCGAAGCGCTGGGCGTTGTCCATGGCCGTGGCGACCCGCCGCGCCAGCTCCCCCAGCATGACGTCGTCGTCGGCGGCCCCGGCCTCGCGGTGGAGGACCATCGCGCCCAGCGAACGGGGGGCCAGGAGGAGGGGGAAGGCCGTGCCCACCACGCCCCCGCGCGAGGCCTCGCCGTGCACCGGGCGTCGTTCCGCCACCGCTCGGACGGCCGTGTCCGGGGGCTCCCGCCCCTCGGAGTCATCCATCGGGACCAGTGCGCCGTCCTCGACCACCCACAGGTCGACCGCGGACGCGTACGACGGGATGAGCAGCTTCTCCAGGCGTCCGCGGATCTCCGAACGCTGGAGGGTGGCCATGAGCTGGGCGCTCGCGGCGGACAGGAAGGTCAGCCGGTTGCGCGCGGTCTCGGCCTCGTCCCGGGCGGCCCGCTCCGCGCCCAGCAGTCTCCGCTGCTCGTCACTGGCCTGCGCGAGTTCGGCGTGCAGGGCCAGCACGCCCAGGTTGGTCTCCTCCAGCTCCCGTTGGTGGGAGGCGAGTTCCCGGGCCCGCTCCGTGGCCAGCCCGGCCAGCCTCCTCCGCTGCCGGTCGTCGGCCAGCTGTTGGGCGGCCAGCAGTTCGACCTCCGAGGCGGGCGCCTCCAGAGCCGCGTCCGGGAGGGGACCGTCCAGGACCAGGGAACGGGACCAGGCCCCGTCCGGGTCACCGCCGTCCTCGAGCACGTTCGCCCGCAACTCGCGCAGGTCGTCCGACGCCTCCAGCCGCAGCACCGCGCCACCGGCCTCAACCCCGTTCAGGGCGCGCTCAGTGGTGGCGGAGAGGAACTCCGCGTCCTCGTCGGTGGTGCGCTCACCCACGCGGAGGACGTGTCCGACGCGGGCACGCACCAGCGCCACGTCCACGGGCGAGTGGACGCGCTCGTTCAGCAGGAGGTGCCTCATTCCCTCTCCCAGTCGAAGCGTCCTGTGTGCAGGACGACGGCGACCGCCGTGTCGTCCCGCATGGGGCGGGCGGCACTGCCCGAGTCCCGGAACACCCGCCCCGCGATCAGCGCGGCGTCCCTGTCCGCCAGGCGTTCGATCCCGTCCGGGGACCACCGGCTGGGCAGCCCGTCGGTGCACAGCACCAGGACGTCGCCCGGGTGCCACTCCCTGCGGACCGGTACCGGGGTACGTAGCCCGAAGGCGCCGACGATGCCGGGCCGGGAGAGGAGTGTCTCCCATTGACCGCCGCTGTACAGCCGGGCGCCGATGTTGCCCACGCCGCAGAAGTTCAGTCGGTGCGCCGACTCGTCGATGTCGGCCACCGCCAGTGCCGCCCCGCGAGTGGACCGCAGCTCCGTGTGCAGGAGCCGCAGCAGGTCCTCGGGCCTTCCACCCGCCCTGCTCCGCACCATGCGGGCGGCGGCGTCACTGGCCGCGGCCGCTTCCGGACCGTGCCCGAGGCCGTCCGCCAGCATGACGGTCCGGTGCCCCGAGGCGCTGCGGAAGGCGAGCCCGTCACCCGACTCGGGCGCACCTCCCAACGGCAGGTGCAGGCCCCCAGTGACGGCGGGCTCGGCGAAGGGTCCGCGGGACCCGGCCGGGGCCAGCCTGGCCAGGGCGAGGGTCCCCTGACCGAGCACGCTGTCCACGGCGAAGTAGTCGCAGGCCCGGACACAGGCCCCCAGTCCGGTGCCGAGGGAGCTCCCCGTGGTGAAGCCGTCGGTCATGGCCCGGTCGACATCGCGCATACCGGGCCCGTGGTCCAGGGCGAGGATCTGGAGGGCCCGGGCGTTGCCCCACGGGTCACGGGCGACCTCGGCGACGATCCTGCCACCACCCGCGTACTTGACCGCGTTGGTGGCCAGTTCCGTCGCCACCAGGGCCGCGTCACCGGCACGGACCCGGTCCAGCCCCGCGGCCTCGGCGGCATCCTCGGCCGCTTCCCGGGCCCGGCGGACCAGTGTGGAGTCGCTGACCGACACGTCCCAGACCCTGGTCATCGGAGTCCGTGGGGTTGGGGTCCCGACCACAGGGTGATGGTGACGGCGGTGCCCTCCCCGGGAGCGGTCCGTACGGAGAAGTCGTCGACGAGGCGTTTGGAACCGCTCAGCCCCATACCGAGCCCACCGGCCGTGGAATAGCCGTCGTCCAGGGCACGGTCGACGTCGGCGATGCCGGGGCCCTGGTCAGTGAAGACCAGGGTGACCCCGTCCCCGCCGCCGCCGTCGGTGACGGCCTCCACGGTGACGTACCCGCCACCTCCGTGGACGAGGGTGTTGCGGGCCAGCTCGCTGGCGGCGGTCACCAGCTTGGTCTGCTGGACCAGCCCGAACCCGAGGTCCTGGGCCAAGCCACGAACGCGCTGGCGCACCGTCATGAGGTCGGCGTCGTTGCGGACCGGCAGGCTCAGGTCGGTGCGCTCGTCCGCGCTCACGACTGGTCCCAGTCGGTGTCCCTGGCGGCGAGCCGCGTCCCGGTCTCCCGGATCTCCACTCCGAAGCGCGACGCCGCCTCGGAGAGCGTCCGGGCGGTGTCGAGCCCCGGCAGTGTGAGACCGAGTTCGACCAGGGTGATGGCGACGCTCGGCCTCATGCCCACCAGCACCGCCTGGGCCGCCAGGAGCCGGGCGCTGGCGGCCAGCTCCGCCAGGACCCTGGCGAGGAAGGAGTCGACCATGTCGAGTCCGCTGATGTCGATGATCACGCCGCGGGCCCCCGTGGAGGACACGGCGAGGGTCACGTCCGTCCGTAGGTCGACGGCCGCGTGGTCGGGGAGTTCTCCCTGGATACTGACGAGCAGGATGCCACCCAGGTCCAGGACGGGGACGGGGGATGCTCCAGGCTGCACAGGCGGGTCCGATCGGTGAGTCAGTCGCGGGGGGTGAGCCCCTGGGCCTTCGCGTTCTGCCTCTCCAACGCTAGTTCGAGCGCGTCGGCGAGGGTGGCTCGGGTGGTGACCGGGCCGAGGTCGAGTCCGAGCTGGACCATGGTCTGCGCGATCGCGGGCCGGATGCCGGAGATGACGCAGTCGGCGCCCATGAGGCGCGCGGAGGCGACCGTCTTCATCAGGTGCTGGGCGACGAGGGAGTCGACCGTGGGCACCCCGGTGATGTCGAGGATCGCCATCGTCGCGTTGTGCTCGACGATGGCCTCCAGGAGGTTCTCCATCACCACCTGACTGCGTGCGCTGTCGAGCATGCCGATCAGCGGCACGGCCACCAGCCGGTCCCAGAGCTTGATGACCGGCGTGGCCATCTCCATCAGCTGCTGGCGCTGGCGGTCCACGATCTCCCGGTTCTCGTGGAGCGTCGTCTCGATGACGACGACCCGCAGGGTGGACAGGAGTTCGGTCCACAGCAACCGGGCCCGGAGCACGTCGCCGTCGGCCGCGTCACCGGACTCGCGCTCCAGTATCTCCACCGGCGCGGTGCCGAGGGCCCCGACCTCGCGGTCGATCTGCCCGATGGACAGACCCGATCGGGTACGGGAGGCGCTCATCGAGGCCAACTGTTGCCGGATCGTTCCGAACCCGGGGGCCTCGATGTCGCTCACGCGCCCGCTCTCCGCCACCTGGGCCAGGGACTCCAGTACGGCGTGGCAGGCCTCCACCGCCTCGTCCCGGGTGACGGTGAAGACCGCCTGGAAGAGTGGCAGGTCCGCCCAGCGCTGGGCGATCTGCTCGTTTCTCTCCCTCAGGATCCGAGCCACGGTCCGTGGCGCGTTCCCGGCAGTGGGGCCTTCGGTCATGTGGTTCCCATCGTTGCTAGCTTGTCGCCCGACAACTGTCTACCAGAATGTCCGGCCCGGGGTCGGTTCCCTACTGTGGTTCCCCCTGTGTGGGGCTCACACCTTGCCCCTCCAGTCAAGGCACACGACCAGCGCGTCGTCCTCGCTCCGCTCCCCATGACGGTAGCCGCTCAGATTGCGCAGGATCTCCTGGGGGACCGAGGCGGCGGGCAGCAGGCGGGTCGCGAGGATCGAGCGCTCGAGCGCGCGCTGCCCGAAGGTGTCGGCGCCGGGGCCCGAGGCCTCGAACACCCCGTCGCTGACGAACACCAGCCGGTCCCCCGGTTGGACGGTGAAGCGCTGCGTCGTGTAGACGGTGTCCTCCGCCATCCCCAGCGGCATCTGCGCCTCGAAGGGGAAGTGCGCCACCGCGTCGTCCCTCAGGAGGTACAGACGGGGCGAACCGGCGTCCACCACCTCGACCTCACCGGTGGTCTGGTCGAAGGAGAGCAACAGGACGTCGAGGTAGAGCCCTCCCTGGTGCTGGGCGTAGACCGCCTGGTCGGCGAGGGCGACCTGGTCGGCGAGCGGGACGCCCGCCCTGCGGGCGTTGCGCAGCGCGTTCACCGCCAGGCTGGTGAGCAGCGAGGCCTCGATGCCCTCGCCCATGCCGTTGGTGACGCTGAGGACGAGGCGGTCGCCCCCGGCGGACCAGTCGAAGTTGTCGCCGTGGATGGCGTAGGCAGGCTCCAGTTGGGCTCCCAGACCGTACTCCGGGCACTCGTAGGCTCGGCCGGCCAGGAGGTCCCACTGGATCTCGGCGGCCAGGGTGAGCCGGTCGCGGCGCCGGACCGTCCGGTAGAGGTCCGTGTCCCGTTCGGCGACGAGCAGTTCGTGGCCCAGGGCCCGCGCGATCCGCTCCAGGTCCCCGAGCACGCGCTGATCCGGTGCGACGACGGGCAGTTCGACGACGAGTACCCCCATCCGGTCACCCCGCACGCTCACCGGAAGGCGCGCCACCGAGCGTCCCGCGCCCGGGAACCCCTCCACCAGTCGTTCCTGGGAACCGAACACCCTCCCGTCCGGGCTGTTGAACAGGGAGTGCAGACGCGGCTCCTCCCCGGGCTCGGTGACGTGGCACAGGGACGTCATCCCGTAGTCGGCCAGCAGCAGGTCCACCGCCAGCGCCTCGAAGTACTCGGTCAGAGCTCCGCGTAAAGCGGTCAGCAGTCCGTCGGGCCTGGCCTGCTGGAGGGCCCGTACGACTGCCTCGTAACCGTTCAAAGTCGTCAACCTGTGTTTTCTGTCAGGGGGAGTAGACGTACCCCCCGGATCTCCGGGAGGGTACGGGCGGCGGGCACGGAACCGGGCGTTCCGTTATGGTCTTGGAGATACCCGGCCGCCGTCCAAGGCGCGGGTCCCACTCACAACCGCGATGTGGTGAGGCTGGAAAGTGAGCGCTGAATCGCAGGAGAAGGCACATGACGCCACCCGGGTCGCCTCCGAGGCGACCGAGCTGATGGAGGTGTTGTGGGGCCGGGGGCGCGAGCTCGCGACAGCACCGGTCTCGGCGTCCCAGCTCAAGGTACTGTTCATCCTCGATGACGAGGACGGCGTGAACCTGCGGACCGTCACCGATCGTCTGGGCTCCACCCCTCCGTCTGTCAGCAGACTGTGTGACCGCCTGGAGGCGGTCGGCTTCGTACACAGGACCTCCAGCCCCAGCAGCCGTCGCGAGCTGAGGGTCTGGCTGACCGAGAGCGGGCGCTCCTTCATGCGGGACCTCCGCGCCCGGCGGGAGCGTGAGCTCCACGCCGTGATCGCCCGTATGCCCCCGAGGAAACGGGCGATGCTGCTGGAGGGCCTCGCTGCCTTCCGTGAGGCGGCGAACCGTGTCGACGGTGACACCGCGGAGGCCGGACACGAGCGGCTGGGATTCCGCACGGCGTGAACCTCCGCCGTCCGGTACCCCTCCCACTCGAGAACAATGCCCACATCGTCAACTATTGTCAAGAAGCAACAGTCTGGTCGGCTTCCCGAGGGGTCAGGCGCACCCGGACCCCACGCACGAGCGCTCCCCAGGAGCCGGTCCGAAAGCGTCGGTCCGGCTCCTGGGGAGCGATCCACGGGGCGCGCACCGTTGGTGCCGACGCCCCGATCCTGTCTTCGTCTGTCTCCCGCCCGAACGGGGAGCAGCCCGCGCGCGGCGGGCCGGTGGTCCGTCAGATGACCGGGGGTCGACCGGCCCGGGTCATCCGCCAGGCGGTCCGCCAGCTGATCGGCGTGCGGCGGCCCGCGTCCTCGCGCCAGCCCTCACGGAACCCGGCGAACCACGACTTCAGGGCGGCGCCGTCGCGCTCGCGCAGGACGGTCAGCCCCACCCAGGTGCCCAGGTAGGCGAAGGCCAGGAGCCACGGCAGGTTGCGGCGGGCCAGCCACACCCGGTTGCGGGCGTTGAGCCGGTAGAAGTTCTCGTGCCGGGTCGGCGCCACCGCGGGGTGGTACATCACGGCCTCGGCGTCGTACTCGATCGTGTACCCGGCGTCCATGATCCGCCAGGCGAGGTCGGTCTCCTCGTGGGCGTAGAAGAACTCGCCCGGCAGGCCCCCGCCCTCGTCGAAGGCGGTGCGGCGCACGGCGCTGGCCCCGCCGAGGAAGGTGGTGACCACGCTCGACTTGCGGGAGTCCCCCACGCGCAGCCGGGGCACGTGACGGCGCTGGTCCGGTCCGCCGTCCGGGTCGGCGATCCGGAACGACAGCGCACCCAGCGTGAGGTCGGCGGCGAAACGGTCGCGCACGTGCCGGGCCAGGTCCATGGACCGGTACCAGCCGTCGTCGTCCAGGAACAGGATGACGTCTCCGCTGGTCGCCCGCACGCCCTCGTTACGGCCGGCGGGGATGCCCACGTTCTCCGGCAGGCGCACCGTGGTGACGCCCTCGGGCAGCTCGGGCAGGTCCGCGCCGTTGCCGACGACGACCACCTCGACGTCAGCACCCTGCTGCTCGAACACGCTCGTGATCGCACGCCGCAGCTCGGCCGGACGGTTGCCCATGGTGAGCAGGACACAGGACAGTGTGGGCTTTCCTGGCACCTCGGAGCTGCTCCGTTCGGCTCTGGGCGCACGGTTGTCGTGCGCCGTCGGCGCGCCGGAGCCTTGCGATGGAGGGATCACGGGTGTGGCCATGGTTGCGACCGTTCAGTGGACGACGTGCGGCTGACAGGTGGACACATGTCAACGTTCGCAGGAACAGACTAACGAAAGAATAAAAGCGACGTGTACGGAGCCACGGACGGGGTAACGTCCGCGGCTCCGTCAATGACGTCACGCGTCGGCGCGCCGCTACTCCAGGCGACGGGAGGCGAGCACGCTCACGAAGTGCGCGAAACTCATCAGCACCGCGACGGCGGCACAGGCCACGACCAGCACGCGGGTGGCCAGCAGGTCCCCGAGGAGGAGGTCGGCCACGGCAGCCACCACCACGATCAGGGACAGCTCCACCGCCTGGATCAGGCGGTGCACCTTCAGCGCCGAGGCGAGGCGGCGGGCCAGGCTCAGTCCCGAGGACTTCGGCCGCATGGCCTCCTCGGTGATCTTCTCCGGCAGCCCGGCCTTGGCCCTGGCCACCACCACGTTGTCGGTCTCGGCCTTGATGAGGACGACACCGAGCGCGGCGGCCATGCCCAGGATCACCCAGCCGCCCGCCTCGAACTCACCCTGGGCGCGGATGCCCAGGCCGACGAGCAGGGCGACCTCGGACACGTAGTGCCCGATGCGGTCCAGGTAGATCCCGGCGACACTCGTGCGTCCGGTGTACCGGGCCACCTCACCGTCGGAGCAGTCCAGCAGGAGGTAGATCTGCACGAACACCGCAGCGAGGATCGCCGACCACAGACCGCCGAAGGCCACGATCACCCCGGCGAGCACACCGAACACCATCATCAGGTACGTGATGGGGTTCGGCGGCACGCGCAGGCGCACGAAGAGCGTCGACAGGTACGGGGAGATGTCCCTCATGTAGAGACGACCCGCCCAGTGCTCCTCGTTGACGCGCTCCTTGATCCCCGCGGGCTGGCCGCCCGCGCGGACCTCAGCGACCGACGGCTTCGACATAGTCCGCGACACTCCGCCCGATCTCGTCCTCGGAGAGGTTCAGGTGTTCAAGGATGGTGAACCGGCCCGGGCGGGTACCCGGGGCGTGGGCCACCGCGCGCGCGAACGACGCCTCGTCGAGACCGACGTCGGAGGGCACGATCGGCAGCTGGTGGCGGATGAGGCAGTTCCTGATCTCCTCCAGCCGCGCCTGGGGCCAGTCCAGGTGCCTGACTCGCAGGTAGGACGCGAACAGCGCGCCCAGACCCGCGAGCTCACCGTGGTTGCTGGTGCCCGGGTAGAGCTGGGTGACGGCGTGCAGGATCTCGTGGCAGGCGCCACTGGCCGGACGGCTGGACCCGGCGACCGACATGGCCATGCCGGACAACACCAGCCCCTCGGCCAGCACCTTGAGGAACCCGTCGGAGTCGATGGAGTCCGGGCGGTGCAGGACCGCCTCGGCCGCCACGCGCGCGAAGGTGACCGCCATGCCGTCGACCGGCTCGCCGTTCACCCTCCCGGCCAGTTCCCAGTCCTCGATGGCCGAGATGTTGCTGACCACGTCGCCGACGCCGGACCGGACCAGGTGCGGGGGTGCCGCCTGGACGTAGTCGACGTCGATGACGACCGCGATGGGCATGGTGACGCCGATCGACGGCTTGCCGCCCTCGTGCTCAAGAGAGCTGACGGGGGAGGCGATGCCGTCGTGGGCCAGGTTGGTGGCCACGGCCACCATGGGGATGCCCGCCATGGTCGCGGCGAACTTGGTGACGTCGATGGTCTTGCCGCCACCGATACCGGCCACGGCCTCGTAGGCGCCGGAGCGCAGCTTCTTGCCGAGTTCGGTCGCGGCGTCGACGGTGCCTTCCTCGACCTGGAAGACCTCGCACTGCGGCAGGTCCAGGTCAGCGGCGATCTGCGCGCCCTGGCCCGGGCCCACCGCGACGGCGATGCGCCCCTCGGTGGCGATGCGGCGGTCGGCCAGCACCGTCCCGAGCGAGGCGATGGCTCCCCGGCGAACGTCGATCGCCAGCGGGGAGGGGAGCATTCGGGCTAGTAGTGGCACGCGATCTCCCTCGCCTTGGCCAGGTCGTCGTGGTTGTCGACCTCGACCCAGTCGACCTTGCCGATGGGGGCCACGGAGATCTTCTCGCCGCGACGGACCAGCTCCTGGTAGCCGTCCTCGTAGTACAGCTGCGGGTCGCGCTCCCAGGTGGCCTTCAGGGCGTCGGCCAGGCGCGGGGCCAGCGAACCCTCGATGAGGGTGGCGCCGATGTACTCACCGGCGGCAGTCGCGGGGTCCATGAGCTTGGTGATGGTGCTGAGGTGACCCTCCTCGTCGAGGGTCACCTTCATCTCCTCGTCGGCCAGGTTTTTCACGTTGTCCACCGCGAGGAGCAGTTCCGGCCCCCTGGCGGCGAGTAGCGTTTCCTCGACACTGACGGGATGGACGGTGTCACCGTTCACGAGGAGGACGCCCTCGGAGAAGAACTCACGCGCGGTCCACAGGGAGTAGGCGTTGTTCCACTCCTCGGCCTTGTCGTTGTAGCTGAGGGTGAGCTTGACGCCGTGGCGCTCCTCCAGCGCCGCCTTGCGCTCCTCCACGGCCTCGGCACGGTAACCGACCACGACGACGACGTCGGTGAGCCCGGCGGCGGCCAGGTTGCGCAGCGAGATGTCCATGATGGTCGTCTCGCCGTCGACGGGCACCAGGGCCTTGGGCAGGGTGTCGGTGTAGGGGCGCAGACGGCGCCCCGCGCCTGCGGCGAGAACCATTCCGAGCATGAGGGCGTGTTCCTCCTTAGTTCGAGGAGGCTCTCACGCCTCCCCGTTCGTTCCGGCGGCCGGTTGGCCCCCGTCTCCCTGGCGGGTGATCGGGTGATCCCCCAGGACGTCGGCGCCGTCGCCGCCTTCCTTCGCGGTGTTGACGCGGACGTCGGACACCGGTGTGGCGCTCCAGGTGCGCACGGCCTCGCGAACGAGCAGTATCGCCAGGTATGCGGCGAGTATGCCGTAGGCGGCGGTGAGGGCGGACAACGCGCCCCCGACCGCGATGGCGATCATGCGGCCGTCCCAGCCGAGCGCGGCGCACCGCACCCACGCCGGTCGGCTCACACCGACCGCGGGACGTGCGACGTCGTCGCGGTGGTGGCAGACGACCGTCCCCAAGAGTACGAACACCAGGAGACCGGGCACACCGGACGCGAGCCCGACCACCGTCAGGTAGCTGTACTCGGTGACGCGCAGGAGCGGGGGTACGAGCCAGTCGTACCGCCCGTCGTGGGGGTGGCCCGAGGCCAGACCGGACAGTAGCAGGGCAGCGACCGGTGCGAACAGGGTAATGCCTGTCGGCCGTCCCCCGTCCGCCGCGATCAGCACGAGGACGACGACGGCCCCGGTGACCGTGGTGAGCAGCGGTGGGGCCAGGCCCGGCACCAGCCTCCCCAGCAGCAGGCCCATGTGACTGTCATCACGGAGGAGGCGGAGGTCGGGGACGGTCGGACCGAGCCCCTCACGCGGGCTTCCCGTGGCCCGGTCGACTCTCGGAGCCGGCTCCGGCGCGCTCACGGACGGGACTCCCGCGAGGAGGTGCCGACCAGCTCACCGGTGATCGCGACAACACAGCCGACGACGAGGCTGAGGAAGGCGATCCGCGCGTCGAAGGCGACGGTGGCGACGGCGATGACGAGGAAGCGGGTGGGCTGGTCGAAGGCCATCGCCAGGCGGGCCAGGCCGACCAGGGAGAGATCCGCGACCGGCCCGGCGGGCCCGACGGCCTCGGCGCCGTCCGCCACCGGCCGGGCCCTGGTGGCGGTCTCGGTCGCGGCCTCCCCTGCGGCCCCGGACGGTTTCCGGGGCCGGGGCACGCGGGGCTCGGGGAGCCGGAGGCCCTCAGGGCGACGCTGTGAGGGCAGGGCGAGGGGTTTCGGGTTCGAGGGCGCCGGAGGGGCCGAGCGGGCCACCAGAAGCGCGTCACGCAGGGCCAGGGCGATCAGCGCCCCGGCCGCCCACCCCCAGGCGCTGGAGAATCCGGCGGCGGCCGCCCCGAACGCCAGTCCGACGTAGACGACGTACTCGCGTAGCTGGGCGACCATGGACACCGTCCAGAGGGTGAGCGCGTCCCGCCGGTGGGCGCGCATCCGATCGCGGACGACGTCAAGGCACAGGATCAGTCCGAGCAGGGCCGACCCGGCCACGGCGCCGACGGGATCCGCCCGGCTGAACCAGACCGCCGCGCCGACCGCCGCCACGAGGCTGATCCGGGTCACCCCCGATCGGGTGACGTGCCTGCGCTCCAATATGCGCGCGGTCACCCGCGCCAACGTGCCAGTCATGTCCGTGCCCTCCCAGTTTCAACTGAGAGTCACCGTCACTCACGCTCTGTGCGCAATCAACCACTGACACGCGTATGAGGGCGGTCGTCCGTCCTGCGAACCCCTGAGGGAATTACGGACAGTTCCAGACACGAAAGAGCGCACCTCCGGAACTGTCCGGGATGCGCTCTTTGTGGGCTTGTCGGGGGGTTAGGCGGCCTGTCCGCCGTCCTTGCCCTCGTCGCCGTCCTTGGGCTGCTCCGGAGCGGCGTCGCCCGGGGCGGGATCGGTGGTCTTCTCCTCGACCTCGATCTTCTTCTCCGCCGCCTCGGCGCGCTTCTTCTTCGCGGCGTCCTTCTTCTTGCGCTCGTCGATCTCCGCCTTGGTGTCCTCGTTGTAGGCGGCCAACGCGGAGTCGATGTCGGTGTCCAGGGCGAGCGCGCCGCCCTTGATGTACAGACCCCGGTTGCAGAAGCGGCGCAGGTCCTTCTCGTTGTGCGAGACCAGCACCATGGTGCGCTCGTTGGCGAGCATGCGGTCGATGGCCTCGTAGCACTTGCGCTTGAAGGCCTTGTCGCCGACCGCGAGGACCTCGTCCACCAGCATGATCGGGTGCTCCAGCTGCGAGATGAGCGCGAAGCCCAACCGCACCTTCATGCCGCTGGAGTAGTGCCGCACCGGGGTGTCGATGAACTTCGGCTTGACCTCGGCGAAGTCGACGATGTCGTCGAAACGCTCGTCGATCTCCTTCTCGCTCATACCGTGCAGCGAGCCGACCAGGTACACGTTCTCGCGTCCGGTCAGGTTGTCGTTGAACCCGGCGCGCAGCTCCAGCAGCGGCGCCACCTTGCCGTGCACGCTGACCTTGCCCTCGTCGGGCAGGAGCACCCCGGCGATCATCTTGAGCAGGGTCGACTTGCCGGTGCCGTTCTTGCCGACGATGCCCACGCAGTCGCCCTTGGCGATCTCGAAGGAGACGTCCCGCAGCGGCCAGAACTCGTTGCCCTCGGCGTTGGGGTCGCGCTTGTTGCCGTGGATGAACATCTCACGGAGGCTGCGCTTGCGTCGGCGGTTCACGGCGAACTTCACACCGAGGCCCTCGGCCTCGATGACCGGACCGCTGGCGACCGCGGCCTCGTAGGTGGACGCCATCACAACTCCTTCAGAACGGACATCTCCAGGCGCCGGAACGTCCAGTACCCGATGACGAGCATCAGGATCGAACCGACCACCGCAGAGGTCAACGCGAGAGGACTGGGCGTGAGTTCCTCAAATCCGGCGAACCACACCGTACGGTGCATCTGGAAGATACCCATCAACGGGTTGAGCTCGTAGAGGGTCTTCGCCCAGCCGGGCGCACCCGAGCTCAGGACCATCGTGGCCGGGAACAGGATCGCCGACCCGTAGAACAGGATCCGGGTCAGGATACGTGTGAGTCGTTCCACGTCACGGAGCAACACGTTGACCGCGGACAGGAACAGGGTCACGCCGAGGCCGAACATGAAGGTCAGCACGATCGCCAGCGGCAACCAGAAGAGCATGCCCTCCCAGCTGAAGCGGCCGCCCAGGGCGAACACGAAGATCAGCAGGACCGGCCAGGTCAGCAGGTACTCGACGAACTTGGTGCCGACGGTGGCCATGGGGAAGATCTCACGGGGGACCTTCATGGTGGTGATCAGCTTCGAGTGCGTGATCATCGCTCGCGGGGCCTCACTGAGGATCGCCCCGAAGGTGGTCCACGGGAGGATGCCCGCGACGAGGAAGAGGATGTAACCACCCTGCGCCTTGGCATCCTCGGGTATGCCGCGGTCGGCCTGGAGCACATAACCGAAGATGAAGAAGTACACCAACGTCAGCGCGAGGGGTTCCAACATCGTCCAGGCGTACCCCAGCACGGACTGCTGGTACTTGACCTTCAGGTCGCGCCGGACCAGGAGGCCGACGACCTTCCGGTTCTCCCAGACGGCCAGCGTCCTTGACGCCACCGCCACCTCCAAGGTTTGAGATCGTCCGGATCACGATGTGCCGGACTGTCGCGTCTACGAACTCGCCTGCGCGCACCGACCGTCTACGCGGTCGCGCGGTCGGTTCCTCACCGGACCGGAAGAGGGGGCATCCGGGCGACCGGGGGAAGTCGCGCACCGCGCCCGTCTCCACTACCGAATCAGAGGAGGTAGGGACCGGGCACGCCCAACAGGCGTCCATAGGTTACCTCTGCATGGGACAGACCGTGCCAACCCCGTGCCGTGCTCGCCGCATTCGTGTGGTGAGCGACCGGGTCCGGGGCCGACGGGATCGCCGGTCACGCGCCCGCCGGGGCCGTCCGCCACACGGCTGGCCGGTTCGACTAGGGTCAGCGTTTCCACGCACCTTTGCCCAGCCGTTCCCCGTGCGTGTCCGCCACGGCCGTGGGGCCGACCGGACAGCTCAGCCGCGAGGAGGACCTGTCCACCTCGACTCGTGCGGGACGAGTCAAGCCGCCAGCGAGGAACGAGCCAGGCGTGGGCGAGGATGCTGTGTTGCCTGAACCCCAGATCCCTCCGCGACGGCGCCGAACACGGGCCGAAGCGGAGCGGAGGCCCAAAGAGAAAGGGAAACCCATGTCCACACGGGTGATCGCGGCGGTCCTGGCAGGAGGCGTCGGCTCCCGGATGGGCGCACCCTCCCCCAAGCAACTGCTGCCGTTGGACGGTCGGCCCATCATCGAGCGGTCGATCGCGGCCTTCGAGGCGACTCCCGAGGTGGACGAGATCGTGGTGCTGATGGTCGAGGAGTACGTGGGCCGGGTCGAGGAGATCGTGGCGGACGCCGGTTTCACCAAGGTGACCCGCGTGCTGCCGGGCGGGGAGACCCGGACCGACACCTCCTTCGCGGCGCTCTCGGCGATGGCGGGGGCGGCCGACACCGACCTGGTCCTCCTCCACGACGCGGCGCGTCCCCTGGTGCGGCCGGAGACGATCGCGGCCTGTGTCCGCGCGCTCGGTTCGGCCGGAGCCGTGGGGGTGGCGGTACCCAGCGGGGACACCGTGGTCGAGGTGGGTCCGGGGCGCGACGGCGGCGAGGCGATCGCGCGGACCCCCGACCGTTCGCGGCTGCGCCGGATGCAGACGCCACAGGGGTTCCGGCTGGGGGTGGTCCGGCGAGCCTACGAACTGGCGATGGCCGACCCCGAACTGGTGGCCACCGACGACTGCGGCGTGGTGCTGCGGTACCTGCCGGACGAGGAGGTCCGGATCGTGCACGGAGACGAGAGCAACATCAAGGTGACCAACCCGGGTGACGTGGAGGTGGCCGAGACACTGCTGCGCCGGTCCCGCGAGGGCGCCGGGCTGGGAGCGGCGTCGTGAGCGGGGTGTTCGAGGCGACCGAGGTGATCGGGCACCGGGGCGCGGGCCGGGGCGTGGTCGACGGGGCGACGGAGAACACGCCCGCCTCGTTCGAGCTGGCGGCGCGGTCCGGCGCGGACTGGATCGAGATCGACGTGCGCCGCACCGCCGACGACCGCCTGGTGCTCTTCCACAACGCCGCACTGGACGACGGCCGGGCGATCGTGGACCTCACCGAGGCGGAGTGCCGCGCGCGGGGGCTGGTCGGCCTAGAGGAGGGGTTGGCCGCGATCCCGCCCGAGCTGGGGCTGGACGTGGACGTGAAGACGGTGATGGAGGACGGGGTGGACGCTCCGTCGCGACGGACCCTCTCCCTGGTCCTGCCGATCCTGCGGCGTGAGGCCGGGCGCCGGAGGATGTTCGTGTGCTCCTTCGACCCCGGACTGCTGTTGGGGGTGCGCGAGGGGGCGCCCGGGGTGGCCACGGCGTGGATGCCGTACGTGCGCAACCCGGCGGACAGCGCGATCCCGGGCGCGGTGGGCATGGGCTGCCCGATCGTGGCGGTGGACGCCCGGGCCCTGGGTCTGGCGGAGGACGGGCCCCGGCCGGGCCGCCGCGCGCTGGAGTACACCGTGGAGACGGCGCACCGGGCCGGACTGGAGTTGATCTCCTGGTGCCCGGAACCGGTGGACGCGGCCCGCTTCGCGGCGGCCGGGATGGACGCCGTGGTCGTGGACGACGTGCCGGGAGCGGTGTCGGCGATCGGTGCCTGGGGCGCACTCGACGCGGACTAGGCCCCCGTCCCGGGCACCCGGCGGCCCGGGGCCGACTCCTCAGATCCGGTCGAGGAGTTCGGCCTTCTTCTGGCCGAACTCCTCGTCGGTGAGCAGGCCCTTGGCGTGCAGGTCGCCGAGGCGTTCGATCTGCTCGAAGATCCACGCCGTGTCCGCGCCCGCCGCCCCTGTGGCCGCGCCTTCCGGGGCCGGGGCCGGACCGACCCCTGCCGGGGCCTCCGGCTCGTCGTCGACCCGGGGGTTGCCTCCCCCGGGGAGGTTCAAGGTGAGGCGGGGCGCGCGCACGGTCTCCATGGCGCTGCGGGCCGCGTGCTTCCACCACTCCGGGTCGTCGGGACCGGGCCGGGCGTCCTCCTCGGTGACGTCGCCCGGGCCGAGGGCGAGCCCGGCTGCGGCGCCGCGCGCCCAGCGGTGCGCCGTGACGGTGGCGGCGAGCAGGAAGACCTGGTGGATCTCGTTGCCCTCCTCGCCCGCCCGGAGGATGTTGAGGTCATTCTTGGGTTTGCCCGAGGCCTCCTGCCCGCTCCCGTCCGTGACGAACCGGACGAAGCCCCAGCCCCAGTCGTCGAGCGGCGCCCATTCCACACCGTTGATGTCGGCGAGGGAGTACTCGCGGCGCTGTTTCTTCTTCTTGTAGCCGCTCGCGTAGGTGCCCGCCCAGACCAGGGTGAGCCGGTCGCCCTCCAGGCGCGCGGTGCCCTCGCAGGTCATGACGTGCAGCGGGAGGCCGGGGACCAGACGGGTGGGGGTCGAGGGGGCGGGTTCCTCCGCCTGGCTCGCGGCGAACCGGAGCTGGTCGGCCAGGTACTCGGCGACCAGCTCGGTCTTGGCCGGACCGGTGAGCCGGAAGGGCTGGGCCCTCTCGTCGAGCATCGCGCCCACGGCCGCGTAGGGGTCCATGCGCTCGTGCAGCCGCAGGTTCATCACCCAGCCGTTCCTGCGACCGGCTCCGGGACGGAAGTCGACGTCCCGGACCGCGGCGACCGGTACCTCCAGGTTGCCGAGGAGCTTGAGCAGCGGGCTCCTGAACCAGCCCTTCGTCTCGTACCTGATGGAGACCGACTCACCGTCGAACCCCCAGGCGGCCTGGTCACCACGCAACTCGTCCATTGGCACCATCTCCAGTTCTCCGCTGCCCCGATGAACCCTGCCTAGCAGAACGTCCGCCCTCGATCGAGGGCGGACGTCGTCCACTTGTGGCCGACGCGCTCGTACGGCGGTCCGGGACCGCCGCACGCGGCCGGGGCGGGGTCAGGCGTTGCCGGACCCGCTCGCGGAGCCGCTGCTGGTGCGGGCGGTGCGGGAGTCGGCGCCGAGCCCGGACGGGCTGCTGATGAAGCCGATGCCCCACGACATGTGCATGGCGGCCAGCGCGACCGGGATGAGCGGCCACGAGGAGGCGGGCAGGCCGCGGGTGAGCGGCGCCGACGCGACGGTGATCAGGGCGAGGTAGGCGGCGGGCACCAGCCAGAGCGGCCAGAAGAACGCGCCGCCGACCAGACCGGTCACGACCCCCGCCACCGCCACCGGCGGGGCCAGGTAGCGCAGGTTGATGGTGCCCTTGTGCTGGCGGGCGACCACGCGCCGCCAGCGGCCGTAGTGGAAGTACTGCTTCGCGAGCAGCCTGACGTTGCGGCGCGGGCGGTAGGAGACCCGCATCCGGGGCTGGAACCAGACGGTCCCGCCGGTGGTGCGGATGCGGTGGTTCATCTCCCAGTCCTGCGCCCGCAGGAACGCCTCGTCGTAACCGCCGACCCGCTCCAGGGCCGAACGGCGGAAGACACCGAGGTAGACGGTGTCGGCGGGGCCGCCCTCACCGCCGGTGTGGAAGCGGGCGTTGCCCACCCCCACCTTGGAGGTCATGGCGGCGGCGACGGCGCGCTCCCAGGGGGTGGTCCCCTCGGCCGCCATGATGCCGCCGACGTTGTCCGCCCCGGTCTCCTCCAGGGTCTCAACGGCCACCCGGAGGTAGTCCGAGGGCATCATCGCGTGACCGTCGATCCGGGCGACGACGTCGTGCGAGGAGGCACCGATGGCGGCGTTCAGCCCGGCCGGGGTCCTGCCCGTGGGGTTGTCCACCACCTTCACGCGCGGGTCGGCCGCGGCGAGGTCGTCGGCGACCTCACGTGTGCGGTCCGAGGAGGGGCCCACGCCCAGAACGACCTCCAGCTCGCCCGGGTACTCCTGGGCGAGGACGTGCTCCACCGCTGCGGCGAGGTGGCGCTCTTCGTTCAGTACGGGCATGACGACGGAGACAGGCGGCCAGGACACGGGCACTTCCCAAGGTCAAGACTGTCGGGACTGCGTGACACCGTGAGGGCTCCAGGGGCGCGGGGCCCCGGGCTCGCTCGACGGTGGCGCGGGCTCAACGGTACTGCACGCGGACCCACCGAACGGCCGGGTCGCCCGGGTGTGTGGGGGATCGCCGAGGGCGAACGTGAGACGAGACGATCGGGTCCCGGAGAACTCTTCCGCTGATCAAGGCGTCTCACCCAAAGGGGAGAACAACACGCCGAGGGTTGACATCCCGCACCCTTCGGCCGATCGGGTGACAACCTAGATACCCAGGTACCTATACCTAGGACACCGTTGAACGGGTGGGACGGGGACGCCGATGAGCGACGAGGACGCCGGACGGCAGAGGAACACGGGCGAGTTCCGACGTGAGCGCTCGCAGCCTCAGCCACCCGGTCGGCGGCGCTCGTCCCGGTCCGGCAGGTTCACCGTGCCCGAGCCGCGTGTGCGCCGCCACCGCAACGGACTGGTCCTGATGAGCGTGCTCTCGGTGCTGGTCCTGCTCGCCTCCGGCACCTCGTGGGCGATCACCGGGTGGATGTCCGGTTCCCTGAACCGGTTCGACGTGTTCGGCGGGCTCGCCGAGGGCGACCGCCCGGAGGACACCGGCGGGCTGACCTTCCTCGTCATCGGCTCCGACAGCCGGGACGAGATGAGCAAGGAGGACCAGAACGCGCTCAGCGTGGGCTCCACCCCCGGGCAGCGTTCCGACAGCATGATGCTGGTCCGCCTGAACCACGAGCGCGACCACCTCACCGTGGTGGGTCTCCCCCGCGACCTGTGGGTGGACATCCCCGGCGAGGGCGACGACAAGATCAACGCCGCCTACGCCTACGGCGGCCCACAGCTCGCCGTGCAGACGGTGGAGTCCGTCACCGACGTGCGGGTCGACCACTACGTCGAGGTGGACTTCAACGGGTTCGTCGAGGTGGTCGACGCCCTGGAGGGCATCGACGTGTGCCTGCCCGAGGCGATCAACGACCCCAAGGCGCAACTGGACATGCAGGCCGGGACGCACCGGGTGGACGGCTCGGAGGCGCTGGGCTTCGCCCGCACCCGGGCCACCGCCCGCGGCGACCTGGACCGGATCGACCGGCAGCAGCAGGTGCTGTCGGCCATGCTCGACCGGGCCATGAGCACCGAGACCCTCTCCGACCCGCGCAAGCTGACCGCGTTCCTGGACAGCGCGCTGTCGTCGGTGACCGTCGACGAGGGGCTGGACACCGGCACCATCAACGACCTCGCGTACCAGATGCGCCACCTCGACCTGGAGAACGTCACCTTCGCGCAGGTGCCCATCGCCGACATGGAGCACTGGACGCCGCGCGGCGACGTCGCCCTGCTGTGGGACGAGCCCGCGGCCCGGGAGATGTTCGCGGCGATCAACGCCGACCGCCCGCTGTCGGAGCCCGAGGACGAGCCGGAGGAGGCCGACGAGGGCGACGACGAACCGGCCCCGTCCGACGTCAGCCTGCGGGTGTTCAACGGCACGGCCACTCCGGGGCTGGGCGCCCAGATGGACGACCAGCTGACCACGGCCGGGTTCGACGTCACGGACGGGGCCGAGAACTGGAGCAGCCGGGACGTGGCCACCACGGAGATCAGGTTCGGCCCGGGCCAGGAGCAAGCCGCCGAGTACCTGGCGGGGACCCTCCCGGGTTCACAGACCGTCGAGGACCGGACCCTGGACGACGACCTCCAGGTCGTGATCGGATTCAACTACACGACGTTCGAGGCACCCCGGGTCGAGGCGACCGAGGCGGCGCCGGAGGAGGAGCCCTCCACCGGTGCCGAACCGGCCACCACGACCGCGAAGGACAACATCTGCGGCTAGCCCCGCGAAGGAAGGGACACGTGCTCCGCCACCTGGTCGGCCTGCTCGCCGGAATCGCCCTCGCCCCCGTGCTGTGGGCGGGTGTCGCCTGGTCCGCCGACCTCCTGCCAGAGATCACCCGGGGCGACGTGAGTGTCGCGGCGGTGTTCTCCGTGGTGGTGCTGTGCCTGGTGGGGATCGTCTGCGCCTATCTGGTGGCGTCCAGGTTCTCCCCGCTCGCGGCGGGCGCCTCCGGGCTGCTCCTCGTCGCGCTGTGCCTGTGGCCGGTGGTCGCGCTGGACTCGGTGGGACCAGCCCTGTACTGGCTCAACAAGGAGAGCTTCCTCTACCCCGACGGCGCGGGGATCGGTGTCGCGCTCCCTCTGGGCGTGCTGCTGCTGGTCTCCTCGACGACGCCGACCCGGTGGCGGGCGGCCAACGACGCCGGTCCGCTGGGCGGCGCCCCCTCACGGGAGCGGGTGGTGGCCAGCCACAGCCGCGAGGAGTTCCGGCGCGAGGCCGCCCCCGAGCCCGACGGGGAGTCGGTCAGGTTGGTCACCCCGGAACGGGCCTGGACCGACGGCGGGCCCGTGGGCGACACCGTTCCCGACGTGCCCCCGCCCGCCTCACCCGTGCGGCGGTATGACGATCCAAACAAGACCACGACACCGTTTCGTCGCGGCGAGACCGGCGCCGTGTGGACCCCCGTGGACGAGGAGCCCGGTCACACCCGGTCGTTCGACGACGGAAGGTACTAGTCGGCACAGGGTGTGCATTGCCACACGAAGCCTGACAGTCCTCCCCCGGTGCGGAACGCCCTCCGCCCGCCGGTAATCTGACCGCCTGACTGTTCACGTGTAGTTCGATCGAGCGCCAGACCCCGACGCGTAGGGTGATGCACCGTCCCCCCGGACAACCCGTCGGCCGAACCATGTCCGTTTTCTGCCCTCATGCGGGATGTGAGTCGCCACCAGCGGGCACACCAGCAGTTGAGGCGCGTGCGGAAGCAAGGAAGGAACACCAGTGGTCGAAGCGGAACGTATGCGGGTCTCCGTCATCGGAACCGGCTACCTGGGCGCCACCACGGCCGCCTGCCTGGCCGAGATGGGCCTGGAGGTCATCGGCCTCGACGTCGACGAGGCCAAGATCAGCATGCTCCGCTCCGGCAGGGTCCCCTTCTACGAGCCCGGGCTCGACGAGCTGCTGACCGCCAACCTCCAGACGGGCCGGCTGCGCTTCACCACGGACTTCGCGGAGGTCGCCGAGTTCGCCGACCTGCACCTGATCTGTGTGGGCACGCCGCAGCGGGACGACTCCGGCGCCGCTGACCTGCGGTACGTCAACTCCGCGGTGGACCAGCTCGCGCCGCACCTGACCCGGCCGACCGTGGTGGTGGGCCGCTCCACCGTGCCGGTGGGCACCGCCGCCACCCTGGCCGCCCGCCTGGCCTCGCTCGCCCCGGTCGGCGAGGAGGCCGAGCTCGGGTGGAGCCCCGAGTTCCTCCGCGAGGGCTTCGGGGTGGAGGACACCCTGCGGCCCAACCGGATCGTGATCGGCACCGACTCCCCCCGAGTGGAGAAGGCGGTCCGCGCGCTCTGGCAGCAGCAGGTGGACGAGGGCACGCCGTTCCTGGTCACCGACCTCCAGACCGCCGAGCTGGTCAAGGTGTCCGCCAACGCGTTCCTGGCCACCAAGATCTCCTTCATCAACGCGATGGCCGAGGTGTCCGAGGTCGCGGGCGCCGACGTCATCCAGCTGGCCGAGGCCCTCTCCTACGACGACCGCATCGGCGGTAAGTTCCTCGGACCGGGCCTGGGCTTCGGCGGTGGCTGCCTGCCCAAGGACATCCGGGCGTTCATGGCCCGCGCCGACGAGCTCGGGGTGGAACCCGCCCTGTCGTTCCTGCGCGAGGTGGACGCGATCAACCAGCGCCGCCGGGCGCGCACGATCGACATCGCCCGCCAGCTGATCGGCGGCAACTTCGCCGGGCGCACCGTGACGGTCCTGGGCGCGGCCTTCAAGCCGAACTCGGACGACATCCGCGACTCGCCCGCCCTGGACGTGGCGTCCACCATCGCGTCCCTGGGGGCGCACGTGACCGTGTACGACCCGGCCGCCCTGGAGCGGGCGCGCGAGGCGCACCCGGAGCTGAACTACGCGGAGTCCACCCTGGAGGCGGCGCGCGGGGCCGACGTGGTCCTGCTGCTCACCGAGTGGGCGGAGTTCCGCGAGGCCAACCCGGAGGAGCTGGCCACGGTGGTGGCGCAGAAGAGGATCGTGGACGGGCGCAACGCGCTCGACCCGACCTACTGGCGCGCCTCCGGCTGGACCTACCGGGCGCTGGGCCGCCAGTAACGACAGTACCGAACGGCCGTCCCTGCGGGGGCGGCCGTTCGTCGTGTGCGCCGCACCCGTGATTGACTTCGCTCCGTACTCAATTCATGACCCTCGGTGTTATCCGGGGCAGTCGAACGGAGCCCGATGTCGAAGTTCCCCCTGCTGGCCGGAGCCGCCCTCGCCCTGCTGGTGGCCGCTGCCACGCCCGCCCACGCCCAGTCCTCGGACTGCTCGGTACCCTCCTCCCAGCGTGACGCCCCCCGACCGGGACCGTCCGAGATCACCCGCGTGGACAGCCCGGACACGGAGTACGAGCTCCTTGACGAACTGTCCCCCGTGGAGTGCCTGGACCGCTCGTGGACCATCAAGGGCACCTGGAACCACCGGGACCAGGGGTTCGTGGTCGCCGACGGCCAGCCGCTGAAGGACCTTCAGAAACTGCCCCCGGGCTGGATGCTGGACCGCTTCGCGTTCCTGTAGGGCTCGTTCCTCGACGCAGGGCGGTACGAACAGACCACGCGGG
This sequence comes from Nocardiopsis sp. B62, assembly GCF_018070675.1. Lineage (NCBI taxonomy): Bacteria > Bacillati > Actinomycetota > Actinomycetes > Streptosporangiales > Nocardiopsidaceae > Nocardiopsis > Nocardiopsis sp. B62. The sequence continues at coordinate 1,986 of NZ_JAGPXK010000030.1, read as the reverse complement.
ACTTTCCGTCGGTTTCCTCGGCACACCCACTCCCACGCGCTGCGGCGCGGAGCGGACGGAGGGCCCGCAACCCGATCAGTCCTCCCCTGCTGCGGCGTCGACCTTGTGATTCCTGTCGAGCAATTTCTCGGTAGGGCCGCTTCCGTGTCGGACGCCAACAGCGCCTGCGCTCTCATAGTGCAGTTCGACCACACCATGGAGGACTGTACTGCAGTTCAACAGAAAGGGCAGTCGATTCTTGGCCTATCCCCCCTCATCAATTCTCGCAAGACCCTCTTCGGACAAATCCGCTAGTGGAGGAATCTTGGCATACTTCTCCCTGGTACTCCGAGGCAACGAAAGTCCGTCGATCTCTATAAAACCTGCGGACGTATAGTTGATCGTGTCCCCTCTCTCGTATGCCAACATCAGAGGGTCAAAGGGTCCCGGCAGATCCACATTTGCCCCACCGGCGTCCTTGAGATGAGCAAAATGAAGAGCCCATTCGACGGTGTAGAGGACATAGTAGGTGGCAACGCCGGAAATCGAACTCCGAGTCTCATCGACGATGGACTGTGGCGCTCGAACTTCAGGATCGACTATTTTGGCAACATCGTAGAACGGCCATCCAGTCGGACCAAAGCGTTCAGCCCAAAGCGCGGACCTCCTAAGGTACTCTCGTACCAGCCTCACCTGAGATGCCCGCCGAAGAGGCCTCTCGTTCCAATCGATATTCTGAATGCGCACTGCAAGCTCTTCGCAACTACTCATTTTTATGCAACCTCTCGAAAATTTCCCGGGCGATTTCTTCGGAGTTCGACAGATCCCCCTTCAAATCACCTTCAGGCTTCCCCCACTCCGGAAGATAATGGCCAAATGGGGCTAACATTCCCTCGGATGGAGCTAGGTTATGCGCTCCATACTGACCCTCCGTTGGGACAGATGAATACTCGTCCAAATCTGGATCCCAGGAAAAAGCAGAAGAGTCCGATGAAAGATATGGCATCCCCCACTCCATCAGCTTACTCTCGACCGATTCGTGGGCAAGCCACTTTCGAAACGAAGGCTTCTCGTCATTCGGAATGCGATCCCTCTGCACACCCTCCCACCATTTCGCGATATGCTCCGCCGGGGTAAACTTACCCACCCTCACATCATTGGGCCCTACCGCTACCTCATGGGACTTGTTGAAGATATGATCCTTGATCCTATTGATCACACCTCTGTCTATGCCCGTGACTTCTGCAATTAGATCGACGTCACCTGTCGCCTCTCTGATGCGGTCATAGGCTTGCGCATGGCTGACATAGTCAGGTTTGTCAATATGCGCAACCCCATTGCCGTCAAACCATCTACCCGAGGCATCCGTATTGCCAAAGTCGACGTAGTCATCCCACTTGTTCCTTGATTGTGAAGTCTCGGCCGTGTGAGAATCCAGGGCCTGGACAGAAGGTTGGCCTCCACCGGTTGGATTTACACCCTCCCCTCCGGACTCTACCTTCCCGTCTCCTGTAGGGAAATTGTCCACCGGTGTAGGCGATGAGTAGCTGTCGCCTTGGTCGACGCTATTGCCACGTTCCCTGTCGGGCTGCCCGATGCGGTCCACCCCGATATCTCTAGTAGCGCTGGTGTCCTGACCGCTTGAGGAGGATTCCCCTTGCTTGTTGGTGAATGAAGGTTCCTGTGCTCTAGTGTCACGGCTGGAGAAGTTCTCTGTAGCAGGGCCGCTACCAGGAAGACTTCTCCGGCCATCTGAGTCGAGGTTGGCATTGGCGATCTCGTTGCCTGAGCGGTTGCCGGAACCTGGGGCGTCGATGTCGGTGGCGTTGCCTCGAACTGGGGCAGGGGCGGGGGTCTTCTTGGACTCGGTGAGGACGTCACCGTCGTTCCTGCTCGGAACCAGGGCCGGTTCGGGCTCGGACCCGGAACGGTTCGGTTTGATGTCGACCGAGTCACCGGAGTCGCTCGTCCAGTTGGGGGGCTTCTCCGTGTCGTTCTTTCTCGAAC